>JAVEEA010000052.1 GCA_030840675.1 Pyrinomonadaceae bacterium
TGAATCGACTGATAACGTTCGTCGGGGTCCTTCGCGAGGCAGCGGCGAATGATTCGTTGCAGTTCCGGCGAGGCATCAGGTAGCAACTCTCGCAACTGCGGCGCGGGTTCGTAAACAATGCGATAAAGCGACTGCACGTTTGACTCACCGTCGAACGGCCGGCGCTTGGTAACCGCTTCGAAGAGCAGGCAGCCGAATGAGAAGATGTCGGAACGATGGTCTATCGCACCGGTTTTGCCTTGCGCCTGTTCGGGCGACATATAACCGACCGTCCCCAGCAGGCGACCCGGTAGCGAATGTGGATCGAGCGCAACGGTGGCCGCGTCGCTGATCGTCCCCCCTTCGGGTCCAGGCGTCGCCACCTCAACAAGTTTTGCTAAACCAAAGTCGAGAATTTTGGCGTAGCCGTCACGGGTAATCATGATGTTGTCCGGCTTGAGATCGCGGTGGACAATCCCCGCCGCGTGGGCTTTTGCCAGCCCGCCCGCTACCTGCTGCAGGAACCTGATCAGCTTTCTTAGTTCCGTGCGTTCGTAGTGGATCTTCTCGCGCAGAGTGTGGCCATCAACAAACTCCATCGCGATGAAATTCAGTCCTTCGTGCTCACCGATTTCATAGACGTGGGCCACATTAGGATGATTCAGCGCCGCCGCGGCTTTAGCTTCCTGAATGAACCGCAGCATGCGATCACGATTGACGGCGAGGTCGGCGGGCAGAATTTTCAACGCCAGGTTGCGATCCAGTTTCGTGTCTCGCGCGAGATAGACTTCACCCATGCCACCCTTGCCGAGTTGGGACAGGATTTCATAACGACCGATTCGCGTGCCTGGATCCAGGGACATATACCAACGACAAAATTACCTTGGCCCAACGCCTCTTAGGGGAGCGCGGGCGCCCGCGCCCGCATCTTCCCGCAAGAGACATCTCACTCGCAACGAGCGGGCGAGGGCGCCCGCGCTCCTAAAGTCAGGCGCGCAAAATCAGCCGGACTCTTAACCGACCACTCGAAGTCTCAATTCGGTTCCTCGTAGCAACTCGGTTGCTCGTAGCAACTCGGTTCCATTCGTAGCAACCGCCAGCTTGTCGCTCTCGTTGCGGTTTTTCGCCGGCACGGTGAGACTGGCAAAATCGGGCAGCGGATCGCGCTTCTCAAACTCCTGACGTATCACGAGAAAGCCCGTACGGCTCCGCGTTATTTTGCCGGCGTCAGTTTGAACGAAGAGAAATACTTTTGTGCTGCGTCGGCAGTTAATACTTTATCCAGGTCTCTCTGTTGCACGAACGACAGGCTATACAGCGCGGGTCCGACCACGAAGATGCGCGTGCGCCCGATGAAGGGGTTGCCATTCTGCGCCGTCAAGGAATACTCGATTTCACGGCCCGCGTTCTCTCCCAACTTGATGTGCTCCTCGCGAATCAAGGTGCCTTTGAGCGTGGCGATCACACCGTCGCGGACCTCATCAAGATATTTTTCCGGCGGCGAGTTTACTACGTCGTCGAAGTACTCGATCACGAAAGCATAACCGGCTTCCGCATCGGAATATCGATTATGGGTCAGCTTCGCATTCTCAGGATGCGAGACAACCTGTAACGTCGGCTCCTTCGGCAACAGCACCGAAAAACGCGCGTCGGGCGCCGAGAAAGTCACCCACGCGCCGCTTTGCACGCCATAGGCAAACGCCGCGGTGAGCAGCGCTAGAGACATCGCTAGTATTGTTTTGCGCATTAATCCCCCAATCAAATCGGTTAACGAAAAGTTACTGGTCCTTCCATTCCGGAATGCGACCAGGTGTCCAGGGAGCGCCCGCGGCTTCCATCTGTCGCTCCAGGTTAGCGAGGTCGCGTTCGATCAACTGCCGCAACTGCGCGAGCAATTGTTCGAAGTCCTGGGCCGCCAGGGCGTACTGATTGATTTGGGTCTGCGTGGGACGGGCGGTAGACAAGCGTTGCGAACCCACGATATCGCCAACCCGTTCCCCGATCGCAGGCGGCAAATTAATATTACGCGCGCGCAAGGCGCTGTCGCCACGCAGGGCGCGCAAAATATCATTCGTGCGCTTATCCAGTGCGGACGCGTCGTCAAGCAACCGGTCACCGACACCCGGCGTTTCGAGTAGTGCACGCCGGATCAAAACGAGTCGCGGCTTCAACGCATTCGCCGCGTCCAGCGCGCCCTGTACCGCACGCTGCAGCCGCGCGACCTTCTGCTGAAACTCAACTAAAGCCGCGCGGTCGGACGGCGACATGGCTTCCTGTCCCAGCACGATCACCTGGAACTCCTGCGGCTGGCCCAGCGGGGTCATGACGCCGTCAACTCGCTTCGCAAGTGAAACTTTGTAAGTACCGGGCATGACCAACGGCCCGCCTGAGCCATCGTCAAAAGGATTTTCGTTTTCCGGATTTGGCGGCGGCGGCAAAGACGTGGGCGGATAACGCAAGTCCCACGAAACGCGTTGCAACCCAGATGTCACCGGTCCGGTCATTCGTCTCACCACTCGGCCGCTCGCGTCGCTGATCGTAAAGATGACCGACGGTGCTTCTTCTTCGTCCTCGGCGCTGAGATCCGCTAAGCGCGGCAGGTTCACTGCCGAATTCTTCTTCGCGGCTTCTTTCTCCGCATCTTGTCTTCGCGCGCGCTTCGTCTTCAACTCATCCTTCAAATAGTACGTGAAGGTGGCGCCGAAGGGCGGGTTCTCCGCCGCGAAAAATGATTCGCCCTGAAAACTCTTGCCGCGCAAGCCAAGCGGCTGCGACGGTATGTACAGCAAGGCATCTTTAACCGGAAACAGTTCGGCCTCCTGCCTGAGTGTTTCCGCTTTGAGCAAACGCAACGGCGTGTAGTTATCCAGGATGTAGATGCCGCGGCCGAAGGTCCCGGCCACCAAATCGTTCTCGCGTTTCTGGATCGTAAGGTCGCGGAATTGAATTGTCGGCACTCCGCCTTTCAACTGCGTCCACTTCTGACCGCCGTCGATCGTAAAGAACAAACCAAACTCCGTTCCCACAAATAGTAGATTGGGATTGACATGATCTTCCGCGATGGACCAGACGGGCCAGTCCTGCGGGAGGTTACTCGTAATAGAGGTCCAGGTGCGTCCGGCGTTCACGCTCTTCAGCAGATAAGGTTTGAAGTCGGCGTTCTGCCGATTCTCAAACGCCGCATAGACGGTATTCGCGTCGTGGTTCGAAGCGATGATCCGACTCACGTACGCCAGTTCCGCCACTCCGGGAAACGTTTCCAGCTTGCGCCAATTCTTCCCGCCATCTTCCGTGACTTGAATCAGACCATCGTCAGTCCCCACGTAAATCAATCCGTCTTTCAGCGGCGACTCAGCGAGCGCGGAGGCATTGCCGAAAAACGCGGTGGACGCATTTTTGGCAACCGCGTCCATACTCCAAATCCGTCCCATCACCGGCAGCTTGTCGCGATCGAGTCCACGCGAGAGTTGTCCGCTGATGACTTGCCAACTGTCGCCGCGATCGTCGCTGCGGAAGAGTTTATCGGCCGCGAAGTAAAGCCGCGTGTGGGAATGCGGGCTGATGATGAAGGGCGAGTCCCAATTCCAGCGGAGCGGTTCTTCGCCGCGTCCCGTGGCCGGCTGAATGCCCATGCGTTCGCCGGTGCGTTTATCAAAGCGCGCGAGCACGCCATTTTGCAGCGACGCGTAGATGGTGTTGGGATCCTCAGGATCGACCTGACTACGAAAGCCGTCGCCGCCGTTGGTCACAAACCAGTCAGAGTTGACGATGCCCGAAGCGCTGCGGGTGCGCGCTGGCCCACCGAAACTAAAATTGTCCTGGGCGCCGCCGTAGACATTGTAGAACGGGGTCGCGTTATCGGTGGCAATGTCGTAAAACTGCGTGATCGGCAGATTGCGCTTGAAGTCCCAGTTGGTACCGCGATCGCGACTTTCGTATACGCCGCCGTCGCAGCCGACCAGATAGTGATCCGTGTCACTGGGGTCGATCCAAATTTCATGGTTGTCGACGTGCTTCGACTTTTCGCCCAAACGTCGCAACGTTTTTCCGCCGTCGTCGGAAACCATCAGAAAGACGTTCATGATGTAAACGCGATCGACGTCTTTCGGATCGGCGACGATATGCCCGTAGTACATCGCACCGACGTCAAATTCATTGCGTCGTTCCCAACTACCGCCGCGGTCATTCGAACGGAAGATGCCGCCCTTCTTGTCAGCCGCTTCCACCGTCGCATAGATGACATTGCTATCAACCGGCGAGATCGCGAGACCGATGCGCCCCATTTCCGTTGCCGGCAAACCTGCTTTCAACTTGTTCCAGGCGGCGCCGGCGTCGGTTGATTTGTAGAGCGCGCTTTCCGGACCGCCGCCAATCAGCGTCCACATATGCCGGCGGCGTTGATACGAAGAGGCGTAAAGCGTTTCGGGATTTTGCGGATCGATGACAACGTCGCTTACCCCGGTGTGCTCGCTGATCGACAGAATTTTTTTCCAGGTCCTGCCACCGTCAGTCGTTTTGAAGAGACCACGATCGCCACCGGGCCCCCACAGTGGACCTTGGGCGGCGACGTAAACCGTGTTCGAGTCTTTCGGATCGATGGCGATGCGCCCGATGTGTTCGGAAGTTTTGAGACCGACGTTCTTCCAGCTTTTGCCGCCGTCGTCCGAACGATAAAGTCCGTTGCCGTAAGAGACGCTGCGCTGGCTGTTGTTCTCACCCGTGCCGACCCAAACGGTGAGCGGGTTCTTCGGATCAAGTGCGATCGCGCCGATTGAATAGGAACCTTCTTTATCAAACACTGGCGTCCAGGTGGTGCCGTTGTTGACTGTCTTCCAGACGCCTCCCGAGGCGGACGCGACGAAGTACTTCGCTGAATTGTTTGGGTCAACCGCAAACCCGACCACGCGTCCCGACGTGAACGCGGGTCCGATCGAACGCAGCTTCAAACCATTGAACGTGGGCGACGACATGGGGTCGGCGGGCTTTTCATCCTCAGCTTTCTTCGCTTCCTCGCTCTTAGGCGGCTCAGGCGAGGCTGGTTGTTTCGCGGCAGCTTCCTGCCGGGCTTTTTCAATCGCCGCCTTCTCTACAGCCCGCTCTTCCTGAGCCCGGGCGGACCACGGCAACAGAAGCAAACACGCAGCCAGGGAGACCTGAGCAAGGAGCATGGCGAAATTTGAAAAAAAGAATTTGCTGGCGCAGTCGGGCACAGAAGGACGCATAAACAAAAGTGATCTCCTGGAAGTTTTGGACTTTACTCTGGCGTTTGTCGTCCACGAGAAAACCGGGACGCTGTCAGCATGGGAAACGCGCGTATCTTAGCAGACTGCCAGCACGCCGCGATAGATTCCACTGAAGAACCGAGAGCTTCAACCCTCTGGGCTGCCTCAGCGTGCTCTGTATCTCTGTGGTGAAGTTCGCCTATTTAAGACAGAAGCCTACGACTAAACATTTATCTAGAGGCAAACGCAACGGCAGTTGTAGCGATCTGTTCAAAGGACACGCAACGAGGGAAGTGATGTAGTCAGTCAACTCGAGGACAAAGAAGTTGAGCTGATTGAGAAGTTCTGATCGGCATGACTACGAAGCAGGTTCATTTCGAATTCGTTTTTCCTCCTGGCGAAAAGCGGGACAGTGAAGTTCCTTCCTCGAGCGAGCTTCGGAAGACGTCCAGGCGCTAGGCGGCTATAGGCCTGAGCTTCGCATAGTCGTTCCTATTTGACTTGGCGGCGTCCCAAAGATCCACGGCCTTCTGCAAATTCATCCAAATGTCGGGGGTCGTCTTGAACACTCGCGACAAACGAATCGCCATGTCCGCACTTACGCCACGCCGCTCACGGATCAACTCATTCACCGCGCGCGGCGAAACTCCGAGCCGCTTTGCCAGCTCCCTTTGCGTGAGACCGAGAAACTGGCCCCCTCCTTCAGCAGCGAGTTCTGCAAGCATGTTTCGTAAGATCGCACCTGGATGAGTGGGCCGCACCTTGCGTTGGATGGATTTTTCTCCCATAGAATTCTCTTTCAATGATAGTCCTCAAAGTTTACATCGCCCGCATCGCCGCCTGCAAAAGTAAATGTCAACCGCCAATTCTTATTGACCTTCACGGCCCACGTACCCGCGCGGTCTCCCCTTAACTCATGAAGGTCGATGTGCGGCAGGCGGATATCGTCTAAGGTAGTCGCCGCGTCAATTACGTCAAGCCTATCACGCAGGCGAGCAGACAGTTCAGGCGGAATTCCTCGCCTGCTATTCGTCTCGAAAAACTCGCGCAAGCCTTTATGCTTGAATGAACCAATCATCCCGCATAATCTATTACACATCGCACTATCTTGAAACGATCTAAACGCCTGACGGGTTAATCATGTCGCCTTTGGAAACAAACCAGGATCAATCTGCACTTCTCTTTGCACGCGCACTTGAGCTGATGCCCGGTGGCGTCAATTCACCGGTGCGCGCCTTTCGCGGTGTGGGTGGTACGCCGCTTTTCATCCGGAGTGCAGCGGGTCCGACAATCACGGATGTAGCAGGCCGTACCTACATAGACTATGTCGGTTCCTGGGGACCGATGATCCTCGGGCACGCTGATGCGGAGATTCTCGCCGCGCTCGCGGCGGTCGCGGCCAGCGGTACCAGCTTCGGCGCGCCTAACGAGCTTGAGGTTGAACTCGCGGAAGAGATCGTCGCGGCGGTTCCCTCCATTGAGATGGTGCGCATGGTCAACAGCGGCACCGAAGCCACCATGTCGGCGATCCGTCTCGCGCGCGGCGTTACCGGACGCGACAAGCTCGTCAAGTTTGCCGGCTGCTACCACGGCCACGCGGATAGTTTGTTAGTGAAGGCTGGTTCCGGTGTCGCCACGCTCGGACTACCGGATAGTCCCGGCGTTCCTGCTTCGTTGGCCCAACACACGCTGACAGTTCCGTTCAACGACCCGGCAGCGCTGGCGGAAGTCTTCGCGGAACATCCGGACATTGCGGCTGTAATCATCGAACCCGTCGTCGGCAACATGGGTTGCGTGCCGCCACAAGCGGGCTTTTTGGAATTCGTTCGCGAGCTAACCGCAAAGCACGGCGCCTTGCTGATATTCGACGAAGTGATGACGGGCTTTCGGGTGGCGCGCGGCGGGGCGCAGGAACGCTATCGAATCTCACCCGACATCACCTGCCTCGGTAAAATCATCGGCGGCGGTTTGCCCGTGGGCGCCTATGGCGGCAGTCGCGACTTGATGCGCAACATCGCGCCGACCGGACCTATCTACCAGGCCGGAACGCTTTCGGGAAATCCGCTCGCGATGACGGCGGGATTAGTGACACTGCGACGACTGAAGGACCGAAGCGTCTACGAAACTCTCGAACAACGTTCGGCATTGCTCTGTGAAGGTCTGGCTCGGGCGGCAGAAGCAGCGGGAATAAAAACTATTACCAACCGCGTCGGTTCGATGTGGACCAGCTTCTTTACCGACGTGCCGGTCACGAATTGGGAGACGGCCAACCTGAGTAACCGGGAACTCTACGGCAAGTTTTTTCACGCGATGCTGGCTGAAGGTGTTTACCTGGCCCCGTCGCAATTTGAAGCCGGCTTCGTCAGCATCACTCACACCGTCGCGATCATCGACAAGACGATCGAAGCCGCGCGGCGGGCCTTTAACGCCTTAGCGTAATGAAGTCCACCCCAGCCCAGAGTTGTTTATTATTTGCCCTAGCCTCATAGCACAAGGTCACCCTCAAAGCGGCAAGTCGATCCGGAACGTTGTTCCCTGATCCGCTTTGCTCTCCACGCTAATTGTACCCTCGTGTTGTTCGACGATCTGTTTCACGATCGCCAGGCCTAGTCCTGTGCCCCGTTTTTTGGTTGAGAAAAATGGTTCAAAGATGCGGTCGAGCGTCGCGCCGTCCATGCCGCTGCCCCGATCGGCAATTGTCACGCGCGCCACTCGTCTCCCAGGGCGGCCCTCGTCGTCGTCATCACTTCTCCCACCCTGGACCACTACCGTTGAAATGGTCACCGGCGTCGCTTTCGGACTGGCGTCAATTGCGTTGGCAATAACGTTTACAAAAACCTGACTCAGCTGATCGAAGTCCCAATGTCCCACCGGCGCTTGCTCGGTAAATCTCTTTTCGATTGGCGTCTCTTTTTCGTTTACCTTGTCCGCCAGCAGATCGAGGCTGTGATTCAGCAGTTCATTAACCTCGACATTCGCTTGTTCCAGCGCTTTCCGGCGCGAAAACTGCGCGACGTCAACCACCAGTTTGCTCAAGTGCTTGATGCCGCGCTCCACCAGTTCGATAGTATTCAAACCCTCCGCGTCGTTAACGCTGTCGCGCAGCATTGACACTCCAAGACGAATGCTGCCGAGAGGATTTCGAATTTCGTGGGCCACCTGCGCCGTCGCCTGGCCCACCGCCGCGAGTGACTCCTGGCGACGCAGGCCACGTTCGGCCTCGGCCGCTTCCGTTACGTCGACGAGCGTCAAAATCTGGCCGCGGGCGCCGTTGATGGCCAGCGGCGACGAATAGAGATCGAACGTCTGTTCCTGTTCCCGCTCGGGACCAGCCGGATAGACCCAACGCCCGCGATAAGACGCCTGGTTTACTAACGAACCCGTGGCAGCCTCCAACATCTTCAACGCAGCCTCGCTGGCAAACTTTTCGTGGATAGAAGCGCCAATTGTCGCGCGCGGAAAGATTCGGAAGAAAGCTGCGTTGGCACTGCGAATGCGATCGTGTTCGTCGACGGCGGCCACCGCGCTCACCATTCCTTCGAGCAACTGGCTGGTGAAATTTCTTTCGCGCCTGGCTTCCTCGATGCTGCGACGCATCGCGGCAAAGCGGCGTTGCACTTCCCAAACTGTTCCCGCCGCCACCAGTGCGCCCACCAACAAGGCAATCAAGCTCCACTTGCGCACCGAGGCCGCCGCCTCGCGCTGAATAATGTCGCTCCTACGAATGACTTCTAACTGCGCTTCCGTCGACTGGTCCAACAAGACATTGACTTCCCTGTCAACGACATCAAACTTTTGAAAGCCCTCGAGCGAGTAGCGGCGCAAGTCGTCCGTCACTTCGACGTAGCTGGCCAGGTCGGTGCGAAACCTGCCCCAAAGAAGATCACTATCGAGCGGTCCACGATCGAGTTGGACCAGGAGCTTGTTCACTTCGGTTCGCGCCGCGCTCAGACGCAGATCGAAGGGCGGCTGGAGTTCCCGACGAGCGTCGGCTTCGGCCCGCGCCCGCGCTTCATTGTCGAGTTTGGTAATCGCCAGCCGCAACTTGAGCAACAACCCTTGACGTGCTGCATGGATCTGTTCAAGGTCCAGCACGGAGCGCCCGACAGCAGTCATGCGTTCTTCGCTCAACCACCCCAGCACTCCGATCAAGCCCAGCAGCAAAAGAAAGCCAACGACGAGCGGTACAATCGCCGGGGAGATTTCGCGCCGCCACACGCTGGCGGAAGACGTCGGACCCAGTTGTGGCGTCTGGTCTGTCGCGCCCGAGGTGCGGTGGTAAACGGTTCGCGGCGACGCTATCTCCTCGAAATGGGCGGAGTCCTGGGGCGAGTTGCCAGCAGTGCTAGCGCCTTCGAGTTCAGGGGCGTTTTCTTTCTCGACCATTAGTTCGAAACCTATGTGCGCGTTTTGATTGCCGGCTGGTGTGACTACTAAAAACCAGGACACCACCCGATTTCTTTAAGGCTTTGCGTCCATCCAATTGTCAGCGATGCCGACGTCGACGATCAACGGCACGTCCAAAGTTACCGCCGACTCCATTTCGCGCTTGAGCACTTCAGCGACGTGCGACGCCGTCTCAGTCTTCGCTTCCACCAGTAGCTCGTCATGGACCTGCATGAGTAGCCTCGCCGCGATGCCTTCGCGTTTGAACTCCTCGTCAACACGTAACATCGCGATCTTCACAATGTCGCTCGCCGTGCCCTGGATTGGCATATTGATCGCCTCACGCTCGGCGGCTTTACGAATGTTGGCGTTGCGATCGCTGATGCCGGGAAGCGGCCGGATGCGACCATAAATTGAACGCACATAACCATGTTCCCGCGCCTTGATGGGCACCTCTTCCATGTAGCGTCGCACACCCTTGTAGGTGTTGTAGTAGTCGTCGATAACTTTTCTGGCTTCCTGGCGCGAAATGCCGACGCGTTGTGAGAGGCCCCACGGTTCAATTGCATAAGCGATCGCGAAGTTAACGATCTTGGCGAAGCGGCGCGCTTCTTTTAGTTCTTCGTCAGTCTGAGCGCCAAACACAAGTCGCGCCGTGCGCGCATGAATGTCTTCGCCATGTTGAAAGGCTTCGAGCATCACCGGGTCCTGCGTGATGTGGGCCAACAAACGCAACTCGAGTTGGGAATAGTCAGCGGAGATGATCTGGTAACCCTTTTCGGCGACGAACGCGCGCCGGATGCGCCGGCCCAGTTCGGTCCGGATAGGAATGTTTTGCAGATTGGGCTCGCTTGACGACAGTCGTCCGGTAGCCGCGACCGTCTGGTTTAGCAGGCAATGGATGCGACCGTCACTCGCAATCTGGTGCGGCAACGCGTCAGTGTAAACACTCTTGAGTTTGTCGAGCTCGCGGTAGTCGATGATCAGACGCGGCAACTCAAACGTCTGGGCCAACTCTTCGAGCACGGCCTTGCTGGTCGAGATGCGACCAGTCGACGTTTTTCGGCCCGAAGTCATCTCCAGTTCGGACAACACCTCACCGACCTGCTTGGGCGAACCAATATTGAATTCCCTCCCCGCCAGCTCATAGATTTTTATCGTCAGCTGCCGGAGTTCCAGGCCCAGGTAGTTGGAAAGGTCGTTGAGCGTGGCGCGGTCAACCTTCAGACCCGCGCGCTCCATGCGAAAGAGCAATGGCGCGAGCGGCAACTCCAACTCGCTGTAAATCGTTTCGAGTTTGGTTTCCAGTATTCGCTGGTGCAGAACTTTCGCGGTACGCACGGTCAGATCGGCAGCGACGGCCGTTTCCCATTGCATGTCAGTCCAGCCGGTCGCGGGTTTAGTGAGATGCTCAACGCCGACCGCCTCACGCGCGAGGTCGCTCAGTTCATACTTGCTGCGATTGGGATCGAGCAGATAGGCCGCGAGAAATGTGTCGTCTTTCACACCGGCGAGCGAGATGTCCAGCTGCGCGAGCAAGCCGACGTTTCGTTTCAGATCGTGGACCGCTTTCTCCAGCAGGCCGTTAGACAAAACTTCCCGCAGCGCCGTCAACGCCGTCTCCCGGCCCTCGGGAAATTTGTTGAAGTCGACAAAAGCGGAAACCCCTGCGGCAGTTGAGAACGCAATCCCTTCCGCCGGTTCATAATCAAGCGAACACTGCCGATCAAGCTCGCCGTTCTCACCGGCAGATCCGGCCGAGGCTGGCTTATCGTTCGCTTTCTCTCGCACCGCAGTCGAGTCTGCAATCGCGACGCCTACAATCTCAGCCTCCCACAAAGTGCGGATCAAGTTATCCAGGGCGGCCCGCGAAGCGATGACCTCGTAGTTCAACTTATCGTCGACCGCGTCCGGATTGATCAGCGCGGCGTCGGCAAACTCGCGCGTGAGTGCGGAAAATTCCAACTCCTTGAACAACTCGTAAGCAGCCGCACGGTCAGGTGGACGCGCTTTAATCTGGTCCAGGTCCAACTCCACGTCGAGGTCGAGGCGAATGCGTGCCAACTCACGCGACTGCCGGATCAGGTCCGGGTTGTTGTGCAACGACTCGCGGTAAGTTTTGTGTTTCACTTCCTCCCAACGCGCGAGTGCGTCGTCAATGGATCCAAACTGCGTGATGAGCTGCACTGCACCCTTCGCGCCAATGCCCGGCGCGCCCGGAATGTTATCGATCGAATCGCCCATCAGACCCAATAAGTCCACAACCTTACTCGCGGGTACGCCAAACTTTTTCTCTACCCAGGCCTCGTCGCACCACTCGATCGGCGGTACGAACTCCTTGCGCTTGACGACTTGGGAATTCGTGCGCATGCAGACTACGTAAGGATCGGAAACGAGTTGGCACATGTCCTTGTCGTTGGAAACAATCACGGCCTGCAGCTTCTGTTCGGCAATTTTTTTCGCAAGCGTGCCAATGACGTCGTCCGCTTCGTAGCCCGGCGAGTTGATCATCGGAATATTCAACGCCTCGCAGAGTCGCCTGATGTAAGGCAGTTGCGAAGCGAGATCTTCCGGCATAGCCAGCCGGTTGGCTTTATAGTCGGCAAACGTTTCGTGGCGAAACGTCTTCTCGCCCGACTCGAAAATCGCTGCGATGTAGTTTGGCTTTTCATCCGTGAGCAGTTTGCGCAGCATGTTGGTGAAGATGTAGACCGCCTGCGTCACCTGGCCGCGTGAGTTTGCCAACGGCGCCGCACGATTCGCCATTGGCGCGAAGAACGCGCGAAAGATGTGCGACATCGAATCGATCAGGAATACACGTTCGACCGGCTTATCAACAGCAGCAGCTTGTTTGCTTGGCATGAGTTTCGATGATAGTGAGGCGTTTTAGGAGTGTCAATCACACTAATGTTTTGCGCCGACAGGATTAGCAAGCTGAACAGGATTACACTCGCACCGACCGACATTTTCTTCGTCGATCGTGTGAATCGTGTCCCTCGCCTACATCCAGTCCACTGCTGTTTCGGCTCCGCTTGTTGCGTGCATACCTCATAATCTTCCTGCTTCGTCGTCAAGCAGCAACACTGCCAGGCGATCGCTCTTAGAAATCATCGCGTATCGGGCGGCACAAGCATTGCTCCCTCAGTTGCGCTCTTGCACGTCAGTCATTCGCGTCCTCTTGAGGAACTTCTAACTTGATTAAGCAAACCACCCTCGCTTCCGCAGTCGAAACCGACGGCATCGGACTTCATACCGCGGTGCCGGTGCATGTTCGTCTGGCGCCGGCGCCACCCGACACCGGCTACGTTTTTCGTCGCACGGACCTGGGTGGGTTTGAAATTCCCGCGACTGTTGAATCCGTGGCCCACTGCGGTTATGCCACCACGCTGATGCGCACCGGAGTGATGCTCTCGACCGTCGAGCATCTCTTATCAGCGCTGCGCGGTCTGGGCGTAGACAACGTTTACATCGAGGTTGATAACCTGGAGATTCCTATACTCGACGGCTCGGCGGAAGTTTTCGCTGAGATGATTGAAAGGGCAGGGATTGTCAGCCAGCCACTCGCGCGCCGCGCGCTGCTGGTACGCGAGAAAGTTTCTTTCGAACAGGGGAACCGGCGCATCAGCGTCGAACCAGGTGACCGTTACGAAATCGACTGCCTCATTGACTTTCCCCACCCGCTGATTGGCGTACAAAAATTTTCACTGCATCTCGACAACGGAGCGTTCAGCCGTGAGATTGCCGCCGCGCGCACTTTTGGTTTTACTGATGAGATCGAGGCACTCAGGCGAGCCAACTTGATTCGCGGCGGCTCATTGGAGAATGCGATCGTACTCACCGCTGATGGCATGTTGAATAAAACCGGCTTGAGATTCCGCGACGAGTTTGTACGTCACAAAATCCTGGACATCATCGGCGATCTGGCGCTGCTGGGGATGCCAATCCTGGGAAAGGTGGTGGCGGAACGAAGCGGCCACATTATGCATGCGGGGTTGATGTCAAAACTGCTGCGCGTGCGTTCGGCCTGGGACATCGTCGATGTGCCCGATACATTCGTCCCGGCCGATAGCCAGAAAGTCCGAAGTCTGAAGTCTGAAGTCCCACGTTTGCTCTCCACTACTTGATTGGTCGCACAACAACTGCGGTGACGTGAAGACCTGGGACGTTGGACTTATTTTTTACAGCCCACTCCGAACAATGTCGTGCAAGCGAATCAACCCGACGCAAATGCCTTCGTCGTTCACCACTGGCAGCACCGAGATTTGCGAGGGCCGATCTTCCATCAAATGCAGCGCATCGTAGGCCAGCAGTTCCGGAGTAGCGACGCAAGGATTCGCGGTCATGATGTCGCTGCAGTTCAGTTTCACCAGGGCCTCGTGATCGAGACGTTGTAACGCGCGACGCAAATCACCGTCGGTAACAACTCCCGCCAGCCGTCTCTCGGCGTCTACCACGTTCACAGCGCCCAGACCCCCGTCACTGATTCCTTTCACAATCTCCATCCAAAGTGCACCGGCCGCAAGCGTTGGATTATCCGGACCACTATGCATCAGGTCCGCAACCGTCAACGTGAGTCGCTTGCCAAGTTGGCCCGCCGGGTGGTTCACCGCAAAATCGTCGGGCGTCAGTCCCTTCCCCTGCATTAGCGTCAACGCCAGGGCGTCGCCGAGCGCAAGCGCGACCGTGGTGCTGGTAGTGGGCGCAAGGTTTAAGGGACAGGCCTCCTGATCCACCGAAGCGTCAATCACTGCATCGGCTCGCCGTGCCAAACTTGAATTAACGTTGCCGACAATGGCTACGATCGGCACCTGCCGCCGTTTCAAGTAGGGCAGCATCTCGATGATTTCATTTGTCTCGCCGCTGTTGCTCAGAATCATTACGACGTCAGCTGCGTTAATAATGCCAATGCCTCCATGCAAAGCGTCGGACGGATGCAGATGGACCGCGCCAGTACCGGTGCTGGTCATCGTTGCGGCGATCTTCCGCGCGATGATGCCTGACTTGCCCACACCCAGGATTACGATCTTCCCTTTACAAGCAGCGAGCAGTTGGACCACCGGTTCAATTGCTTCGGGCGTCAGGCGAGCAGCCGTGTCGGCGATCGCTGCCGCCTCCAGACGCAGGAAGCCTTGCACCGCGGCAAAATGGTTGTGGTCAGTCATGCGCTATCTTGATATACGACCACACGCGACTTTTGCAAGGGCGCAAGCAGACAGGTAGCACCCGATTCTGAGTGCGGAGAGCTGTCACCGCTTTGGCCCGCGGCGGCTTAACGCCGTGTCACCGCAAAATGAACGCTCTTGTGCCAGCGCGACAAGTCGGAGCGAGGAGAGCGAGGGCAGGTCGTCGCACTCCAAATTAGGCAGCGTTAGTAACACCAGGTTCAGCTGAGGTTCAGATAGACAATCTCCGGCAAGCTCGGCTATAGTGCGGACTCCGCCAAATTAATCAAATGAAATTAGACAGTTAGGAAATCGTGCTATGGGATTACTAAACTTTCTGCCTCGCGAAGAGCAATACTTCGATCTCTTCATCCAGATGACCCTCTACATTTCCGCCGCCGCGCGTGAGCTGAAGGAAATGCTGGCGGACAAAAACCAGGACTTCGAAGAGTATGCGCAACGCATCAAGGGTCTCGAACACGCCTGCGACGAATTAACTCATACCATCTCCACGCGCCTTAACAAGTCGTTTATCACACCGTTTGATCGTGAAGATATCTACCTGATGTCGACTGCGCTCGACGATATTGTCGATCTGATCGACGACGCCGCCCGCGCGATCATCATCTTTGACGTCCGGGAAATCACCGATTACGCGCGCTCGTTTGCCGACGTGATCGAGCGCATGGCCGAGCAGTTGAAAGAGATTGTCGCCATGCTGCAAAAACCGAAGAATGTCACGCAACGGCTCGTCGAACTGCACCGGCTGGAAAATGAAGGTGACGATATTTACCACGCGGCGATCGCGGCGCTCTTTCGCGGCTCCCACGACGCGTTGACGGTCGTGAAGTGGAAAGAGGTCTACGAAAAACTCGAAGCCGCGGTCGATCGCTGCGAGAATGTTGCCAACATCATCGAGAGCGTAATCATTAAACACACTTAGCAATCAGCAGACAGTAAAAGCAGACAGCCCGCCTTACCGTGGCAGGCTGCGACTCGCGAAGCGTCCGCTGCTGTTACTGTCTACCGGAACTGTTTACTTACACCATGACTGCTACCTTTGCCTTCGTTTTAATTCTGGTCGCGCTCGCACTCGTTTTCGATTACATCAACGGTTTTCATGACGCCGCGAATTCCATCGCGACCGTAGTTTCGACGCGAGTGCTTTCGCCGGGCGTCGCCGTGCTATGGGCTGCTTTCTTCAACTTCATCGCCTTCGCCGTGTTCGGCACGCGGGTAGCGAAAGCGATTGGCGATGGCGTGCGGATGGACGTGATCAGCCCCGACCTGCGTCTTTATGTACTCATGTCTGCGCTTCTGGGAGCGATCATCTGGAACCTCATAACGTGGTATCTGGGCCTGCCGACTTCCAGTTCACACGCGCTGCTGGGCGGTTATGCGGGCGCGGGTATCGCCGCGTTCGGCGGGATTCACGGGCTCTTGAAAACGGACGTTTGGATGCGAACGATTACGTTTATCGTCTTGTCGCCGCTGATTGGTATGGTGCTCGGCTTCACTTTGATGGTTGCGGTTCACTGGATCTTTCGCCGCGCCACGCCCAAGGCGGTCGATAAATTTTTTCGCAAGGGTCAACTGTTCTCAGCCGCGGCTTTTTCGCTGGGCCACGGCGGCAACGATGCGCAAAAAACGATGGGCATCATAACCGCGGTTCTGGCGGCCGGCGGCATTCTCGCGTATGGACCAAACGGGACTATTCCGGCGATTCCGTTGTGGGTGGTTTTGCTTGCGCACGGCGCCATCGCCCTGGGCACGCTCTCCGGCGGTTGGCGTATCGTGCACACGATGGGTTCGAAAATTACCAAGCTCAGGCCCATCGGCGGTTTTTGTGCCGAGACCGGTGCGGCTATCACGCTCGCCTACGCGACGCTTACCGGAACACCCGTTTCCACGACCCACACCATCACCGGCGCGATTGTCGGCGTGGGCGCGACCCGGCGTCTGTCCGCCGTCAAGTGGGGCGTCGCCGGGCGGATCGTTTGGGCCTGGATACTTACCATTCCCGCGGCTGCGTTCATGGCCGCGCTCTCGTTCTATGTCGTCAAATTGATCCTCAGAGTCGCATCTTAATTCGTATCACAGCGTGCAAACCGGTTTCTCAACGCCACGTGCAGCAGTTGCGCGGCTGTGCCATCTTTTCCAGCAAACACGATTGCCCGCGTAGCTCAGTGGATTAGAGCGTTCGCCTCTGGAGCGGATTTTACCTTCCGGCTTTCCTCAAAATCGTAAACGTCAATAAAGACGCCGTGTTCTTGTGTACGCAGGACCTCCGAGTCTTACCGTTATCGTCCTCAAACCGGATGCGTGCGCAGTGCCTACCTCTGGCCTTGCGGATTGTTCGTTGAAGTATTTTCATCTTGCACCTTCTGTTGGTATTGTCCGATGCCGAAGAGCGACGGCTATTCCCGGCCCTTCAAAAAGCAGAGCGTCGTCATACAATTCCGGTGTTCATTGCAGCGTTGGAGACTGGCGCTCGATGGTCCAGTCTGGTGGAGTTGTTAAAGTGGAAACATGTCAACTTCAAAGCTGAAGAAGTGACCATCACCACCTACAAGGATAAGAACATGAAGCAATGGAGATTTCAGTTAGCACTCGATTGAAAGCCGAACTGCTGAAACTCAAACTCCAAAAGAAGAGCGACGATGCCGACGAGCGGTTGCTCGCAAGCGCGAGCGTGAACCTGCGTAAGGTGGGGGAGGCTGCACGTAAAGAGGCCGGTATCACTAGCATGTGCTTTCATGACTTGCGACACTCGCAAGAAAGTTGATCTGAACGAGGGAGCTTCGACCAGCCTCAAGATGAAGTCGTAATCAAACAGGGCAGCAGTATGTCCCCGATTGCAGCCTTAATTTGTGATTAGGCTCTGTCCCTATCTCACCTTTTTATTCCGACTTCCCAACTATTTCAAGAGCCAAACCAAAGTTGAGCCTTCCAGGCACCCCTTCGAAAGATAGGCGTCGAGAGTTTCTGAACTAACGAACGGCAGCCCTTTAAAGCAGCGTGCAGGCCTCGTTGAACGCCAGCCGTGGCCCTCTTGGGAAAAGTTTCGACTGATCGCCATAGCCAAGATTGCATAAGAAATTCGACTTGACGTGACCTGAAGGCAAAAACTCCTGTTCACAGCCTTCGCATTCTTCGCCCGCACCGAAAAACTCCTCGTCCACCTTCGCGTTATCGAAACCTGACATTGGGCCACAATCGAGCCCAAGTGCGCGTGCCGCGATGATGAGGTAGGCACCCTGGAGGGTAGAGTTGCGCTTAGCGGTCTCCTCGATCAGTTGGGGATTCTCCGCAAATAGATTACGCATGCCGGGCGCGTGAGGGAATAGCTTCGGCAGCTTTTCAAAAAACAGCAGATCGTAAGCGATGATCGCCGTGACCGGTGCAGTCATCGTCTTCTCCACGTTCCCCGGAGCCAGCGCTGGTCGCAGACGCTCTTTCGCTTCCGGAGTACGCAGAAAGACAAGTCGCCCTGGACTACCGTTGGCACTGGTCGGCCCCCATTTCATCAAGTCATACAATTGACGAAGGACCTCATCGTTCACTGGTTTATCGAGCCAGGCACCGTGCGTGCGGGCTTCGCGGAATATTTGATTCAATGCATCATCGCCTAACGCCTTTTTCATTTCTCGTTTCTCCCTTCAAACCTGAAGATCGCAAATCAACGAGCTCTAATTGCCAGACCCTGTTCACACGTGCGCACAACCATTCCCCACGTGCATTTGCGATCGGGGGAAGTCGTCCGTCAGAACCTGTAACTGGTTGAGACAGAAAAATAGTTTGCGTTCTTTCTTGGAGGCTGAGATTCCCGGAGGTACGGTCCCACCTCGTAAAATGCCGCTAAACCCTGCACAGTAGTGTGTC
>JAVEEA010000078.1 GCA_030840675.1 Pyrinomonadaceae bacterium
GGATGGACCTCCGATCAAATAAGAGATTTGCACCGAAAAGGAAAAGGTTTACCAATCCTGCGGAGCCCTCCCTTACGGTCAGGCTTCTGCTTGGGAGTCGGTTTTTTCCTCGCCAAAGCCGAGTTGCTCAGCAACTACGTACAGCGGTCGACGTTTCACTTCCGCATAGATGCGGCCAATGTACTCGCCGATGATTCCCAGCGTGACCAGTTGCGCACCCCCGATGAAAAGCACGGCCGTGAAGATCGAGGTCCAACCACGCACCCAGTCGTTGGTGTAAAGCCGGATGATCAGCGCGTAGACAATCCCCGCGAAGGCGAGCGCGATTGACAGGAAGCCCACCCACAAAGCAAGCCGCAACGGCGTCAGCGAAAACGAAAGCACGCCATCCGCCGCAAATCGCAGCATCTTCCAGAGCGGATACTTGCTCGCGCCCGCACTTCGTTCCGCGCGCTTGTACATCACCGCGACCTGGCGAAAGCCGATCCAACTAACCATACCGCGCAGAAAGCGATCGCGTTCCGGCATCGCCAGCAATACGTCGATCACCTTGCGATCCAGCAGGCGAAAGTCGCCCACGTCGAGCGGCAGCTTGACCTTTGAAAGTCGATTGATGATCCGGTAGAAAAGTTTTGCAGTCGACAGTTTGAAAACCGTTTCGCCGGGACGCTCGGTGCGCATGCCGTAAACCACCTGGTAGCCGTCGCGCCAACGCGCGAGCAGCTCGGGAATTACTTCGGGTGGATCCTGTAGGTCGGCATCAATGATGACGGCGACGTCGCCGGCGGCATGTTCGAGGCCCGCTGACACGGCGACCTGATGACCGAAGTTACGCGATAAGGCAACGACGCGTACCCGCTCATCGCTCGCCTGCAACTGGCGTAGGATCACAGGCGTCTCATCGACGCTGCCATCGTCCGTGTAGATGAGTTCGAATTCGCTATCGGTGATCCCCGCGCAGACCGCGACAATGCGCCGATGGAATTCCGCAACCACGGCAGCTTCGTTGTAGCACGGCACAACTATCGATAAGAGCATCTACAGTTCCTCTACGCGGTCACGTTCAAACTTCCTCTGCGTGCGGCTAGTGAACAAGAGAACCGTGTAAACCAACCCGGGTAGCAGCGCGCTTGTTGCGGGCGGCGCGGACTTTATCATATCTTGTTTGGCCGGCGCGCCTTCAATTCATTCGGTCAGTTTCGCGGAAAGAACCCGAGCAAACATGGCAGCAGAAATTCCAGCGGAGACGGGAGCGATCCGCCAGACTCCCACCTTGGCCTTCGAACGCGGACGCAACCCTGTTACGGCCACGCGCGACTGCATCGCGATTCTCATTCCCTGCTACAACGAAGAAAAAACCGTGGGCGCGGTGGTCAAGCAGTTTCGCGCACAGTTACCCAGCGCCGCGATTTACGTTTTCGATAACAACTCGACTGACCAGACCGTGACTCTCGCCGAGGCTGCCGGCGCCCAGGTATTTCACGAGCGACGCCAGGGCAAGGGCTATGTCACGCAAGCAATGTTTCGTCAGGTCGACGCGGATGTTTACGTCATCGTCGACGGCGACGGCACCTATCCCGCCGAGGCGATTCATCGCCTGCTCGCGCCCGTGCTCAGCAACGCGGCCGACATGGTAGTGGGTTCGCGTTTGCACACTGAATCGGAAAGCGAGTTCAAACAACTCAACGCTCTTGGCAATCGACTCGTGTTGCGCGTCTTAAACGGGATCTTCCGCGTTAAGTTGACCGATATCCTGTCGGGCTATCGGGCGTTCAATCGCAAGTTCGTGAAGAGTCTGCCGCTGTTCGGCGGCGGCTTCGAGATCGAAACCGAGTTGACCATCAAGGCCATCGAGCGTGGCTTTCGCATTGTCGAGATACCCATTAACCTGACGCACCGGCCGCCCGGCAGTCACTCCAAGATTAAGTTTTTCCGCGACGGCATCATCATTCTCAATACAATTCTCGCACTCTTTCGCGACTACAAGCCGCTCACGTTCTTCGGCGGCACCGGCTTAGTCTTGCTGGCGGCAGCGCTGCTCCCCGGTGTCATCACGATCTTCGAATTGCTGAACACTGGCCGCGCACGCTTGCCGGTCACGGTGCTGACCGTCAGTCTCGCGTTGTGCGGTTTGCTCTCAATCACCGTCGGACTCGTGTTGCATTCCATCGCTCGTCGCGCTCAGGAATTTGAATATCAACTCCAGGTGTTAGCGGAAGAACTGCGCGCGGACTTCGCTCGTAACACGCCCGCAACCCACGACGATTGAGCATGCCCGAGCCCACCTCTTCCCAGTCTCCAGCAAACCCGTCGCGCGCGCGCGCAGCTTTTCTGAAACTCGAGTTACCCGGCGACGCGTTACTGTTTCTCTGCTTTGCGGTGCTCGCGCGTGAGTACTTTTGGTGGGTGACGAATAACAACTATGCCGCCTGGACTGCTTCAGTCGTGCTGGCGGCGTGCGCCCTTTGGCTTTACCTCACGGCGAAAGATCCTACGGAAGAAAACGAAGCTGGTCTTCCCTTCTGGCTCATCGGGGTGTTGCCGCTCGTGTTTATTTACACGCTCCGCGTCGCCTTTCCCGATGTTTCGTTTGACGTTTTGAATTACCGCCTGCTGCACGCCGAGCGCGGCCTGCGTGGTTTCCTTTACCTGCCCGGAGAATTCTTTCCCACGCCCGCGCCTTACAATCCCGCTCCCGACATGGTCACCGGAATTTTTCGGCATGCACTCGGCTATCGCCTCGGCACAATCATTAATTTGCTGGCGCTGATCTGGACCGCGCGCATTGCCGACAAATTGCTGCGGCCCTTTTGGCGTAATGCCTGGGTGCGCGCCACGGGTGTGTTGCTGGTCGTCATGGCAGAACATCTGCTGTTTGAGATTAACAACTACATGGTCGACCTACTCGCCCTGCCGCTCCTGCTCGCAGCGACT
>JAVEEA010000090.1 GCA_030840675.1 Pyrinomonadaceae bacterium
TACTTGAGCTTCCCGGCGTCGCCCGCAAGACGGCAAACGTGGTCCTGGGAAATGCGTTTGGGAACCCCGCCGGTGTCGTGGTTGATACGCACGTCACGCGGCTGTCGCACCGGCTGGGACTCTCGACCCAAAAGACTGCGGAGAAGATTGAGCTGGATCTGGTTGAGATTGTGCCGCAGAAGGAGTGGGTAATGTTTCCGCACCTGATGATTGCGCACGGACGCGCCATCTGCAAAGCGCGTAACCCACTCTGCGCCGAATGCCCGATCGAAAAACTTTGTCCGTCCTCATTTCTGAAAACGGGTGTTCCGCCCGGTCGTTAAACGTCGGAACCCCAATGCCTCCCTGGGAGCGCGGGCGCCCCCGCCCGCCCGTTCCGCAGCGGATTAAGATTTGTAGAGTGCGGTAGCGGGCGAGGGCGCCCGCGCTCCCAGTGAGGAGCCGGCGCTCCCAGTGAAGAGTCCGCGCTCCCGGTGTGAGGGGATAGTCCAGCTGCCTCGGAAACCGCCCGCTAGCGCATCCCCGCGAACGTCGCTACAATGACGCCGCTCCGCTGATCCTGAATACTAATTATTCCGCGCACCAAAATGCCGGGCCACACTTCGCGCTCAAAGCCGAACCAGCCATCAAGTGATTGCGCCAGCACGACTGTGGCGGCGAAAGGTTTGTGCGCGTGAGTTATCGCGTTCCCTGGTATCGTCTTACCGACGAACATCTGCTCGATCTGCGGATATGTGATCTGGCGCTCAAGATCAAAGGCTCATTTCTCGAACCCCACATCAAACGACTCTACAGCGAACTCAACGATCGCGGCATTCGCTTCAAGCCGCACGTTTGGTTGTCGGAAGAGTGGTTCTCGCCTGACGGCGTGCCGGGCATTGCGATTCCCTTTTACCTGGCCCATCCCCGGCTGGTGAAACTCGAGCGGAAGCAGATGCTCGAAGTCGAGGGCGGCAGCGACACCGAGTGTTTGCGAATCCTGCGTCACGAAGCCGGCCACGCGCTCGATACGGCGTTTCGCATGCACTTCAAGCGGCGCTGGCGCGAATTGTTCGGATCCTTCGCGCAGCATTACCCCGATTTCTACAAACCGAAGCCCAAGAGCCGCAACTACGTTTTGCACTTGCGCGCGTGGTATGCGCAGGCACATCCCGCGGAAGACTTTGCCGAAACGTTCGCCGTGTGGTTGACGCCGCGTTCGCGCTGGCGCCGGCGTTACAAAGGCTGGCCCGCGTTGCAAAAGCTCGAGTACATCGACGAGTCGTTTGCCGAACTCGCGGGCACCAAGCCGCGTAATC
This sequence comes from Pyrinomonadaceae bacterium, assembly GCA_030840675.1. GTDB lineage: Bacteria > Acidobacteriota > Blastocatellia > Pyrinomonadales > Pyrinomonadaceae > PSRF01. Next base: position 1,299 of record JAVEEA010000090.1, read on the forward strand.
GCGCGCGCACGAAAGTGGAACCACTCTCGGAGATTCGCACCACCCTGCGCGAACACTATGAGCGCAAACGTGAACGTTACAACTTCGATTGGCCCGACGTTTACGATCGCGACCTGCGACGCATCTTCTCAGACGACCCGCGCCACAAGTCACGCCCGAGTGCCGCGAGTTTTCTGCGGAGTGTACGCCGCGAAGTGCGCCAGCTGGTGGCCGACGGCACCGGCGTGCACCAATACACCATCGACCACGTGCTCGAGAACATGATCGACCGCTGCAAGGAATTGAAACTGCGAGTGGCGACGCCCATGCGTGAGGCACGCCGCCGCGTGATGATTGTGTTGACAGTCCAGGTTATGAACGTGCTGCATTCGGGTTATCATCGCATCGCCGTATGACCGCAAAAAAGAAACCGCCGCCGGCTTTCGAGCCAAAGAAAAAGCTGCGCATCATTGTGCTGGTCCATCAGGACCTCGTCCCACCGGACTCCCTCGACGGCCTGAGCGACAAGGAAAAACTCGAAATCAAAACTGAATACGACGTCACTTCCACGCTGAAGAAGATGGGCCACGAGGTCTATCCCATCGGACTCTACAACCAGCTAAACGTGATCGGCGACGCCTTGATGGCACACAAGCCGCACGTCGCGTTTAATCTGCTCGAAGAATTTCACGGCTACCCGCTTTACGATCAGCACGTCGTCAGCTATTTGGAATTGATGCGCCAGGCGTACACGGGCTGCAATCCGCGCGGCATGACGCTCGCTCATGACAAAGCGCTGACGAAAATGATCCTTGCCTACCATCGTCTACAAGTGCCGGGGTTTGCCGTGTTCCCTATGAACCGAAAAGTCAGGCGGCCAAAACGTTTGAAGTTTCCCTTGTTGGTGAAGTCGATCAGCGAGGAAGGGTCGGTGGGAATTTCGCAGGCTTCGCTGGTGCACGACGATGAGAAACTCGCGCAACGCGTGGAGTTTATTCACCGCCAGAACAAGACTGCCGCGATTGCGGAACAATACATTAAGGGACGCGAAATCTATGTGGGCGTGATCGGCAATCAGAACATTCAAACCTATGCACCGTGGGAGCTGGTGATGGAGAAACTTCCCGAGGGCTCCGAAAATATTGCTACGCTAAAAGTGAAGTGGGATCCGGCATACCAGGAGAAGGTTGGGGTTAAGACGCGCGCCGCGGAACTTACAACCGAGCAACACAAGACGCTCGAGCGTCTCTCGAAACGAATCTATCGTTACCTCTTCCTCAGCGGTTATGCGCGCCTCGACTACCGCCTTACCGACGAGGGCCAGTTTTTTCTGCTGGAAGCAAATCCAAATCCTCAGATCGCGGAAGGCGAAGACTTCGCCGACTCCGCCGCTCACAGCGGCTTGCCCTACGATCAACTTTTGCAAAAAATCCTGACTGTGGGTCTGAACTACCACGCCGCCTCACAAGGCGACTAGAGCAGTCTGCCCTTCGTGTAGCACGGAACTGTACCCGCATTGATCGTATTCACGGTTATACGAAAGTTAAGGAAACTGCCCCATGACGCTAGCGCTCACGCTGCTGTTCGCACATAATTTGTATCGAACTCTTTGTCGAAACACAGCATCCCTCCATTGAAATCTTGCTTCACATTGACTGATTATGTCTGCAAATAAAATGTTATCGGCATAACCACCTGCATAAGTCGCTTCACAACTTTTATTCGCGGTGACTCCTTTTAGTTCGCCTTGAATTTCGCGCATGTGATTCGTCACGAAACAGTCACATTGCCGCTTGTTCCGAACGATTTCTGTAACTAGAATCCTTCTTGCCTCCCGAGCAGTACCCCTCTCACAAAGAAGCAAGGCAAAAAATTTAAGGAGACGTTCCCCGTTGATTTCAAAAAATTCGTTCCCCTATGCGCTAGTGGCCTGCTTAGCCCTCGGCATTTTTTCCCTAACCGCTACCGCACAAACCGGCGACACGCGCGAACGCCAGGTAGCCCAAACCTCAGTCAGCCATAATTTCTCCAATCTGGATTCCGACCCGATTATCATTTCGCTCGCATCGGCTGAAGACATCAAGGCAGCGCTTCCTACGGTCACCAACGCCGAGGGTAGTCCGCAATTCCACCAGTTGATGAAGACGGCAATCGATCAACGACTCGGTTCTCCTTATTCGTGGGGAGCTACCGGTCCCTACGCGTTCGACTGTTCCGGGTTTGTCTGGAGTATTTTCAAGTCGGCGGGGATTGATTTTGAACGCGCCAGCGCTCGCACGCTCTGGGGCCAGTTTGCCGCACCCGCCCCCAGCGAACAATACAAATTTGGCACGCTGGTTTTCTTCAGCAACCTTGCGCACATCGGTGTGGTCGCGGATGAACACGGTTTCTATCACGCTTCGCGCCACCATGGCGTGGTCTATTCGCCGTTCAACGACTACTGGCTCGCTCGCGTCGACGGCTTCCGTACGGTACCCGTGCCTGCGACTACGAAAACAACTGACTAAACCAAAACGGTTTTCGCCCCAACAAAACGCCGGCGCTGTTCATCAGCGTCGGCGTTTTGCTTTTCACGAATTTGCTTTGCGTTGGCGTCTAAAGGGATCAAGACTGCGACGAGACGAATCCGGCGCGATGCTCTTCGTCTTTAGCCTCCCAGACGACGATGATTTTCTCCACCGCAACGAAGCATGTTTTTCCCTCGCTGTCTTTCAGATGCAGTACACCCGTTTCGACCTCAACGACTTCGCCGCGTAGACTGGATGCTCCGCCGCAGTAGACATCAATTTTCTTGCCAATCATTTTTGCTAACAGTTCCTGCATATGTACTCCCGTGGGACAGGCTGCCTGCGTGTCCGGTGGTTCGACGCCAGCTCTTTCAAAAAGGACAGACAGGAGTGTCAATCCTACTGGCCGTTGCCGTCCTTAAACGTAATCTTTACGAGCGGAATCACATCCGGATCGTTTTGTTGCTCGCGTTCGAATTCGATCAGGTCGTAATAGGCGCAACGCTCTGTGATCGGAAACTCACGACAGACCGCCGGCCGCGCGTGATAGATGGTGCACTTCCGCGTACCCTGGTCCAGAAACATGCACGCCTGGCCAAACAAACGATCATGCTTGCGCCGCAGGATACGTTCTTTGCCGAACAGTTTCGTAAATCGTTTGGCGGCCACTTCGGGTAACACGCGGAAGTGCGCGGCCAAACGCCGGATGTCACGCGGCGTAACCTGAACCCGATCGTAAATCGAGCAACAGTAAGCGACGCATTTGTCGCAGTCGTACAGCAAAGTTTTTAAGTCGGTAACGGTGCCAGACCCCATGCTTCCTCGCTCACCTCTCAGGAAAAAATGAACTTTTTTGGAGTGCGGTGACCTGGCACCGCTTTTAAACCGCTTCTCCCGGCTTGGCCAGGGAGACTGTTAAGAATGACCAAGCGCTGACTGGTCAGCGCACTCCAAAGAGTCGCCCTAACGACGTTTCGATTTCCGGTATTCCGAAGTCAGCAGACTCATAAACTCTTCCCGACGATCGTAGAGTCGCTTCGGTTGGCGCGGTGCGTGTTGCGCCAGAGCATAGGCCGTTATGATCGGGAGCGCCACTGTAGAATCAACATAACAGACAACTGCATCAGGAAGGCGCTCCGGATCGACCTTGCCCCACGAGACTGCTTCACCCGGCGTGGCGCCGGAAAGGCCGCCGGTATCGGGACGCGCGTCGGTCACCTGGAGGAAATAGTCATGCCCGCGCTCATCGATGCCGAGCACTTCTTGAATCTGTGGTTCAGTTTGCAACAGAAAGTTTTTCGGCGACCCACCGCCGAGGATGAAACAGCCCGAGAGCCCCGCTTTCTTTTTGCCGCGCCCAGTCCCGCTCCCGCCATTTCTTTTCGCTGCCAGGACGATCGCCGCCGTCTCATTCACGTCGAGCGACGGATCAAACGCAAGCTTATTGCCCAGTAGCGCTTTGGCGGCGACGTTCATGCCAATCGAGGAGTCGCCCGGCGACGAAGTGTAAATCGGCACGCCATACTCGTAAGCAACCGCCAGCAGCGACTTGTCCCGCAAACCCAACTTACGTTCGCGCTCATGCACGTAGCGGCCGGCCAGGTAATGAAACTCCGCGGTCGACATCGTCTTTTGAAATTCTTTGCCGCCAATTATCTCGCGAAAGAATGCGTCAGTATCGAGCAACACAGAATAATCGAAAAAGATGTCGTAGATACGCACCACTTCTTCTGCGCGCAGGACAATGTCGGAAATGTCAGCCCGGCCCTCGCGCATCACGAGGCCAATGCCAAAGTGTGTGTCGTGATAAAGATTCGCGCCCGTGGAAATGATCCAATCGACAAAGCCTGCTTTGATCAACGGGATGAGCGCGGACATTCCCAACCCCGCGGGCGTTAGTGCACCCGTGAGCGACATGCCGATCGTTACCTCCGGCTCGAGCATCTTTCGCGTGAAAAGCTGGCAGGCTTCCCGCAGGCGCGCACCGTTGTAGGCAATGAACGCACCGTCGACGAGTTCCGCGATGGTGGTAGTCGGCGTTAACGGCGCCGGATCGATTCTGCGTCCTTTTAGAAACTTACTCGTTCGCTTGGCCATGGTCCTTAGTTACCCTTGCTTGCCTGACTTACTGCCACCGGATCGACCTCCGCCCGTTGCACCCGCAACCGGCCGATGCGTTTCTCGTCAGCTTCCAGCACCTTCACCTCGAGCCCGCGAAAAGTTAGTACTGCGCCCGTGGGTGGCACCTTACCCGCCTCGTTGATCACCAAACCGGCAATCGTGGTGAAGTCGTCGGCTTCGATTTCCATAGCGAAGAGCCGTTCAATCTTGCCGATTTCGGTGGCGCCGGAAACCTCATAACAGCCTTCACACTGTTCCACAATTTCATTGAGCTCGTCGCCTTCGATGTCTTCATCTTCGATTTCACCGACGATCTCCTCGAGAATGTCTTCCACCGTCACCAGTCCGGAAACACCACCATACTCGTCAATGACCATGGAAAGCTGAACGTGGGCCTTCTGCATTTCCTCGAGCAGTTCGGCTACCGGCTTCGTTTCCGGAACGAAATAAACCGGGCGCACGAGCGGCGAGATTGGTCCGTCCGGTTTGCCTTCGGCCCACTGCTGTAGCAGGTCGCGCACATAGATCAGACCTTCAACGTTATCTATCTGATCGCGATAAACTGGCAGCCGCGAATACTTCGATTCAATCATCACGTCGCGCGCTTCGGTAACATTCGCGGTCGCCGACACGGCCACAATGTCGGGGCGCGGCGTCATTACCTCGTTAACGCGCGTGTCGCCAAACTCGAGAATCGAATGAATTAGTTCGCCTTCTTCTTCTTCGAGAATGCCTTCCGCTTCGCCCACATCGATCAACGCCTGGATGTCGTCGCCCGCGTCCTGTTCGTCGTCCTCATCGTCGTTCTCAGTCTCCTGTACCTTGCGACGCGAACGGTCAAAAAGTTTGTGAAACGGATCAGCGGCGAAAGCCATGAGCGGCAGGAGCGGACGAATTACCGGAAGCAGAAAGAGTAGTGTTCCTTCAGGATCGCGAGTGGAAATAAACAGCGGCAGCAGTTGCCGGAAAACTCCGGCCAAAACCAAACCCGTCAGCAGTCCCACCAAGACAAAACGATCCTCCTGAAAGAGGCTAAGCGAGATCGAGGTGACAAGTACCGCAACGGCGACCAGCAGGATTTGAATGGTAGCGGAGATTGCAAAGCTGAAGCGCGGACGGTTTTCTAAAACCTGTTTGAGGAACGCCGCTGAACGTGTTTTGGCACGCTCCTCCGCTTCGGTGATTAGCCGCCGTAGGCCGACGTCGCTCAACTGGCCAAACGCCATGTCAACCGTCGCCAGTACGGACAGGCCGAGCAATAACAGGAACGCAAGAATGAACTCAATCCGCATTGTCGAGGTAGATAGTAAGGCGTAAGCGGATAATAGTTAAATCGCCGGGCGCAAAAGCGGGAGATTTCATTTGCAGGAGCGTCGCTGCGTGGGCGCCCCCCGGAGACTAGATTCCGAGCTTTCTTCGTAGCCGTAGTTCCAGCCGGTTCATTTCCCCAGTGTCGGTGGTGTGATCGTAACCACAGAGATGAAGCACACCGTGCAGGACCAGTTGCGCGATTTCTTCCTCGAGCGTTAGATCATTTTCCCGTGCCTGACGCTGCGCCTGCTCGATTGAAATCACCACGTCACCCAGCTGCACTCCGGCCGCCTTTTCAAATTCATCCTGGTCGGCGGGAAACGAAAGTACGTCCGTGGTCCCACGCTTTTTTCGCCAAACGCGGTTGAGCTCGCGCATGGTTCGATCCGAAACAAAAACGAGCGTCAGGTCCGCGGCCTGGGTGGGAACAACTTGCATGACCTTCGTGGCAAATGCCTGCCAGCGTGGACCATCAAGCGGAATTTTGCGTTGCCGGTTTACAACTTCAGGCGCCATTATTTTTCGTCGAGCTTTCGCCCGGCGTTCAAGTTGTCGAAATTCAGGATGGCGTTGAAGACGAGGAAGTAGCTCCCCTTGGTTTGGCCCCGCCACATCGGGTTCGTCGAGAAGAGCACCACATGGCCGCGACCTGAGGGCACGTCGATCACGGCTGCGTGTTCCGCGATCTCATCGCCTCCGTCAAGCAGTCCCGAGATGAACAGGTCCTTGTTGTCGGCGTAACGCAGCACCACCCGCGGACGTTCGCCGGGAGGAATCACTGCGCCCGTGTTGTTGCGCACTTGTTCCGCCGTCAACGGCAACGCCTCCCAAACTTCCGCCTTCGGCGATTCGGGAACCTCAGCCGGCGGTCGTCCCTGCACGGTGTCAGGATCGTCGGGCGTGCCGCGTCCGGTAAAGCGTGCATCCGAACGGCGCCGGCCGCCCCCGCCGCCGGCGATGTTACTAATATTGAAGATGGGACCGTTGGCGCAGTACATCGCCAATGACTCAGCGTAGCCGTACGCAATCGGACTACCGGCGTCAACGGTTTTCGTGCGTAGAATGTCGCCCACTGCGCGCAGTCGATTAGGTCGGGCGATGGACACGCCCGGCGTGAAGCCGTAGTTGACGGCGAAACTCGCCGTGTCGTCCACCGTCAGAAAAACTCCGCCCTGTTCGACAAACTTCCGCAGGTTTGTCAGCCCGGCAAAACCGAGGCCGGGACGCATGTCTTCAGTCGAATCGATCTTCCCGATGTTGGGAGTCAGCGCAGTGGTTTTCCAGGGCATCGGGCTTCCGTAACGCGGCATGCCGTCGACAATCGCGTTAGGCGGCGCGCCCACGGGCGCAAAAATGATCACGTCATACTTCGCCTTCAGGTTTTCATCCTTCGCGGCGTCCTGCGTGCTGATGTATGCGAATGGAACCTGCAACTGGTCCAACGCGAGTCGCCACCAGCCTTCGTTCTGCGTGTCCAGCCAAGTGTGCATCACTGCGATGCGCGCCAGCTTGATTGCGTGCGTCTTAACGGCCGGCGCATCCGCGACCGCATAGATCGGAATGCCCAGGGCCGCGCCGGCGCGACCAAGTTCATCGGCCGAGGTCTTGCGGATGATGAAAGACCCGCGATTAAACTTTTGCCCGGCCGCCTCAAAGGGTTCCTCGGCCGCATCGATCGTCGCGTCCCGGAGTTGATAGCGCAGGGTTACCAGCGCGTTGTCGGCATTGTGGTTGACGAGATAGGTCGCACCCGTGCCGATGATTGCACCCGGCGCGCGCACCTCCCCATTGACTCGGGTCATGGGCGCGCTTAACACCTGCGTGTCGACTACGCGAACCACCCCGACGTTAGCCAGTTCGCCCATGGTCCAGGCGGTGTCGTCATAAACTTCCGTTTGCGGATCGTTCGGCGCCCAATACTGGTAGTCCAGCAACGCGTCGGCAATGCGACTGTAGGGTTGGTCCATGCGCACGATGTAACTGCCTGCGGGAAATGTGCGCGAGAGGGATGGTGTGATTGCTGGCGACGGTGATGAAAGCGGTGATGAAAGCGGCACGGCGGCCGGAGAGGCCGTGGGGGCGGGCGTAATGGGCAAGACTCTGCCTGCCGAACGCGCCGCCAACACGGTGAAGGGTGCGTTCGCACGCTGGACCTCGACACCCTGAGCTTGCAGCGTCCGCAAAAGTTCCGCCTGGTTGCCAAGACGCGGATCGTCCCCGGGAAAAACATAGGCCGCGGGCCCTTCATTCTTTGGTTTTAGTACCGAACGCTTGCTCTTCAGGTAAAAGTTTTTAAGAAACAGCTTGCTGTTGTTTCCGAAGTAATAGAGCGACGTCAGCAACGCAGTCTGCTGGTAGTTATTATTGTTACGCTGCGACCACTTCGCTTTCGGCAGCGGCGGATTCTGGCGATACCAGGTGCGCTGATACTCGCCGGGTGAAGTTGTGCGTTCCATTGTGTCCGCGCCGCGGTTGCCAAAAGTTTCATAGAGACGACTAATGCCGTTATGTGTGGCGGCGATGAACATCAGGTAGCCAGGCGACCAGGTGTCGAAGTTGCCGTGGGCAAAAACGCCGGGCATGCCAAACTTCGTCATCTCCGAAACGTTGTTCCAGCCGATGATCTGCCACTCGTCAGTGAGAATCGGATCGACCCACGCATTGTATGGCCCATCACCTACGGTGTTGTCGTAAAGATACGGAACTGACTCGTGCAGATCGTGAAGCACCTGCGGCTTCCAGGAAAGATATGTGTTGAGTACGTTGCGCGTTAATTTCAGCGACAGGCCGATCGCGTCGCGATTGTTGTCGTGCGCGACGTAGTGACCCCAGTACATCAACGGCAGGTCGCCCTGGCCGGGATGGGCCAGGTGCCAGTTGTAAATGTCGACCATGCGATTGCGGCCATCGACTTCAACTACCGGCGTGATCAAGGTGACGACGTGGTCGCGAATCGACTTGATGTAAGCGCTGTCATCAACCACCAGACGATAAGCGAGTTCCATCAACGCCGTCGGGGAACCGGTTTCCGTCGAATGGATGGTGCCGGTGATGTAGTAGATCGGAAACGATGCGGCGACAAGCTTGTCCGCTTCGTCGTCATTGAGATTGATCGTGCGCGGGTCGGCGAGCTTGGTAAGCCGAGCGCGGTTTTCGTCGAGCTGCGCGAGCAATTGTTCGGAGGCTACGGCCACCGCGATCATTTCGCGGCCTTCCTCCGTCGTGCCGATGGTGAAAACTTTTACGCGCGGACTCGCTTTTTCCAACAGACGCAGGTAGCGGTAAACTTCTTCCGCATAGGGCAGCTTGCCGGGGGCGCCGGCCACATCGCCGAGTACAACTTTCGGCGACGGCACTGTAGCCGACGCGGGCAGGTAATCGGTTAGCGGCGAATTGAAAAAAGTTTCGGTAGTGTATTCGCGGATCTTCTTTGTGTACTCTTCATCGATTGCTTGATTGGGATCGCGCCCGGGTTTCAGTTGCGCCTGGACCGCGGCCGCGACGTTCAGCAATAAGATGGAAGTTAAGAGAGTGCGAAACAGTAAACGAGTCATCCGGTTTTTCCCCGTGCCAGCAAGTTGTCGTAAGATTAATTTCCGAGGCGAACAAGCTTTTAAGCCATGCGCTGGGCGCAAGTCAAACCCTTTGTGATCGCGAACTGATCTCTGACTACGCCGCGAGGCTTTGCCTGATTGATCGTAAGTCCGAGGTTGTGTTCCCGCGCGGAACGCTGCAAAGAAACGATGATTACGATTTCTTGCGCTGACTAATGAACCTACAAAACCCAAAGCGTTTGCGCCGGCCTGTTTTTGCTTCCCTGCATCTGGTTAGGCAGCACGAGAACAGTTGCGCAATCAGTAGCAACTAATGCGACCCAGGCGAAGGAATCCGCTTTGCAAAGGCCGCGCCTGGACAAGGAGTTCGAGAGCCGGCGTCTCCGAGTTTTCGTATTTCGCCTCCGTCCCGGACAGGATTTGCGCCAGGCGATCGAAGGGTTCGTAAAACGACGAAACATCCGCGCCGGTTTCATGATCACGGCGGTCGGCAGTTTGCGGCAGGCGAATATTCGGCTGGCGGATCAGACTGAAGTCACGAGCTTTGCCGGCAAGTTTGAGATAGTTTCCCTCGTCGGCACGTTGGGGCAGGATGGTGTTCATCTCCACCTGTCAATCGCGGATAGCACCGGCAAGACTGTCGGCGGTCATCTGGTGGCCGGTTGTTTGGTATACACTACCGCTGAAATCGTGATCGGTGACGCGCAGGGGCTAAGTTTTTCCCGCGAACCGGACGAACAAACCGGCTATCAAGAACTGCGGATTCGCCGCAGGAGACGTTGAGCAACAGAGCACAGGATCGAGGTATGAACGAAGGAACTGAGAGTTCAAGAACTGCGGCTCAGTCGCCTGAGGAGACTTCGCTGGTTCAGATTGAACCAATCAGTAAGGTTGCTGGCGGCGTGCCCGCGCTGGTCGCGACCGCGAAGACTGTGTGGCAAGAGATGGGGGTGGCGCGCGGTGTCCGCACGCTGCTGCAGCTCAATCAAACCACGGGCTTCGACTGTCCCGGTTGTGCCTGGCCCGAACCTGACGGGGAACGTTCGCACGCGGAATTTTGCGAAAACGGCGCCAAGCATGTGGCCGACGAAGCGACCACCAAGCGAGTCACACCTGAATTTTTTCGCAAGTGGACAGTTGCCGACCTCGCCGCACAATCCGATCACTGGTTGAACAAACAGGGACGCATCACCAATCCCATGTTGCTGCGCGCCGGCGCGACTAACTACGAGCCCGTTGGTTGGGACGAAGCTTTTTCGCTCATTGCCGGCGAACTGAATTCGCTGGCCCATCCCGACGAAGCAATCTTTTACACGTCCGGCCGCACCAGTAACGAAGCCGCGTTTCTTTACCAGCTTTTCGTGCGACAGTTTGGTACCAACAATCTTCCTGACTGCTCCAATATGTGTCACGAGTCGAGCGGCTCCGCGCTCGGGGAAACAATCGGCGTCGGCAAAGGCACCGTGACGCTGGAAGATTTCGATCTGGCCCAGGCGATCTTTGTAATTGGTCAAAATCCCGGCACCAATCACCCGCGCATGCTCACTGCCCTACAAAAAGCCAAGCGTAACGGTTGCAAGCTGGTCCACATTAATCCGCTGCCGGAAGTCGGCATGACGCGTTTCAAGCACCCGCAACAGTTGTCGGGATGGATTGGCGCAGGGACCGCGCTCGCCGATCTCTTTCTCCAGGTGCGCATCAATGGCGACGTCGCGTTGCTCAAGGGGATTAGCAAGGCGGTGCTCGCCGAAGCCGAGCGACGGCCGGGCGAGGTTTTGGACCACGAGTTCATCAGTAATTTCACCAGCGGCTTTGACGACTTCGCGACCGCGGTGAAGAACGCATCGTGGGAGGAGCTCACGGAGCAGTCAGATGTTTCGCGCGCGCAACTCGAAGCCGCCGCGCAGATCTTTATTCATTCGGAGCGCACGATCTTTTGTTGGGCCATGGGCCTGACGCAACACAAGAATGCCGTCGCTAATATTCAAGAGATCGTTAACCTGATGCTGTTGCGCGGCCAGCTTGGCAAACCCGGCGCGGGAGTCTGTCCGGTGCGTGGGCACAGCAACGTGCAGGGCGATCGGACCATGGGCATCTGGGAACGCCCGCCGGTTTTGTTCCTCGACGCACTCGCGCGTGAATTCAATTTCGCACCGCCGCGGCGTCATGGTTACGACACGGTGAAAGCGATCGAGGCGCTGCACGCCGGCAACGCGCGTATCTTCTTTGCGCTGGGCGGCAACTTCCTCTCTGCCACGCCCGACACGGAATACACTGCCGCTGCTTTGCGCCAGTGCCGTTTGACCGTACAGGTTTCGACCAAGCTCAATCGCGCTCACCTCGTAACCGGCGAACAGGCGCTGATACTTCCCTGCCTGGGCCGCACCGAAAGCGACATGCAGGCAACGGGTCCGCAGTTTGTGACTACGGAAAACTCGATGGGTGTGGTGCAGGCGTCGCGCGGTTCGCTTGCTCCCGCTTCGTTGGAACTATTGAGTGAACCCGCGATCGTGGCGCGACTGGCGCAGGCCACTCTCGGAGATCGTTCGCAAGTGGACTGGCGGGCGTTGACCGCCGATTACGATTTAATACGTGAGCACATCGAGCATGTCGTCCCAGGGTTTGCCGACTACAACTCACGCGTGCGGCGCCCCGGTGGGTTTCTGCTGCCAAACGCCGCGCGCGACCGAGTGTTCCAAACTCCGAACGGCCGCGCGAATTTCACCGTCCATGAGCTACCGCGGCACAACCTGGAACCCGATCAGTATCTGATGATGACGATTCGCACACACGATCAATTCAACACCTCAATCTATGGGTTTGACGATCGGTATCGTGGAGTCTATGGCGGCAGGCGCGTAGTCTTTCTCAATGGCGCGGATATGGAGGCGGCGGGTTTCAAAGAAGGCGAACGCGTCGATTTGATCAGTCACTTCGAGGGAGAGGAACGCGTGGCGCGTCACTTTGCCGTCGTGCCCTATAGCATCCCGCGACGTTGCGCTGCTACTTACTTCCCGGAGACGAACGTCCTGGTGCCGATTCGCAACGTGGCCGATAAAAGCAACACGCCGGTTTCGAAGTCAGTAGTGATTAGCATTCAGAGGTCGCTGCTCTAGCGGGGATGAACGCGAGCTTGCGGCATTTAACTACGCGGCAACAATGACTCCATTAACAGCGGCAACAAAGCACGAACTCTACACCGACCTCGCCGCACAGCTGCGCAGCCTGCTCGCAGGCGAGCGCGACTTCATCGCCAACACTGCTAACTTCGCGTCGCTCCTCTATCATTCCCTGCCCGATCTCAACTGGGCTGGGTTCTATTTGACGCAGGGTGAGGAACTCGTGCTGGGGCCGTTTCAAGGCAAGCCCGCCTGCGTGCGCATTCCCATCGGCAAAGGAGTCTGCGGCACGGCCGCGGCGCAACGAGAAACGATCGTGGTTGCTAACGTTCATGACTTTCCCGGACATATCGCCTGCGATAGTGCTTCGAATTCCGAAGTCGTGGTGCCCCTGATAAGCGACGAAAGATTGTTGGGGGTACTGGATCTTGACAGCCCGTCGCTCGATAGGTTTGACGATGACGACGCCGCGGGGCTTAATGAACTCGTCAAGATTTTTATCCAATCAACTAGTGTAGCATTCAAGCTTTAGCTTGCGACGACTGACAAGAGCAAACTGACGTTTGAACTCTAAACCGTTTGAGCGTCGGCACGGGTACAAGAAGTTTAGAGTTCAAGCTTTAGCTTGCGACGACTGACAAGAGCAAACTGAAGTTTGAACTCTGAACCGTTTGAGTGTCGGCTCGAGAACCAAAGGAGCGCTGATGATTACGATTCGGAACGCAGCCGCACGCGGCCACTTCGACCTGGGTTGGCTTGACACCTATCACACGTTTTCATTCGACCAGTACTACGATCCGAACCACATGGGATTTCGCAGTCTCCGCGTTATCAATGAAGACACAGTGCAACCGGGAAACGGTTTTCCTACGCACAGTCATCGCAACATGGAAATTGTCACTTACGTTCTGCGGGGCGCACTCGAGCATCGTGACAGCATGGGCAACGGTTCGATCATTCGCCCGGGTGATGCGCAGCGCATGAGCGCCGGCACTGGAGTCAGGCACAGCGAGGCAAATCCTTCCGCGGAAGAGGCGGTCCACCTGTTGCAAATCTGGATCTTGCCAGACGAGGAGGACCGTCCTCCCGAGTATGAAGAGAAAAGGTTTTCCGCCGAGGAAAAGCGTAATCGCCTGCGCTTGATTGTCTCGCCCGGAGCCGACGACGGCTCAGTCAGCATTCATCAGGACGCAAAGATCTACGCGAGCCTGTTAGACGAGGGACAGTCTGTGGTCCATAGTCTGGCAAACGGACGCAGCGCCTGGTTGCAGGTTGCCGCCGGTTCCGTAACGTTAAATGATATTGGATTGGTGCAAGGCGACGGCGCGGCGATTACCGCGGAACCGAGTCTGCGAATTACGGCCCGTGAAGCCGCGGAAGTCCTGCTGTTTGATCTCGCGTAATGAGTGATTGAGTTATGACTAATGAATCCGCCAAGGAAGTGCTGGCCGGCTGGGAAACTTCTTCCCACTACTGGAACAAGTATCAAGTTTTGATCGAACAGATGTTTGCGAGTTTATCGCAGGCGCTGATCGAAGCCGCCGGTATTCGCCCGGGACAGACGGTGCTTGATGTTGGCGGCGGCAGCGGCGAACCTTCGCTGACGATCGCGCCGTTAGTAGGCGCCGCGGGCTCGGTAACCTACACCGATCCGGCCGGTGGCATGGTCAGATCCGCAAGCGAGGAAGCGCGCCGCCGCGGCATGAGCAATATTCAGTTTCACCAATGCCCCGCCGAGCGACTGCCGTTTCCCGATCAATCCTTCGACGCGGCGGTGGGCCGGCTTTCAGTAATGTTTTTCCCGGAAGTCGTGGCCGGGTTAAGCGAAGTACTGCGTACGGTGAAACCGGGCGGCACTGTCGCGTTTTTGGTCTGGGGCCCGCGCGAGTTCAATCCGTTTTTTACAGCCGTCACCACGGTGATTGACAGGTTCGTCCCCGCGGAACCCGAAGACGACGACGCGCCCGGTGCGTTTCGTTTCGCCGCGCCGATGAAACTCGTTAATGCGTTGCAGGCGGCCGGCGCGGTCGAGGTTAGCGAACGCGTCTTGCCGTTCACGATCGCGGCGCCGATTACGGTGGAGCACTTTTGGGAGTTGCGCACGGAGATGTCAGATACTTTTAGAAAAAAACTCGCGCGCCTCGTGCCGGATCAGGTGGCCGCGATCAAGTACACCGTGCAGAAAGCGGTTGCCGCTTACTTCAAAACCGGCGCCATGAGTTTTCCCGCACAGGTGTTGTTGGTGACGGGCAAGAAACCAAATCACTAACTCTTGCGACCTTGCGGATCCTCAGCGTCCTTTGCGTGAACTGTTTGGAACGGTTGTTAACCGCGGAGGACGCAAAGGGCTCGCAAAGTTCGCAAAGAATTAATTACCTTAATGATCGCGTATTGTCCGACGGCTTCGTCAATGCAATCAACAGCGGCACAAAGCCCAGGTACATCACCGCACCGCGCAACCAACTCAGCCGTTGCCAACGTCGCCCGCGCGTGAGCCATTCGGTCCCGGGCAGCGTCGACTCCGGACTATGCTTGAAGAGCGCGAGTTCGGGGACGAAATAAAACTGCGAGACCAGTAACACCACCACGTAGATCGCGAAGCTGATGGCAATCAACCGCCGACGCGAAGCTGAGCGCCAGTTCAGTACGAGTGTGGCCACCAGCGCAATGATTAGCAGCGGGTGAATTATTAGCCAGAAGACTGCTTCGTTCAGACCATAGGGTCCATTGACCAACACGGCGGAAGCAGGCAAGTCAGAAAGGTAGACCGGAAAATAAACCAGATGTGAATAGGCGATGCCGCCCAGCAGTGTGCCCCAAAGCACGATCGCCAGCATGAGCAACGGGGTAGCTAGCTTCGTTCTGTCCATGTTTACGTCTCCTTTGAACTAACTTTGCGGACGGGACCGCGCTCCCAGGGGAAACTTTGCGGACAGGATGTCCGCGCTCCCAGGTACTTTGCGGATAGGATGTCCGCGCTCCCAGGTACTTTGCGGAGAGGATGTCTGCGCTCCCAGGGAGTCATTTTTGCAAGTGGCGCTGGAACCAATCGAGCAGCCGATTGAGTACGTCAAGCTGGTGCTTCTCTTCGCGAAAGCCATGGCCCTCGCGCGGGTAAACCACGAACTCCGTTTCCACGCCGTAGCGTTTCAGGCCGCGATAAAGTTGTTGACTCTGGCCAATCGGATCGACCACATCATCCTCGCCCTGGAGAATCAGCGTCGGCGTACGCGCGTTCTTGATGAACGTGATTGGCGAGCTGTTTACGAAGCCCTGCGGTTTGTCGTAAGGCGTGCCGAAGAACCACTCGTCGTAACTCGATCCGTCTTCCGTGCCAAACTCGCTGGCGAGGTCGCTCAGTCCGGCGCCTGAGAGCGCGGCTTTGAAACGGGTGGTCTGGGTGATGGCCCACGAAGCCATATACCCACCGTAGGACCAGCCGGCAATGCCCAGCCGATCGGGATCGGCAACGCCGCGCGCAATTAGAAAATCAACGCCGGCCATGACGTCCTTGAAGTCTCCGCCGCCCCAATCAGCGCGGTTCGCCTGTAGAAACTGGTAGCCGTAGCCGGTCGACCCGCGCACGTTCGGGTAGAACACAGCGTAACCACGCGCGGCGAGCAGCTGTCCCCAAGATTGAAACGAGTCGGCCCAGCGACCGGTTGGTCCTCCATGAATCAGCACTATCAACGGGAGCTTCGTGCCGTTGACATAACCCGCGGGCTTCAATAACGCCCCTTCGATCTCCAGTCCGTCAAAACTCTGGTAGCGCAGGAACTCGGGTTTGACGAGTGCCAGCTGTTTCCAGCTCTCGTTGAAGTGAGTGACGTTTTCAGCGGCGCCTGGTTGAGATGCCAGCCAAAGTTCCGGTGCGTCGACCATTGTCTCCCCAGTGAAAACGATGGCCTGCGCCGTCGCATCAAACGCACTCGGATTTACCTTGAACTCCGTCAGAGTTGCAGCCTTTCCTGCGGGGGTAAGACTGTAGAACCGAGTCTGAAAACCGTTTGCCGCCAGGGCGAGGATAGTTCCGTCAGGCCGCCACACGAACCCGGCGAGCGAACGATCAATACTTGCCCCGCTCAGGTTCCGTGCCGGACCACCGGCGAGTGGCTGCAGGTAGAGATCGTGGGGCGATGGTCCATCCTCACGCGCCGCCAGGTATGCGACCGACGCGCCGTCCGGCGCCACACTCAACTGACCAAACGGACCGCGTGGCGCGGACAACTCCTTCAGCTTCCCATCAGCGAGCGCGAGCGAAAAGATGCGGTTCGTTTCCAGGTCCAACTCGGGCCGGTCGGTAGCCGCGACGATCAGCCGATCACCCCGCGGGGTCCATTTCGCTTCCTGAACTTGCCAGCTGCCGGAGGTTAGCTGCCGCAGCTTCCTGGTCTCAACGTCAATGATCCAGAGACGAGCGCGCTTGTCGTCGCGATCGATCACGCGTGCGTCGTCTTTGTCCTTGTCCTTTTTTTCTTCCGCCTCGGTCTTCGCTTCCGGAGCGACGAAGGCGATCTGCTTACCGTCAGGCGACCACTCGAAAGCGCGCACCGCCAGCTTGCCTTCAGTCAGACGAATTGCTTCACCGCCATCGAGGGGCAGCAAATAGATTTGCGTGGCCTCGTCGCGATCGGAAAGAAACGCAAGGCGGCGCCCGTCAGGCGACCAACGCGCGGCAAGCTCCGACTTCGCTGAATTGGTAAACTGGCGCACTTCCCGCGTGCGCGTGTCGAGCAGCCATAGGTGGCGACTGCGCGTGGCTCCGCGGGGCGGCTCGGTTAACGTAAAGGCCACGCGATTGCCGTCGGGCGAAAAGCGCGGTTCGGAAATTGTGCGCCGGTTTAGGGTCTGCTCAGGTTTTAGTTGGGCGAAACCGCTGGCCGGAATTGCTAACAGGAGGAGCGTTAGAAGTAGCAGCTTTTTTTTCATGGGAGTTTCTCAGCGACGCTTCTGGAATTGAGCGCTTGATTCAGTTAAGGAAACGCTGCATCAATATATCGGTTTGCGCGTCTTTTCCCAATTGAAAGATATGTTTGCCGACCTCGTGAAAGTCCCATTGGCGATAGAAGGCGCGGGCGCGCTGGTTGTGTTCCCAAACGCCGAGCCAGATCGTGTGATGACCTGTTTGCGTCGCCTCGTTGATGCAGGTTTGCATCAGGGCTGCGCCAATACCGCGACCAAGCCACGGTTGCGAAACGTACAAGCGCACGAGTTCGATAGGATGGTCGCCGCTCACACTCTCGGGAGTGACGCCTGCTCCTAACTTCGCATAGCCGGCGGCCAGGCCGTCACACTCGGCGATCAGAAAAAGAGAATCAGGTTCCGCCAGTTCCGCGGTTTGTACCTTTGGTCCAAAAGCCGAAGCGAGATAGGCGGCCATATCCGCAGGCGAGTTACTTGCGGCAAACGTTTCCGCGAAAGTGCGCGCGCCAAGGTCGGCAAGCAGGGCGGCATCGGCCGTGCTCGCGTGACGAATAACAAGTTCAGGGGTAGGCATTCGGGTTCCGAAAAATAAAGCTAAGCAAGCCGCGACGAACTTATCAAACCTGTGGAGTGCAAACAAGCGCGAGCGCTACGAGGTTTCATTTCGGAGCCAGCGGTTTCAGGTCGGGTTCTACCCAGGTTCGCTTGGCTGCCGCGGAAGAGAGACGTGAGGGGCCGTAGTACTCGAAGACTACCCGCGCATCGGCGCACCGCGGCAGCACTTCATTCACGAGATCAATGAGAGACGTATCAGACGGGAATTCTGAGATCAGATTATGAAGGAACTTGATCCAGAAGCCGGTCGTGGTTTCGTTGTACTTGTCCTGACCCACGCCGTGCTGATCTAGAAAACGGACGAGACCGCTACGCATCTTTGCTAGCGCCTGCTCGGGAGTTGAATTACGCAGGTAATAAACAGCGACGGTCAGGTGTTCGCTATGTTTGAAATTGTCGGGACGGGTGGTGCACTGCTCGAAGCCACGTACGGCCGCCTCGATCTCCTGCTCAGTCTGGTAGTGGTCTGTCATCTTCCCTCCTTCCGTTTTTCAGTGGTCACCCAAACTAACAGTTTGCTTTACCGGTGACGTAACAAACAGAAAACGAGGCGGACCGAATGATCGATCCGCCTCGTCTCCTGGTTAATCTAGTCTAAAAGTTACTTGGCTGCTGCTGCCGCGTTCGAGCGCGCCGTCAAGCGCGACTTGTAACGCGCGGCGGCGTTCCTATGCAGGGCGCCGTTTTGCACCGCCTTATCGATCGTCGAGATCGTTCCCGGCAAGAGTTCCTTTATCTGGCCCGCGTCGCCGGCGCCAATTGCGCCACGCAGATTTTTGATGGCGGTGCGCACGCGACTGCGGTTGCCGCGATTAATTTTTCGCCGCGCTTCACTTTGGCGCATTCTCTTTTCAGCTGACTTATGATTAGGCATTTACTCTCTCCGGTTAACTCGTCGCTGCTAACTCGTTTGTGGTTAGCGTTTATATACTCAGTTTACACGATAGCGGTGAGGGCGCAAGTGACGGAGTATAGGGAGCGCTTACATGAGTGTCAAGCCGAGCCACTACGCGCGGCGCGCCGCTTTCAGGTGATATTTGACAGCTAATCGAAGCTTGTAGTAGCGTCAATCGCAACAACTTATGCCAGCAATTTCAGCAGACTCACCGTCACGTTTCGCTACCATAACTTCGTCGCCGAAAGAAAGAGAGCGCGACTGCATTTGAAACAAATTGAACTGCCACCCCGCGGGTTAGAAACGCTTTTCGGCGTCCACGACCAAAACATCAAGTATCTCGAGTCGCTGCTTGCCGTGCGGATTGACACGCGCGGCCAGGACGTTTCCATCGACGGCGAACCTCAGGACGTGGCGACCGCTGAGCGCATCCTCGAAGACTTCTCCGTACTATTTCGCGAGGGGCGTTCGTTTACGGATAAGGAGTTGCGCGAAGCGTTTACGCAGATTGCCGAAGATCGCGCGTTTAGCTTGCGCGACTATTTTACTAAGGCGCGCTTCAATCCCGCCGGCAAGAAGCAGGTGGCGCCGAAGTCAGCCACGCAACGGAAGTACATTCAGGCTATCCAGGAGCAGGACGTTGTGTTTGGCATCGGCGTCGCCGGGACTGGCAAGACTTACCTCGCGGTGGCGCTGGCGGTGCAGGCGTTGATGCAGAAACAAGTCAACCGAATCGTACTGGCACGGCCGGCGGTCGAGGCGGGCGAGAAGTTGGGTTTTCTACCGGGCGACCTGCAGGAAAAAGTTGATCCCTACCTGCGTCCGCTCTACGACGCCCTCTTTGATTTAATCGACTACGAACGCGTAACTAAACTGCTGGAGAAACAAGTGATCGAAGTCGCGCCACTCGCGTTCATGCGCGGCCGCACTCTCGCCGACGCCTTCATCATTCTCGACGAAGCGCAGAACACGACCAGCGAACAGATGAAAATGTTTCTGACGCGCATCGGGTTTGGTTCCAAGGCCGTGATCACCGGAGACGTGACGCAGGTCGACTTGCCGGCCGGTAAACGCAGCGGATTGATCGAAGCGGAACGCGTGCTGGCAAACGTGCCGGGCATCGACTTCGTTTATTTCACCGAAAAAGACGTGGTGCGTCACAAGCTCGTGCAGATGATCATCAAGGCTTACGAAGAACACTCCGACAAAAAGAGTCATATCTAATTGCAAACCGCGGGCCCGCGCTGTCGGCGCTCCAGTGTGATGACTGAAAAAAGCATTCAGGAAACTTACGCACCAAACCTCGCCTGTTTTGGTTGTGGCCCAGCCAACGAAAAAGGGCTGCACATCCGCAGCTTCCCGCGGGGCGAAGAAGTGGTGGCCGACTGGCAGCCGGAATCTTATCAGGAAGCGTTTCCCGGAATGTTGAGTGGCGGCATTACCGGAACCGTACTCGATTGTCATTGCAACTGGACCGCGGCTTATCACTTGATGAAGCGTCTGGGACTGGACCATCCGCCCTGCACGGTTACCGCCGACTATACAATCAAACTCTTGCGACCTACGCCCACCGATAAAGCGATCCATCTGGTCGCGCGCGTGGTAGAGGCTACCGACGACCGGGCGATTGTTGCGGGTGAACTGATCGCGCACGATAAAGTGACTGCGACTTGTCGCGGTACCTTTGTCGCAGTCAAACCCGGCCATCCCGCTTATCATCGTTGGTAGGTCGTAAAGCAAACTGTTAGTTTGCGCGTTTGCTTCCTCCCATATTGTGCGTGCCTCTCTCGCAGAAGAAAGAAGAAGAGCCCTCCCTAATAGTCGGGCTTCAGCTTGGCAGGCTAACGCAACTAGCTAGTGCAAACTAGCGAACGCAAACTAGCGAACGCAAACTAGCTAACGGAAACTGGCCCAACGCAAACTAACAGTTTGCTTTACCAAAGGAATTTCATGGCAGACCTTTTTCACCGTCCGCGTCGTCTTCGCCGAACCGAAACTATGCGCGCGCTCGTGCGTGAAACGCGTCTGGCGCCGGAGGATTTTATCCTGCCGCTGTTTGCGTGCGCGGGTGAAAAGGTGCGGCGCGAGATTCCGTCGATGCCCGGAGTGCACAACCTTTCGGTGGACGAAATCGCGCGCGAGGCTGCGGCCGCCGCTGAACTTGGCGTCAAGGGAATAATGTTGTTTGGACTTCCGGAAGCAAAAGATGAAGCGGGTTCGGGCGCTTATCACGAACGGGGAATCGTGCAGCAGGCGGTGCGCGCGATTCGTGACTCGGCGCCTGGCCTCGTGATCGTGACTGACACTTGTCTCTGCGAGTACACCTCACACGGGCACTGCGGCGTGGTCCGCGACGGCGAGGTCTTAAACGATCCGTCGTTGGAGTTGCTGGCCCGCACGGCGGTCAGTCAAGCTGAAGCAGGCGCTGATGTCGTCGCGCCCTCGGCCATGATGGACGGTCAGGTAGGGGCGATTCGCGAAGCGCTCGACGACGCGGGGTTCGATCAGGTTGCGATCCTGGCCTATGCGGTCAAGTACGCTTCCGGATTTTATGGTCCGTTTCGCGAGGCGGCTGACAGTGCGCCCGCATTTGGCGACCGGCGCGCGTACCAGATGGATGCGGCGAACACGCGCGAAGCGATGCGCGAAGCCGAACTCGACTACGCCGAAGGCGCGGACATGCTGATGGTAAAACCCGCCACTTGTTTTCTCGATATTCTCAAGACACTGCGCGAAGAGTTTGATTTACCGATTGCCGCTTACCATGTCTCGGGCGAGTACGCGATGATCAAAGCCGCTGCGCAAAACGGTTGGATCGACGAAGAACGCGTGATGATGGAAACCCTCACCAGCATCAAACGCGCCGGCGCCGACATCATTCTTACCTATTACGCACGCGACGCAATCAAACTCCTTCGCGCTGGTTAGAGACACCCGACCCTTGCGAGACCACAAAGCTTCGCAAAGGAATATCTGGCAGCTTACGACTTGAGCTGGCAGCGTGGACAACAAAATCATTGCGCTGTAAGTCGCCACACAACCTTGTGCGCCGCACCCACCCTCTAAGTGGGCGTCCACGCGCTTGAAGTTGATAACTTGCCTGACTGCACGGAGCACCCGGACCCGAGCATCATGAGCTTATTCCTCCGCTTGAAAAGACAAAGGCAGCGACACTGCGGTCTGGCAGTTGTACTGGTGCTTTTCGCCGTGGGTTTGGAAGCAGCCGAGGCAGAGGCCCAGTCGGGCCGACGCGCCTCGAAGCCCGCGTCTCCCGCCAGCGTCCCCGCGGCCACAACCACCGAAATTGCAGACGCTGAGAAAATCCTCGCGCCGGGCGAACTTCCTGCCAGCGTGCGGCTGCTCGTCGCCAGGCAGCCCACCTCAAAACACCTGCCTACCGAAGACCAAATCTTCGCGAGCTTCGTCAAACATCTGAATCGGTATGACAAGGTCGACGCGGCGTCCATTGGCGACCTGAAGGAAGGCTTGGCAGTCGAACGCGCGCGCACGGAAACGAAAGCGTTTGTGATTCTGCTGAAGTTTGAGATTGATAGTTTTCAGAGCGGCACGATCATCATGAATTCGCGGGACCTGCAGGTGGAGTATGCTGTGCTCGCGCCGCAAACCGGCAAGCGGCAAACGAAAGGTAAGGTTTACTTTCAGGGGATTGGCGGCGGCAGGTTGCGCAAGAGCGACTGGCCCAACGGTACGCCCATTCGCATTACTCCCGAGGGCGCCGGTATTGAAGCGGCGGACGGTTTGTACTTCTGGCTGAAACTCGCCGCACTGAGAAAGACGACGCCGTAAGCAACAGTCGATCGCTTGCTCGTAACGCAAACTGTTAGTTTGCGAGCGATTTGTCGTCACTCAGTTGCACGCCGCCCTTCGTAACGCAAACTGTTAGTTTGCGCACGCTTCGTCGTCACTCAGTTGCACGCCGCCCTTCGTAACGCAAACTGTTAGTTTGCGGCCGCTTCGTCGTCACGCAGTTGCACGCCGCCTTCGCACGCAAACTGTTAGTTTGCGCGCGATTCGTCACTCAGTTGCACGCTGCCCTTCGTAATGCAAAACTGTTAGTTTGCGGACGCTTCGTCGTCACTCAGTTGCACGCTGCCCTCGCACGCAAACTAACAGTTTGCGTTACGTCAGTTCATCGAGCGCGCTGCCTAATCGTGACAGTCCGGCTGCCAAGGTTTCGGTATCACCGCCGAGCCCCACGCGGAAATGTTCCGGCAACTCAAAAAATCGTCCCGGCACCACCGAGGTTTCATATTTCTCGCGCAGCAGCTTGCATAGCGGCTCGGCACTTCCCTGCTTCACTCTCGGAAACATGATCGAACCGAGCGCCGGCCGGATCGTCTCCAGATCAGCGCGCGTGTCGAGAAACTGATTGAGCAGCATCCGATTCTGATCGAGCCGCGCCTGCGCGCGCGCGGCTATTCCCGGCAGTTGCTTCAGCGCGGCCACACTGAGTCGCTCTCCCGCATGTACCGGCGTCGCCGCAAACAGGTCATTCAGTCGCCACATTTTTGCCGCAAGTTCAGGCTCCGCAAAGATCCAACCGCAGCGCAGCCCGCTAAGCCCGAATGCTTTGGTCAGACTGCTCGTGATCACAAATTCGTTTCCGAGCTGAAACGAGGTACGCGGTGGCTCCGTGAAAAGCATCTGCAGATAAACCTCATCGACCAGCACGCGCGCATTCGCTCTTCGGGCCAACGCTCCGACGGCCTGCAACGTGTCATCGTCCGTCAACACGCCCGTGGGATTGTGGAAGTTTGTTATCACAATCAGCCGCGTCGCGACGCTCAGGTTGCGTTCAATTTCATCAGGCTCGATGCGAAAACCAGCTGCGAAGCGACGCTGAAAGCGTTTCACTTTCGCACCCAGAAAACGCGCGGTGGCCAGCAGCGGCTCATAGGCTGGACTCTCAAACAGTACTTCGTCGCCGGGGTTGATGAGCGCGGCCAGCGCCAGGTGGTTAGCGAACGACGTGCCCGCCGCGGTGACCACGGATTCGGCAGCGACCTGATGACGGTCCGCCAGCGCCTCGATCAAAGGCTCGTAACCGTAACCCGTCTCGCCGCTGATCTCGAGTTCCGCGAGCGACACCGCTAGCTCATGCAACTGTACGTTTGCCAGACCGCTGGTAGCCAGGTTGAAGCGCGCCCGCGAACCCGTCTTGGCCCAGTGCATATATTCCGAAGCTCTGGTTAGCCGTTCGTTCATTTCGTGTTTCTCCAACGCCAAAAAAAGAATACGGGAATACCCGCCAGGAGAATGCCCAAACCTATCAGAGTATTTTCCGGATAACGATAGACCGTGTTGATGACAACCAACCAGCACGCCAGAATGAAAAGCGCCGTGGTCGCCGGGTGACCCGGCACCGTGCGGCGGGCGCCGCCCGCGACCGTGCCAGTTGCGGCGAGCCGGCGACGGAAAACGAAGAGGCAAACAGCCGTGGCGCCGAAGAAGATAAAGTCGACTGACACCACGTAATTTAAGATCTCATCGTAGCGTCCCGAGAGCGCGATCACGATCGCCAACACTCCCTGAATTACGATCGCGAGTATTGGCACATTGGTTTTTGGGTGAAGCCGGCCCACGCTCTTGAAGAAGAGGCCGTCTTCAGCCATCGCGAAATAGACCCGCGGTGCGGTCAGCATTCCCTGGCTGAGGAAACCGAGCGTTGAGATTGCGATGCCGGCCGCAATTAGACGCGCGCCCGCCGGGCCAAGCGCGATTCGCATTACGTCTGAAGCGGGCGCTTTTGTAAACGCAAGTCCCGCAACTCCGAGTACCCGCAAGCAGACGAAGTTAACCGCGAGGTAGAGCACCACCACGCCGCTTACGCCGACGAGTAGTGCGCGCGGCAAATTCTTGCGCGGCTCGCGTATCTCGCCGGAAACGAAACTGGCTGTTTGCCACCCGCCGTAAGCAAACAAGACTGGCACCAGTGCCGCACCAATCGTGGTTAGGAAACCGAACGAGAGCGGATAAAGGGCAAACTGGGAACCACCGAGTTCGCTGCCCACATTGCTCACTGGTCCGGCTTGCTCCGGATGAACGAGTAATAACCCGCATAGGATTAGCGCGACAATAGCGACGATCTTGAGCACCATTAGAAAGCTTTGCAGCGAGCCACCGGCACGAACGCCGAGACAGTTGATCACAGTCAGACCAGCGAGTGCGGCCGCTGCGACGAACCAGTCGTCGATGGGCAGGTTAGTCAACTCGAGAAAGTAGCGCGCGAAGCTCACGGCGACTGCGGCCATGCCACCGGTTTGAATTACCAGCAACAACCCCCAGCCGTAAAGAAATGCCAACATCGGGTGAAAGGCGTCGCGCAGATAGGCATACTGTCCACCCACTTCCGGACGCAACGACGCGAGTTCGGCCCAAATGAAGGCGGCGGCGAGTGCGATTAATCCACCGAGAAACCAAACCAGCAAAATCAGAAATGGGGTCGAAAGCTGGCGTGCGACGACGGAGGGGTTCATGAAGATGCCGGAACCGATGATGCCGCCCATCACGAGCATGGTGGCGTCAAACAGGCCCAGGCGCCGTGCTAACGCTGGTCCTGGTGCGGCTGTCGCAGTTGCGGATTTCATAGAATCCATTTTCGCCAATCTTGCGCGCGTGAGCAGCATGTCCTTTGTGCGTTTAAGGACCGGAGTTAACCGCAAAGTACGCCAACGATGCGCAAAGGCGCACACAGGAAATACCGTTCGCAAGAGTTAATGCCTGTTTGACAGCTCTGATATAACAGTCGGGCTATTGAATACAATGCGCTTTTGATTTGAGCCGGACCTATTGATGATAACCAATCAGACGGATTTCTCTTCCGGAATTTACGACCGCGCGACTGTCCTCTGGTCCTGCCTGTTTCCGCTCAGCTACCTGGTCCATATCGCCGAAGAGTTCTGGGGCGGTGAAGGCTACCCGGCTTACATACTGCGCCTTCGTGGCGTACACATGTCGACGTCCAGATTTCTGTTGGCCCAGGGCATCGGCGCAGTCCTGGTTACGATCGGAGTCGTTGTGGCGCGGCGCTTAAAGTTTCTCCCGATGATGTTGGTGCTATTGGGCGCCGTGGTTACCGGTAACGCGATCACACACGCAGCTACAGCGCTAAGTATTCTCAGTTATGGACCAGGCTTGTGGTCGACTATTTTTATCTGGGGGCCGTTGGGAATACTGACGCTGATTCGCTTTAAGAGCGCGCTCGATGATCAGCGGCAATACTGGCTGGCGATCGCAATCGGCGTTGCCATCAACGTGG
>JAVEEA010000104.1 GCA_030840675.1 Pyrinomonadaceae bacterium
TCACTTTTCACTTACGAAAAGATTTCGACTACTTTTTCAATCGTGCGCGCCAGCACGTCCACTTCTTCTTTGGTATTGTAGAAAGCAAACGAGGCGCGCGCGGTTGCGGGAATATTGAAACGCTGCATGACCGGCTGCGCGCAGTGATGCCCGGCGCGCACGGCAATGCCTTCCTGGTCCAGGATGGTGCCGATGTCATGCGGATGAATGTCGTCGATCACAAACGACAACACACCGGTTTTCTCGCGCGCCGTACCAATGATGCGCACCCTTTCAATCGCCTGCAGCCGCTCGGTTGCGTAACGCAACAACTCGTGTTCATGCGCCGCCGCTTTCACGCGGTCGATTGAATCTAAATAATCGATGGCAGCGCCCAAGCCAATCTGCGAGGCGATCGCCGGAGTGCCCGCCTCAAACTTGTTCGGCAACTCCGCGTACGTGGTCTTTTCGAACGTGACGCTGCGAATCATGTCGCCGCCGCCCTGAAAAGGGTTCATCTTATTCAGCAGATCGGCCTTGCCGTAAATGATTCCGCTGCCGGTCGGCGCAAACATCTTGTGTCCGGAGAACACGTAGAAATCACAGTCGAGTTGTTGGACGTCAATGGGCAGGTGCGGCGCACTCTGCGCTCCGTCAATCAGCACCGGCACACCATACTTATGAGCCTCATCGATCATTTGCCTGACCGGGTTGATGGTGCCGAGGGCATTCGAGACGTGGGTAAACGCGACGAACTTCGTTTTCTCGTTGAGCAACGCGCGGTATTCGTCCTGCAGCAACTCGCCTGCGTCGTTCATGGGAATGACGCGCAGCACCGCGCCCTTCTCTTCGCAGAGCATTTGCCAGGGCACAATGTTGGCGTGGTGTTCCATCGCCGAAATAACGATCTCGTCGCCGGCAGCGATAAACTTGCGGCCGTAGCCGTGCATCACCAGGTTGATGCCTTCTGTCGCGCCGCGTACGAAGATGCATTCTTTCGCCTCACGTGCATTGATGAAGCGCTTGACCTTCTCGCGCGCGCCCTCGTAGGCGGTGGTGGCTTTCTGGCTCAGGTAATGAACGCCTCGATGAATGTTGGAGTGTTCGTCTTCCAGATAGATACTGCCACGGTCTATGACCACCTGCGGTACTTGCGAGGAAGCGCCGTTGTCCAGATAGACCAACGGCTTGCCGTTGACGATTTGTCGTAGCACCGGAAAATCTTCGCGGATGCGCTGGACGTCGAAGCCCTTTGAGTTCTGAGTTTCGGTGACGACTGATTTTTCGATCGTTGCCATAACTTCAATAACTAAGCCAGCATCATGCGGGCCGGTTGCAGGGAACGCTGGAAAGGGTTCAGCACCAGACCCAACTCCTCGAGCGTAACCACGCCCAACAACGCTTCATCGCCGCTTTCGCCGAGAATTACCGGCGTGTGTCCCTCGCCTTGCGGCAACGAAATCAAGCACTCGGAAATATCCCGTTCGATTCTAGTGCCGTCAGCTAAGGTAAAAGTCATTCGGCGCTTGGGGGATAGTTCAATCTGCTTCCAACTCGATTCGGGAAGCAATGTATATCTTGCTCCGCTATCAACCAGGAGCTCCACCGTAGCCTGCTTTCCATTCGGGCCCGTGACCGTGCCTTCGATGTAAGTGAAACCCATCTCTCCCTCCCGACTCAGGCTTCCAGGCGTGCGTTCAAGCGATGCAACACTGCTTCATCCAACTGGGACCTGATTGAATCCAGCTTGATCTTGACGATCACTTCTTCGGCGAAACCATAGGTCAGCAGATTTCGCGCCAGCTCGGGATGAAGGCCGCGCGCTTCCAGGTAGAACAACTCCTCCGGATCAAGCTGGCCGACCGCGGCGCCGTGGGCACATTTCACATCGTCGGCCAGAATTTCCAGTTGCGGCTTGGTGTCAACGCGCGCTTCATTCGACAGCAGCAGGTTCTTATTGGTTTGCATGGCATCAGTTTTTTGCGCATCGTGGCGCACGAAAACTTTGCCGTTGAAAACCGCGCGCGACTTACCATCAAGAATGCCTTTGTAGAGCTGGTGACTGGTGCAGTGTGGCTGACGATGATCGATGACTGAGTGGGTGTCCGTGTGTTGATTCGCAGTCACGAGGTACAACCCGTCAACCCAACACTCCGCCCCTTCATGGTCCATGATCACCTGGATATCGTTGCGCGAAAGCTGCGCGCCGAAAGTGATGTTGGTCGAATCGTAACTGGAGTTTGCTCCCAACTCCGCCACGGTGGTCGCAACGTGAAAGGCAGCCGCACTCTCACGCTGAACTTTGTAGTGTTCCAGCCGTGCTCCTTCGCCCAAAACGATTTCGACTACCGCGTTGGTGAAATACGGTCCCGCACCAGTGGCCGCGTAACTCTCGACCACAGTCGCGCTGCTGTTAGTCTCGGCAACCACCAACACGCGGGGAAAGTTTGCGCGCTGCTGCCCGGTTGCAAGGAAAAGCAGATGAATCGGGGCAGCCAGGGAAATGTCCGCGGGCAGGTAAATAAAGGCGCCGCTCGAAATGAAGGCCGTGTTCAGAGCGGTGAAACCGTGAGCGACGTAATCAGCGCCGCGGCCGAGGTGGGTCCGCACAATTTCACTGTAGCGCTCGGTGGCAATGGCTTCGGAAAGTTCCAGCGCCACGACCTGGTTGGAGAGCGCTGTTAGCGAGGAAAGATCAGTGCGGAGTACGCCATCGACGAACACCAACTGGCTGTCGACCGCTTCCGGTACGGTGAAGGCTGCGACTTCCCGCGACCTAAGCTCCCCCGCAACCAAAGCATGCGGCTGAAACTTCCCTTTGCTGATCGCCGCGACGTTAGTGTACTTCCACTCCTCATCTTTGGTTGCCGGAAAGCCCAGCTCCTGAAACGCTGTCATCGCGTTCTCGCGCAGCCGCACGAGCCACGAAACTCCACTAGCCTCCGACTGGAAACCGCGGAACGCCTCCAGGTACAAGTTCTCTCTTTCAGTAATCTCGGTAACCATCCTAATTCGCCCGCGCCTCCACACTTGTTTCCGGCGTCGCTGTCTTTAGCCAGTCGTAGCCTTTCTCCTCCAGTTCCAGCGCCAACTCCTTGCCGCCCTCTTTGGCGATGCGACCATTTGCCAGCACATGGACAAACTGCGGCACAATGTAATCCAGCAAACGCTGGTAGTGAGTCACAAGAATGACGGCGTTGTTCTCGTTGTGCAGTTGGTTGACGCCGCCCGCGACGATTCGCAACGCGTCGATGTCCAGGCCGGAATCAGTTTCATCAAGAATCGCGAGCTTGGGTTCGAGTACCGCCATTTGCAGAATCTCGTTGCGCTTCTTCTCGCCGCCCGAGAAGCCTTCGTTCACCGAACGCGTCATGAAACTCGCGTCCATCTCCACAACCTTCGCGCGCTCTTTCAAAAGGTCCTTAAACTCGAGCGGGTCGAGTTCTTCCTCACCGAGGTGCTTGCGCTTTTCGTTGTAAGCAAGCCGCAGGAACTGTGCATTCGATACGCCGGGAACTTCAATCGGATATTGAAAGGCCATGAAGACGCCGCTGCGCGCACGCTCGTCAGGCGACATTTCCAGCAGGTTCTTACCTTCATAGAGAACTTCTCCGGCGGTGACTTCATACGAGGGATGCCCGCTCAAAACTTTGGCGAGCGTTGATTTGCCGGAACCGTTCGGTCCCATGATGGCGTGAATCTCACCCTTCCGGATCGTCAGATTGATCCCCTTGAGAATCTCATTGCCGTCGATGCCGGCATGTAAGTTTTTAATCTCTAACACTTATATTGCTCCTCAACAAAAAGCGACAAGCGAACCGGGACAGACGACACGGTCTTGCCACCTGAAACCAATCGCTTGCCACCGAATTAACCGACGCTGCCTTCAAGCTTCATCCCGAGTAGACGCTGTGCTTCCACTGCAAACTCCATCGGCAACTGCAGAAACACGTCCTTACAAAAACCATTAATGATCAGCGATACTGCGTCTTCCTGCGAGATTCCGCGTTGCTGCAGGTAGAACAACTGCTCCTCACTGATTTTCGACGTCGACGCTTCGTGTTCCACGCTAGAGGTGTTGTTCATCACTTCGATATAGGGGAACGTATTGGCGCCGCTGTTGGATCCAATCAGCATCGAGTCACACTGCGTATAGTTGCGCGCGTTGTCGGCCTTGGGCATTACCTTCACCAGCCCGCGATAGCTGTTGTTCGAGCGGCCGGCCGCGATTCCTTTAGAGATGATCGTCGAGCGCGTGTTCTTGCCCAGGTGAATCATCTTCGTGCCGGTATCGGCCTGCTGCGCGTGGTTGGTCAACGCGACCGAGTAAAACTCGCCAATGGAATTGTCACCCTGCAGAATGCAGGAAGGATATTTCCAGGTGATGGCTGACCCGGTTTCCACCTGCGTCCAGGAAATTTTTGAATTGCGACCGGCACACTTGCCGCGCTTGGTGACGAAGTTGTAAATGCCACCGACTCCCTTTTCGTCGCCGGCGTACCAGTTCTGCACCGTCGAGTACTTGATCTGAGCGTCGTCGAGTGCGACGAGTTCAACCACGGCCGCGTGCAACTGGTTCTTATCAAACTTGGGAGCAGTGCAGCCTTCGAGGTAAGAAACGTGCGAACCTTCCTCGGCTATGATCAGTGTTCTTTCGAACTGCCCTGACTCCGAATTGTTAATCCGGAAATAGGTGGAAAGTTCCATCGGACAACGCACGCCCTTCGGAATGAAGCAGAAAGAACCATCGGAAAACACCGCGCTATTCAGGGCCGCGAAGAAGTTGTCATTGGTCGGCACTACCGATCCCAGGTACTTGCGTACGAGCTCCGGGTATTCGCGAATTGCTTCCGTGAACGAACAGAAAATGACGCCGTGCTTCTTGAGCTTTTCTTTGTACGTGGTGGCAACGGAAACTGAATCGAACACTGCGTCGACCGCCACGTTTGCCAGTTGCTTCTGTTCGGTCAGAGGAATCCCAAGCTTCTCGAAGGTGCGCAAGAGTTCCGGGTCCACTTCGTCAAGACTCGCTTTGGTGGCCTTCTGTTTCGGCGCGCTGTAGTAAATGACGTCCTGGTAGTTGATCTCCGGATAAGAAATATTGGGCCAGTGCTTCGGCTCGGTCATGGTCAACCAATGGCGGTAGGCCTTGAGACGAAAGTCCAACATCCAGTCAGGCTCGTTTTTGATCTTCACGATCAAGCGAATCGTATCTTCCGATAATCCGCGCGGAATAACGTCCGACTCAATATCGGTAACGAAACCGTACTTGTATTCCTGTTTACCTAAAAGTTCTGCTGTGCTCATCTGTTATTAGTCCGTAGCCTTCCAACTATGATCCGATCACAACGGCATGCTATTCGACTCCCGCCGTTGCAACTGCCGGGTTCCCTGAATCTTGTGTAGCACCGCGTCGACCGTCGCTTCACTGCCCAGCAGTTGCGACAAGGTGATCTCCGACAGCGCGTTATCAACAATCTGATGTAACTCGACGATGACCGGACGAATGCCGCAGTCACCGGTGTGAACGCACGAATCGAGCACGCCCGCGTACGACTTGCAATGGGCGGCAACGCTCTCGTCATCCAAAACGCTAATCACTTCATTCAGCCGAATCGTCGCCGCCGGGCGCGCCAAACGGTAGCCGCCCTTGGTGCCACGCTGCGACTGTACCAGCCCGGCCTTATTAAGTATCCACATCAGCTTGCCCGCGTTTGCCACCGAAATTCCTTCGCGACGCGCGATCTGCGCGAGGGTCAACGATTCACCCTGCGCGTCTCCGCGCGCGAGTTGCAGCAAGCAGCGCAATCCATATTCTTCCTGTGCGGATATTTTCATCAGATTCCCAAAACCCGCGGCCAACTCGACTGAAACAACTTTTAATGGACGCAGTCTAACCCAATCCTTACTTTTAAGTCAACATTGGAGAATTGATGAATTAGAAGGGGAAATAGCAAAATGGAAGGTCGCCAAGTGGAACTAGAGGGTGAAGGTGAAGTCGATATAACCACTGAGCCTGACAGGCTGATCGGCGCCGGCAATTCCCTTGAAAAACCACTGCCGGGCAGCGTCTTCGGCAGCAGCCCTGAGGAGCATGGGACCCTCCGAATGGGAGACGGCAACTACCTTGCCGCTCTCATCGACGATTACATGAACCCGGACCAACCCCGCGGCACCATTTTGCCGGGCGATTGGGGGATAGCGCGGCACGACTCTTTTCGTAGCCTTCGCGTTCAGCGAGCCCGCGTCATTGATCGGCGGCTCAGATGCTGTAGCGGGTGATGGATGGGCCGCCGGGTTACCTGCCCGGGCTGCTTCGTTAACAGGCTCGGATGGTTCCTGGTTGGCTCGCTCGTCGCTTTTCTGTGGCACCTTGATCTCGAGGGGCGAGTCGGAAACTTTCTTGGTCGAATAAGGTGAAGGTGAGTTGACGTTGTTTACGGGCGCTTGCGCGGGTCGTAACGGCGGGATGCCCCCGAGTGACGCAACTTGCGTTTGCGACGACGCGAGCGCTTCGCGAGCAGCGGCATACTCGGTTTCCCACTTCACCTTGTCTTCACTGTCCGTCGCCAGCGACAAACGAATCCCAAGCACATCTTCCAGCAAAGAAAGAGAATCGTAAGCCCTGCGAGCGTTGGAAATTTCCCTGGCCTGACTAATCATTCGCTCCAGCAGTGAACGCAAGCGATTCAAGTCGCTCGTTGCTTCAGCGGGAAGGTTTGCATCCCCGAGGTTGATCCCGAAAGTGCGGTAACGCGCGAGGTGGGTGCGGGCGCTGTTCACAGCCTGGCCCGCCAAAGCAAAGTAGGTACCGAGTGACTCGTCCTTTTGCGAGGCGCGACTCTGATAGGTTTCCTCGAGCAGGGCTTCGGCTCGTCCGTAGTTACCTTCCTCGCCATAAACGCTCATGAGCATGATGGAGGTAACGTTGCGAATCGCGTTGTCTTTGGTCGCTGCGCGGACCGCCTCAAGTTCGCTGGCGGCGATGTCGAGTCGATGGGCGGCGATCAGCGCCCGGGCTCGCTCGATGCGAGACTGCAATGCTTCGGGAGACGTGGCCGCATCGAGTGTAGGGTTAGCGGCATCGCTCGGGGACTGCGCTCGAACCGCGGCGAAGGTTAAGAGCAAGGCTAATAATAAAACGGCTGAGTTAAACGGCGGAAAGCGTCTTGATAAACTAATTCGCTTCACTAATTTTCTCTCCTAAAAATAAAAAGCGAGCCTAATGCTCGCTTACGGGGTTAACCTGATTTTGATGCCCTATTATGATTCCTTATCGCGTTTCAGGCAAGCACACCCAACTCAATTGGCTCCCGGAGAGCTTAGGCTCCTGATCACCTGGTCACGAAACCTGCGGGCTCCTTCTTTAATCGTGGCCTCGTCAAGCGTTAACAGGCGACGAGCGCGCATAACGATTCTGCCATTGATGATTACGGTTTCGACGTCTGAGGCCTTGGTGGCATAAACCAGATCGGAATAGATGTTGTAGAGTGGAATTTGATTAAGCGAGTCGCGGTTAACCAGCACCAGGTCCGCGCGCTTCCCCTTTTCGAGCGAGCCGATCTCTTTGTCCAAATGTAACGCCGCCGCCCCGCCGATGGTGGCGAGGGCAAACGCTTCCTCGGCAGACATCACTTTCGGATCGCCGCTAAAAACTTTATGCAACTTCGCGGCAGTGTCCATCTCCTCCCACATGCTCAGATCGTTGTTGGACGCAGCGCCGTCAGTTCCCAAACCCAGTCGCAAGCCCGCCGCCATCATCTTCGGCATCGGCGCCACGCCCGAAGCCAGTTTCATGTTTGACTGCGGATTGTGAACGACGCCCACGCCGGCGCGCTTCAACACGTCGATCTCTTCCGTGCTGGGCCAAACCATGTGCGCCGCGATCACGCGGTCGTTTAGAAATCCGATGCGCGCGAGGTAGTCGACCGGGCTCGCCCCTTTAGCCTTCAGACTATCCTCAACTTCCCTCTTTGTCTCGGAGATGTGAGTCACAATCGGCGCGCCGGTACGGTCGGAAAAAGCGCGTATGGCTTTTAGATGTTCCTCGGAAACGGTATAAGGCGCATGCGGCGCGACTGCCGGGATAATCAGTTCGTTGCCCTGCCATTTCTGCACGAACCGCGCGACATACGCCATGGCTTCGGCGTTGGTCTTGTTGTCGGCGACAGGAAAGTCGATAACCGTTTCACCCAGGACTCCGCGCACGCCCGCCTTCGCGGTTTCGTCGGCAACGGCGTCTTCGAAGTAGTACATGTCACAGTAAGTCGTAGTGCCACCGCGAATCATCTCGGCCAAGCCCAGGCGCGTGCCAACGCGTACAAATTCTTCGGAAACATTTTTCGCTTCGGCGGGGAAAATATATTTTGTCAGCCAGTCCTGCAGGTCGAGGTCGTCAGCCAGCCCGCGGAATAGCGTCATGGGAATGTGCGTGTGCCCATTGATGAGACCGGGAATGATCAGCTTGCCACTCGCGTCGACTCGCTCCGGCGCCGTGTACATCCGGAGGAGGTCGCGGCTTTCGCCCAACGCTACAATGCGTCCGCCTTGAATGGCGACGCCGCCGTCCGCGATGACGCGACGCTGCTGGTCCATCGTGACGAGCGTGCCATTCAAAACAAGCAGATCGACTCGGGTCATACGTCGCCCCCGATTTCGTTGCGCACTGGCCGGCCACCCGGCAAGGCAGACGGTGACGGCGCAGATAAAAACCAGAAAAAGTTTTTTTGACATAGGCTCAAGAACAATGGATGGTGTTACGAAGTCCAGCGTCGTTCGCAGGATAGTCTGGTCCGAAGCCCACTTGGCGCGAACTTAAATGCGGGGACTTGCCTGACGAACCTAATTCAGTTTTACCTATTCATAACGGCGTTAGCGCGCCAGAATCTTTGACAGATCTCGTGCCAGACGTTGAATGACGGCGCTCGACGTTTTTTCATTCTGCAGGAGTTTCTTTCCGATATTATTGGACGCGTCGAAGTCTACGACACCCCAAATTCCGTCTTCATTTCGAATCGGAGCAGCCAGCACATACTCCAGGCTTGGTCTAATATTTCCCTTGATACCCTTCATAGATTTGGGAAGCGGGGCCACCGAAGCCCCTTCTATTCCTGTGCGTTTCGTTTCATTGTCGCGAAAACAGCGTACTACAACTACCTTATCTGCGGTCTTCGAATCTATCGGGAAGCGTAGCTTACCGACCTGTTCCGTGGATAAGAATGGGTCCCAAAAACCACGACAAACGAGCTCATTATTCTGGTGTTCAAAAATGAAAGCTCGCAGACTGGCACGCTCCGGAGTTACCGGCGATGCCATCGACCAACAGACCGTTTCCAGCGAGTCGGTGATCAGTTGGTTAAGTTCCTTCGTTCGCTTTCTATGTTCGTACTTGATGGCGTCAGCTATCTCGGTACAAGCGGCGCCGAGGGCGGCTGAGGGCTCACGCTCGGCTCGGTCCTGGTCGTATCTCGCGGTGATCACCCCCAGTAAATCTGTCGGTAGTCGCATGTCGCCGCCCTTTGGCCGGACGATGAAACTTCGCTCTTTTCCGAGGCGTCCAATAAACATCCCCAACTCCAACAGCACATTGTCGCGAACGGCTTGTTGCTTCTGTCCGCGAATCACAATCATGTCATCCGGGTCAAAGACGAAGACGCCGAAGTCTGAACGCTCGAGGTTGACGATCAGCTCGTCGATCACGCTACGACCGACGCGAAACGCTTGAGTCCAAAGTGTTACCTCAGATCCCCTGAGGTTCTGTTGGATGGCTTCGGCCAACCTGATTGCCTCACCCGAGGATGCCACGAAAACTCTTGGCTGAGTACGCATGCCGAAACTCCTTAAAGAGAAGTGAAGAAGGCGTTGTTGTGAGAATCAAAATCGCTCACGGTTGCGAAGGGAAACTAGCGCGTTTTGGCACCATTGTAAAGATTATTTACCCCGATGAAATGATTCTCGTCAGGAAAGCATAGTAGTTAGAAAAATCTCATTGGAGGTGAACATGACCCCCGAACAAATAGCTACAAATCTGGGAATCCTCGTCTTCGGTTGCACTGCCGTTTGGCTTATTGGCCGGCCGGAATCTTGGCGGCGTTGGGGATACTTCCTTGGCCTGTGCAGTCAACCATTCTGGTTCTACATGGCATACAAGCACAAAGACTGGGGCGTATTTTTCCTGAATTGCCTATATGCTTACTCCTGGGCTCAAGGCGTTTGGTTTCACTGGTTCAAACTCGAACAGGTGCAACCTGAAGACATAACTCTGGTCCCGGAGACTCGTACGCAAGTTTCCGAACCAGTGCTTGCGCCTTCGACACCAGAGCACAACCCGTTAGCAACGGCATAATGAAGTAACGCCCGGCGAGATTAACCGCTAAGAAACGGATCCTTTCGCTTCCCTAAGAAAACGGGCATCAAATGCCAGCGGCAGTAGGTCTCTAATCTGCACCACTTCGAGCTTTGCCTGCCGATTCACCAGCGTGATCTCTGCCTCCTTGGCAAACTCCCAAATGATCTGCCGGCAGGTGCCGCAGGGCGGAGTTAGCGATTCGGTGTCCGCGGCGATCGCGAGATGGACAAAGTCGCGTTCTCCCTCCGAGACGGCTTTCCAGATAGCCACACGTTCGGCACAGACGGTCAGG
Organism: Pyrinomonadaceae bacterium; assembly: GCA_030840675.1. GTDB lineage: Bacteria > Acidobacteriota > Blastocatellia > Pyrinomonadales > Pyrinomonadaceae > PSRF01. The sequence continues at coordinate 10,620 of JAVEEA010000104.1, forward strand.
CCGTAGCTGGCGCTTTCAATATTGCAGCCCGTAAAAATCTTGCCGGCCCGGGTCTGAATGGCAGCGCCGACGAGAAAATTCGAAAAGGGCGCAACCGAACGATCGCGCGCCGCCAACGCTGCTTCAATGACGATTTTATTATCGCTATTCACGCCGGTCCTCCTACTGAGGTCAGGGCGCTGGCCAACCTCTCTCGAATCTTTCCGCTAATCAGATCTATGCTCACTAAGTTATGACCACCTTCCGGAATAATGACGTCCGCGTAACGTTTTGAGGGTTCAACAAACTGCATATGCATTGGCCGCACCGTGGCCAGGTACTGTTCGATCACTGACTCGACTGTACGGGCGCGCTCGGCGATGTCGCGATGCAAGCGACGAATGAAACGAATGTCGTCGGGCGTGTCCACGAAAACTTTGATGTCGAGTTGTTCGAGCAAGCGTGGGTCCGCGAAAATCAGAATACCTTCCACAATCACGATCGGCTTAGGCTCGACAGTCCGTGTTTCATTGAGGCGGTTATTCGTCTTGAAATCGTAGGCGGGCAATTCAATCGGCTCGCCAGCTTTCAGGCGGCGAATATGATTGACCAGCAGATCGTTGTCGAGCGCATCCGGGTGATCGAAATTCGCGAGTTCGCGATAGTCGCGCGGCAAGTCTTTAAGGTTGCGATAATAGGAGTCCTGTTGGATGAAGACGACTTCGCTTGCTTCCACCGTTTCCAGAATGCGGTTCGCGACTGTCGTCTTGCCAGATCCGGTCCCGCCGGAGATGCCTATGATTAAACTCACAAAAACTCTTCCGTGTTTCGTAGTGCATACCGTCAGCCTGCGCTGCACGTCCGTAAAGCAACCTGTTAGTTTGCGTCTGCTTGGGCGTCGCTACTCGCTGCTCTTCCTACCGCCGACGCAAACTAACAGTTTGCTTTACGTCAAGCTAGTGGGGGCTTTCGTGATTATGCGACGAAGTAACTGCGTGAACATCTCACGCACGCGTTCGCCCGTCTCCATCACTTCTTCATGGTTGATGGGAGTGGCACTGATACCGGCAGCCATGTTTGTGATGCAGGAGATACCGAGCACCTTCATGCCCATGTGCCGCGCCACGATCGCTTCCGGCACAGTGCTCATGCCGACTGCATCGGCGGCAAACGCTCGCAGCATATGAATCTCAGCGGGTGTTTCATAACTGGGACCCGCGAGGGCGGCGTAAACACCACGTCGGGCCGTGATTCCCAAAGCGCGTGACTCCTCAACTACTAACTCCTGCAACTCACGCGAATAGACTTCAGTGAGATCAGGAAAGCGTGGACCAAAGCGCTCATCGTTGGGACCACGCAAAGGGTTAACTCCCATGAAGTTCAAGTGGTCGCTAATCACCATTAGTGAACCCTGGCTCAACTGCACGTCGACTCCACCGGCTGCGTTGGTCAGAATCAGCGTGTTAATACCCAGCAGTTTGAAAGCTCTGATGGGAAAAGTGACCTCTTCGAGCGAATAACCTTCGTAGTAGTGTACTCGTCCCTGCATGGCGAGTACGGGAACGCCGTCGACTTTGCCGGCCACGAGACTGCCGGCGTGACCCTGCGCGGTGGAAGAAACGAAGCCTGGTATTTCGCGATACGGCAGGCGCACGGCCTCGTCGAAGTCTTCCGCGAAGCCACCCAGGCCGCTGCCCAGTACGAGCGCAATGCGCGCATCCGTGCCGGTGCGCGAGCGGATGGTGCGTGCGGCATTTTCCGCGCGTGAATAGAGACTTGCTGACGCCGCTTCAACCATAAAATTAACTCGCCCTTTACCGGGCAGACGGCTCAGCGTTCCTTTTGATAGGGAATACCGAGCGCTTGCGGGGGCCGCGACGAACCGATGAATCCAGCCAACACAATTATCGTCAGCACGTAGGGCACCATCTGAATAAACTGCACCGGAATGTCGTCTCCGGATGGTAATTTTACAACACCCTGCATCTGAATCGAGATGGCCTCAGTCAGACCAAACAACAAGCACGCGAGCATCGTCTGCACCGGACGCCACTTGCCGAAGATCAGCGCGGCGAGTGCAATAAAGCCACGGCCGGAAGTCATGTTACGCGTGAACAGCGAAGACTGCCCGATTGACAAGTAAGCGCCGCCTACGCCCGCCAACAGTCCCGACAATAACACGCCCGCATAACGCATTCGCGCGACGGGTACGCCGGCCGCGTCCGCGGCTTCCGGGTTTTCCCCAACCGAACGCAGGCGCAAGCCGAACGGCGTTTTGTACAAGACGTACCAGCTCAACGGGACCATGACAAAGGCGATCACCATCGGCAAGCGCGGTATCAGTTGCTCTTTCGGAATCTGTGGCGTTGAGCCTGAGGAAAGAAAGAAGGCGCCGCTGAGAAACGCTGGCAGACCCAGCATCAGTATGTTGATAGCAGTACCGGTCACCACTTGATCGGCTTGGTAACGAATACAAGCAACCGCATGAATCGCGGCGATCAACGTTCCCGCCGCCATGCCGGCCAACAGTCCGACGAGCGGATTGCCGGCGGCATAGGTCGCGGCCGCCGCGGTAAACGCCCCGGCAAGCATCATCCCTTCGAGTGCGATATTGATGACCCCCGAACGCTCGGAAAACAACCCCCCGAGCGCCGCCAGAATCAAGGGCGTCGATAAACGTATGGTGGACCAGATGAGTGCAATCGTAAAAATTTCGGCCATTGATTTACACCTTTGAGCGTCGCAATAGACCAAACCTTCCAAAGGATCCGCGGAAGAACGCTTCACACGCAACAAACAAAATAATTATGCCCTGCAGCACCTGCACAATGTCTTTGGTTACATGTTCCGAAAAGCCGTCGACATGAATTCCGCCTCGCTGCAACACGCCAAACAGAAGTGCGGCCAACACGACGCCGACGGGATGGTTGCGACCCAGCAGCGCCACCGCGATTCCGGTGTAGCCATAGTTATCTGAAAAGCCGTCGTAGTAACGATAGCGATAACCCAGTACTTCGTTGATGCCGACCATGCCCGCGAGCGCTCCGGAGATCGTCATGGCCACGATGATCTGTTTGCGAATCGAAATGCCGCCATACTCCGCTGCACTCGGATTTGATCCGGTCGCGCGTAATTCGTAGCCCCACTTTGTGCGCCACAGAAAAAGGTAGACCAGTACGCAACAAACCAGCGCCAGGATAAACGCGAGGTTCAGCGGGATGCGTTCGGGCATGCCGGGGATAAACTTGCCGAGCCGCGCAATGTGCGCTCCACCTCCGATTTCCGAGGTCTCCATAATCGGATCGCCGGGAGTGCGATAGTGATACTGGGTAAAGTAACTGACCAACGCGACGGCGATGAAGTTCAACATAATAGTGTTGATGACTTCGTGTGACCCGAAGCGGGCCTTCAGCACCCCGGGGATTGCGCCCCACAAGCCGCCCGCCAGAATCGGCGCGAGGAAACACAGCGGCAACAGAATCCAGGCAGAGCGATTGGCGAACGTGATGCCCACCCACGCAGCGGCGAACGCGGCCACGTACAACTGACCTTCAGCACCAATGTTCAGCAGGCCGCAACGAAAAGCTACGAGTACCGCGAGCCCGGTGAAAATGAGTGGAGTGGCGTAGAAGAGTGTGTAGCCAATGCCGTCGGGCCAGGAAAGTGCGCTGCCGATGAGCAGTTTGTAGGCCTGAACCGGACTATCGCCAATCGCCAAAATAAGCAGCGCACCCACTAGAAATGCGGCGATCACAGCAATAGTTGGGAACAAGAGTTCGCGTAAGAGTTTCATTGAGTTTTCAGAATCTTAGGCCGGTAGCCTCAGCTTGAGACCGACAATTTGAGATCTCAAATTTGAACTTTCACAGTTGCCTATTCAAAGCACCGTTAACAAAGTCCAGATCAATTCGCAATTCCAAATCCGCAATCATCAGTGGCCGCGCGTCATTAACAAACCGATCTCTTCGATCGTGGCGACCTTCGGATCAACGTCACCGACGATCCGCCCCTGATGAAATATCAACAGGCGGTCTGCCAGAGTAGTCACCTCTTCGAGTTCGGCGGAGACCAGCAGCACCGCACAGCCGGCGTCGCGTAACGCGACCAGTTTTCGATGAATAAATTCGATGGCCCCAATGTCGACGCCTCGGGTCGGCTGCGAGACGAGCAGAAGTTTCGGTTGCAGGTCAAACTCACGGCCGATAATCAACTTCTGTTGATTGCCGCCCGACAATGCACGCGCGGGCAAGTCCTGATCGGTGGGCCGCACGTCGAAATCCGCAATCATCTTCGCGGCCCGCGCGCGAATCGCACCATCGTTGAGAAAGACGCCGGCGAACGACACGATAGGTTTGCGGTCGTGTACTCCGAGTATTGAATTTTCCGCCAGACTAAAATCGAGCAACAACCCGCGACGATGCCGATCCTCCGGAATGTGTGCGATGCCAAACTCGCGTCGGGCGCGCGCATCAGCCTTCGTGATGTCGCGATTCTCAAGGCGCACTTCACCCGAAAGTTGTGACGGCGGGGTCAATCCGGCCAACGCTTCAATCAATTCCGTTTGCCCGTTACCTTCAACTCCGGCAATTCCCAGAATCTCGCCGCGGCGCACTGAAAATGAAACCCCATCAACTCGCTTCGTTCCGTCAGCACTGGTAACCGAAAGATCTTTGACCGTCAACTCCGTGTCGCCTACGTGCGCTTCCGGCTTCTCAACGCGCAGCAGCACTTCGCGTCCCACCATCAGGTTGGCCAACTGCGCTGCGTTTGTTTCGCTCGTCTGCAAACGCCCCACTACCCGGCCATCGCGCATGACGGTTACTTCGTCGGAGATTGCCAGCACCTCGGAAAGCTTATGAGTGATGATGATGACGGTTTTGCCCTGTTCGCGCATGCGCCGCAAGATCGCGAAAAACTCTTCCACCTCCTGGGGTGTCAGAACCGCGGTCGGCTCGTCGAGAATCAGCAGGTGCGCCCGGCGATACAGAGCCTTGAGCAGTTCCACGCGCTGTTGTTGGCCCACCGACAGGTGTTCGATGACGGCGTTGGGATTGACCGCCAACTTGAATTCTTCTGATAGTTTTTGGATTGCGCTCGCGGCCTCGGCGAGATCAAGGTTAACCGCGCTCCCCGGTTCCGCGCCCAGCACGATGTTTTCCGCGACGGTCATGGTTGAGACCAGCATAAAGTGCTGGTGGACCATGCCGATGCCGAGCGCGATCGCATCGTGCGGCGTGGCAATGTTGCGTACCTCGTTGTCGACTACCAATTCGCCGCTGTCAGCTTTGTAAAAGCCGTAAGCGATACGCATGGCGGTAGACTTGCCGGCGCCATTTTCACCAACGATGGCATGGATGGTTCCCGGCTGCACGACAATATTCACCTGGTCGTTGGCCAGCACGTCGCCAAATCTTTTGGTTATGTTTCTTAACTCGAGCATAGCCTGTAAGCACACCGCCGGGAGCGCGGACATCCTGTCCGCAATGTAGGCCTGGCTGGAACCACGCACATCCTGTTCGCCATGAACGCGCGGCGCGAACCGTTAGTTTTAAGTTCACCTCAACCCGACAGATTTGCGCGCCTCCCCGGCGCGTTTGCGGACCGGGGGTGCGCGCTCCGGCCTAGTTCAACATTTTATCGGTTACTTTAATCTGGCCCGCGATGATTTTGCTGCGCGCTTCTTCCACTCGCTTGATCATTTCCGGACTCAGCAAACTCTTGTTGTAGTCGTCGACCGCATAACCAACCCCGTCCTTGTCCAAACCATAAACATGGAAGCCTGCCTGAAAATTGTGGTTGACTACGTCCTGCACAATTGCGTAGACGGCGTTGTCCACACGCTTGACCATGCTCGTTAACACGAACCCCGGCTTGACCATGTTTTGGTTTGAATCCACGCCGATAACGAAATGCGTCGCGCGGCCGTTTTGCATGCCGGCCTGCTCGACCGCGTCAAACGCTCCTAGTCCGGAGTTACCCGCGGCGGTAAAAATAACGTCGGCGCCTTTGCCAATCTGGGCCAGCGACAGTTCCTTGCCCTTGCCCGGGTTGTTCCAGGCTGAGTCTGTGACGCCGACATAGTTTTGAATGATACGGATGTTCGGATTGACGGCCTTCGCGCCTTCTTCGTAACCGCCTTCGAAGCGGTGAATCAGTCCGATGTCCATGCCTCCCAGAAATCCGATCGTGCCGGTGCGCGAAGCTTGCGCAGCTAGCATGCCCACGAGATACGAACCTTCATGTTCCTTGAAAACGAGCGACGCCACGTTCGGGAGATTGCTGACGCCGTCAACAATCGCGAAGTGAATGTTGGGATACTCCTTCGCCACTTGTTCCATGATCGGCGCCTGCGCGAAGCCCACGCCAATTATTAAATCGTAGCCGCGTTCAGCAAAGGCGCGCATGGCCGGTTCGATGGAGGTGGGGTTGCCGGGTTCAATGTCACGCACTAGTACATTCAGTGCCGGCTTGCCGCAACTCGTGCCGTCGGGCGACTTCCCAGTCTCGGCGCATTTCACGCCCGCAAAGGCCGCGGCGTTGAAAGAGCGATCGTCTTTGCCGCCGATATCAAACACGATCCCGACATGCACTTTCGACTTGTCATCGGCCGCGTAATTAGCGCGGTTGCAGGCCGCGCCGAAAACCGCCAACAGGCAGAGCACGACCAGAGCTGACCAGAATGCGAGTTTCATTCGTTAATCACTTCCCTCATTAATGGCGGTAATTCCCGGGGAGGCTGGTCGTCAATTTCGTATGCACTTTGAATTCGTTGCGCCGCTGCACGTGCTTTATCTTCGTCACCGCAGTAAACAGTCCCCAGTGCAACGCCGGCACTGACGCGATCGCCAATTTTGAGTTCAGCGATGAAACCCACTACCGGGTCAATGGCGTCATCGATGCGCACACGGCCTCCGCCGATCGCAGCTATCGCGTGGCCAATCTCAGCGGTATTTACTTTGGTAACAAAACCGGAACGCGGCGATTCTACCTTAAACGTTTGCGCGACCAAAGGCAGGAACTTCGCCGGGTCGTCACACACGCGCGCGTCACCGCCCTGGGCTGCGACATTTTGCCGAAAACATTCCAGCGCCTGGCCCGAACTTAGAATGTCCTGTAAACGTGCGCGCGCCGCGGCCAGCGAGTCATCGAGCTGGGCCAGCACCAACATGTGTGCCGAGAGTTCCAGGGAGAGATCAAGCACCGGACGAGCGCCGTCAGCTACCTCGCCACGCAGTAGCTCAATACATTCTTTAACTTCCAGGGAATTTCCTACTGCTTGTCCCAGCGGTTGGTTCATGTCCGTCAACAACGCGCGCGTGCGTATCCCGCAAGCGTTACCCGTTTTCACCAGGGCATGCGCGAGTGCGCGCGCGCGATCTTCCGCAACCATAAAAGCGCCCGAGCCGACCTTTACGTCGATCACCATGGCGTCGAGACCGGCGGCGCCCTTCTTCGAAATTATTGATGCGACAATTAGCGGAATCGCCTCCACCGTCGCGGTCGCGTCGCGCAGCGCGTACATCTTCTTATCGGCCGGCGCGAGTTCAGCAGTTTGCCCCGACATCGCGTAACCGACGGTCTTGAGCACGCGCTCGAACTCTTCAGCGCTAAGGTTCACGCGATAACCGGGAATGGATTCAAGTTTGTCGAGCGTGCCGCCGGTGTGGCCCAGGCCGCGCCCGGAAATCATCGGCACGCAGATGCCACAGGCAGCCACCATCGGAGCGATCAACAACGAAGTCTTGTCGCCCACGCCGCCGGTAGAATGTTTGTCGGCTTTCGGTTTGTCGATGGCGGAAAAGTCGAGCGTGTTGCCGGAATGGAGCATCGCGTCCGTCAGCACTTCCTGCTCGGCGTCGCTCATGCCGTTTAGAAAAATCGCCATCAGCAACGCGCTGATTTGATAGTCGGCGATCGTGCCCTGGGTGACGCCGTCGATGAAGAAACGGATATCTTCAGCGGAAAGTTGTGCGCCGTCACGCTTTTTGCGGATTACATCTTGCGGTCTCAAACGTTTCCCCTTTTTCGCTCCCGGTAAAGCAAACTGTTAGTTTGCGCTTCCGGTAAAGCAAACTGTTAGTTTGCGATTGACGCACTAGCACGCAACTGCGAGCTAACCTCACCTAAGCACACTAACAGTTTGCTTTACGATTCCAGCAGCACTCACATAGCGTAAAGCAAACTGTAGTTTGAGCTCCCGGTAAAGCGAACTGTTAGTTTGCGATTGACGCATCAGCACGCAACTGCGAGCTAACCTCACCTAAGCACACTAACAGTTTGCTTTACGATTCCAGCAGCACTCACATAGCGTAATGCAGACTTTAGTTTGTGCTTCCGGTAAAGCAAACTGTTAGTTTGCGCTTGACGCATCAGCACGCAACTGCGAGCTAACTTACCTAAGCAAACTAACAGTTTGCTTTACGATTCCAGCAGCACAACTGCCTGCGCGGAGACGGCCAGTCCCTGGCCCAACGCGTCGAGACCTTCATTCGTTTTCGCCTTCACACTAACGCAGGCCAGATCCACCGTCAGGGCCGCGGCGATTTTCTCGCGCATCGACAAAATATACGAGCGAAGCTTTGGGCGTTCGAGCGTAACCGTCGCATCAACGTTGACGACGTGTAACCCGCGCTCATGCGCCAACCACGCCACGCGCCCCAGCAGTTCGATGCTACGCGCGTCTTTCCACTGCGGGTCGGTATCAGGAAAGTGCACTCCCAGGTCGCCCTCGCAGAGTGCGCCCAAAACCGCGTCAGTGATCGCATGCAATAACGCGTCGGCGTCGGAGTGGCCCTGGCCGCCCCGCTCGGAGTCGACCGGTACGCCGCCAAGCATTAGCGGACGTCCCGCGACCAAACGATGCGTGTCATTGCCGATGCCAATTCTAAACATAGACTATACTTCGAATTTTGGACTTTGGACCTCGCTAAAGATCTACGACCATCCTTTCAGTATCGCTTCCCCAATCAAAATATCTTCCGGTCGCGTTATTTTAATATTGCGCCCGTTACCTTCGACAATCGCGATCTTCACGCCCAAACGCTCAACCAATGAACTCTCATCAGTCAGATCAGGATCCAAAACGTCGACGGCTTGATAGGCTTGGCGCAGTAGTTTATAGGTAAAGCACTGCGGTGTCAGCGCGTTGCGCAAGTCCGCGCGCCGCAGGGTGCGCACAACCCGCGCTTCCTCGATTTCTTTGATCGTATCAACCGGCGGCGAAACGAGGATCGCGGCGCCGCCAAGTCGCGCCGCTGTCAATGTGCGCGCTATTTCCTCACTGGTTACAAACGGACGTACAGCGTCGTGAACGGCAACGATGTCCGCGCCCCGTTCCGCCGCCTGCAAACCGTGAAGGACCGACTCCGCGCGCGTCGCGCCGCCATCAACAACTGCGCGAATTTTTTGCACACCATAATCCTCGACTCGCGACTCGAACCACGCGCGTTCGGCTGCTGCCACGACGACGATGATTTCGTTGATTGCTTCACACCGCTCGAAGGCCTTGAGCGTGTGGAAAATGATAGGGGTGCCTGCTAACTCAAGAAACTGCTTCGGCCGCTTACCAGCCATCCGCGTGCCTTGCCCGGCAGCGGCGATGATTGCGACATTCATAAGCAGGCTACCGGCGAACCATTTTTAACGAGGGATTTCTCAACACGGAACCAGGAGGGACGACGCCAACGCCTTCAGAAGTGACTAGTAACTAACCCTCTTAATCTTAACTCTTAACTCTTAACTCTTCACTCTTCACTCGTCACTCTTCACTGTTCTTACGCTTCCGTTATCGGCTCGATATCATTGATTCGCACCGGCAGTGGTCCGCTGCGCGACTCGCGTGGGGCACGGCGGACGGCGCCGTTGATTCGATGCTCGCCGCTATTTGAACCATTCTCCGGCTCTTCCCAGAGGCGACCGAAGATCATCTTCCCGGCGGTGGTCTGCAGAACACTCGTGACGGCGATGTCGGCGTTCTTGCCGATCAAGCGTCGGGCGTTATCAACGACCACCATCGTGCCGTCATCCAGGTAAGCGACTCCCTGGTTGTATTCCTTGCCTTCTTTCAAAATGAACACGCGCATCGCTTCACCGGGCAGCACCACCGGCTTCAAAGCGTTTGCGAGTTCGTTAATATTAAGCACGCTGACACCGCGCAGTTGCGACACTTTGTTGAGATTGAAATCGTTGGTCACGATCACAGCGTCGAGTTGCTTGCCCAACTCGATCAGTTTCAGGTCTACTTCGCGCACCGCCGGGAAATCCGTTTCGACAATTTGGATGTCGAGTGAACTGTTGTTTTGCAAACGGTTCAGCATGTCGAGGCCGCGCCGGCCGCGTTGGCGTTTCGACGAATCAGGTGAGTCGGCCACTTGTTGCAACTCACGGAGGATGAACTGGGGAATGATGAGCGAGCCGGTGAGAAACCCAGTCTCGGCAACATCGGCAATGCGGCCGTCGATGATCACCGAAGTATCCAGGATTTTGAGATCGCGTCGCGACGCTTTGTCAGTCAGGATGCCGCCCAAAGCCGACAGCTCAAGGTAGTCACCCTTGGCCGCGCCCACCATCAGCCCAACGTAGGCCATGAAGAAGGTCAAGGCGAGCGTCAGGAAAGTTTTCATTTCCGCTGCCACTGCCGGCGATTCCTGCCGGCTAATCAGCGAGCCGATCAGGAAAGCGCCGATGATACCGAGGATGGAGCCAACCGCTGCGCCGATCAGCGTCTTGAGCGAAGCGCGCCGAATTCTTCGTTCGAAGAAAATTATGCAGACGGCAATGACGGCACCTGCAGCCGCGGAGAGCCAATGCCTGCCATTGATAGGTTTGAGAACGTATCCAGAGGCGACCAGAATTCCAGCAAAAATCAATCGGATAATGACTACATCCGCTTGCATAATGGCTGGAATCTTAGCACGGCCTCTTCGGCCCGTCACCAAAAACCTCTTTTGGTCCAAGCAGAAGCCCGACCGTTAGGGAGGGGCTCGGTTTTTTGCAGCTCCGCCTTTTGAAGCTCCACCTGTTGAACCTCCACCTGACCCACCAAGCGGGCCCCCCTGACAGTCGGGCTTCTGCCCGAAGACCGCAACCTGACTACTGGTTGTCGGGGTAAACAATGCGGGCGCTAAAGCTGCCACTGTTGTCGCTGTAGTTATCGTCGTTGACCAACAGATACAACCGTCCGTCCGCTGAAGCGGTAAACGTCGCCTGGCTGCCGACATAAAACGCGGGCGACATTTGACCGTTTGGTTGAAGGATGTAACCAATCAACGCACCCACCCCCGCGGTCGGCACCGGATAAGCCGTCGCGCCAAACACTGCGCCCGCGCCGGCCCGTCCGCCTTCGGGCGAGACCACGCCTGCGCGTCGTCCGGCAGTGACATTTCCCGTGGCACTGATTACGACCTGATCGCCCGCGCGCAGGACCACGCCAGTGTCTATCCCGCGCGACTGATTGCCGGGGACGTCAATCGTGCGTTCGAGCGTGCGAGCGGTACGTCGATCACCGCGGTTTGGGTTGTCGCCGCGGTTCGGAAAATCGCGCGGTTGTCTGGAACGCGTCACCGCCGCACCACTCCCTGATTCATCCGGCAAGCCAAACGGATCGTAACTATCGTTTTGGTTGCGACTGTCGTCAGCACGAGCCAGCGCCGTCAGATCAACTTCCTTCCGCACGCGCACGTTGAAGGCGCCGCGCGCATCCTGATAGTTGCCGCGATTGATGGTCAGGTAAAGACGGCCGTCGCGATCGGCGACGAACTCGCGGCCCGCTCCAAGCTCGAGAATTGGCGCGTCGTATTCGCCGCCAATGACACCAATCAATTCGCCTTCAGCCGCGCGCGGCAATGGCGAACTCGGATCGGTCGAACTCAAGCCGGCCGGAGTGATACGCGAGCGGTTGGCATAAATCGTTCCGGTGGCGTCAACTCGAATGCGCTCGTTGCGACGCACGTCGATGCCGGAGTCAATCCAGTTTGGCCCAAGCGCCACGTCCAGCGTCCGTGTTTGATAACGCGCCTCGTCGAGCGAACGTCCGTCAATCTCGATGCGGTCGATGTCGCGCGGCCGCAGGAAGACGACTTCGCCGGCGCTGACGGTGCGCGTGGCGGGCGCGGTCGTGGAGTTCCTGTTGTTCGCGGAATTGATCGAGATAGTGCCACCATTGGTCACTTGAATGGCAAAGCGGCCGTTGATGAAGCCGAGCACGTTGCCTCGCAGCGTGGTGCCGCCGCGAAGATAGATAGTATCGGCTGAGACGGCCGTAACCGAAGCTAGTGTGATTAGAAGCAGAAGTATTATTTTTTTCATAGTCGTTTTCCTCGTGTGTTAGGGACTGAAATTAATAAGAGTCTTTCGCGCTTATCGATTGAGCTTGAAGTCGCTCAACCAGAACAGCTTACTACGAGCAATTGATTTCAGGGGGCGTGTAACCGGGGAAGAGTCACTGCAGAAGCGCAGTGTTATGGTTCGTAACTGTGGCAACAGAATACACTCCGAACGGACCATGAGCAAGCACCTGTCCCATTTAACGGGAGGGGCGCCCGCGGGGGAACGCCCCTTCACCCTTCACGTTTCACGTTTCATTTTTCACTTTTCACTGTAACCGCCGGAATGTTCTGGTCACGGACCAACTGATTGAATGCCGGCACGTCCGTCTTCATAATCTGGACCAGCCTTCCCAACTGCGCATCAATTTGCACCACTAACTCGTCGTAGACAGCATACGATTGATCGGTTGGCGCGGCGTCGGCGCTACTGACCACGCCCGCGAGTGCGGCGAGTTTGTTATTGAGACGAATCGGGTAGTTCAAAGGATCCTGACTGCTCTGGTTCTTAGTCTGATACAGACTGTCCTCGACGCTCGCCAGGTTTTTCTTCAACGCCGAAGCCGCGTCGTTGATGACCTTGTAACTCGGCTGGCCCATGACGCGTTTCAGCAGGTCGTCCACCTGTTTTCGCACGTCGCGAATTTGAATGATCGCATTGTGCGTTTCCGTAACCTTGTCGCGAAGCTTCAAACCAAACTCGAGTTGTTTCGCGAAGTCGGCCGCGGTCACGTGTAAACGCGGATCGGGTTTGACCGCGAAAGTTTCCGTCGTCGTTTGACCGTCGACCGTCAGTCTCACCTGGTAGTTCCCCGGCGCCACGCGCGGCCCGCGCATTTCGCCGGCCCACAAGATCATTCCGGGAAAACGCACCGAGTCGGCATAGTGCAAGTCCCAGACAAAGCGATTGAGCCCGACGTCGGTGGTCACGCGCGGCTGACGGCCACCGCCGGACCCTTCCGACTCTTCACCCGCCGGCGCCTGTGGCTCCTCCGGCGGCGTGGTTAACTGAGCAGCAGCGGGCGTTGGCGCAACTGATGCGACTCCGGCTGCGGGCGCAGCAGCCGGCGCGACCGGAGACTTGGGGGCTTTCGCCGTAAACTTTTGGATCGACTTACCCGAGGAGTCGAGGAACTCCAATACCACGTCGGTAGTCGGTTTCGATTTCAGCGAATAATAGACCACCGCACCATTCGCTGGATTGCGTCCCACGGTTGCCGTCGCGGGAAAGGGCGGGCTGCCGCCATCCATGCGATACGTATCTTCGGGGCGATACAATTTCGTTTGCTTGATAGCGTTGAAACCGCCCGCATCCATCAGCTGGTGCACGAGCGGCAGATCGTCGAGTATCCAGAATGAACGTCCCTGCGTCGCGGCTACCAGGTCCTGCTCGCGTTTGTGAATTGCCAGGTCAGTAATGGGAACGAGCGGAAGATTGAATTGCAGCGGTTGCCAGTTTGCGCCGTCATTGAAGGAAACGTAGAGGCCGGTCTCAGTGCCGGCATAAAGCAGCCCACGCTTGTTGGGATCTTCGCGGATCACGCGCGTGAAGGTAGTCTCCGGAATACCGTTCGTGATCTTCTTCCAACTCTTGCCGTAGTCATTCGTCTTGTACAGGTAGGGCCGGTTGTCGTCCCACTTGTACATGGTTGCCGCTACGTAAGCGGTGGCCGGATCGTTTGGCGACGCTTCAATCGAGTTGATCTGAACCCATTCGGGCAGCAAGTCTTTCGGCGGCGTCACGTTGCTCCAGTTTTTCCCGCCGTCGCGCGTGACCTGGACCAGTCCATCGTCCGAGCCGGTCCAGATTAGTCCCGGCTGCAACGGCGACTCCATCACCGTAAAGATGGTGCTGTAATACTCAACGCTCGTGTTGTCCTTAGTGATCGGTCCGCCTGACGAACCCTGTTTCGACTTGTCGTTGCGCGTCAAGTCGGGGCTGATGACTTCCCAGGTTTGTCCTTCGTTCAGCGAACGAAAGAGTACGTTGCCGGCCGCATACAAGGCGTCCGGATCGTTCGGCGAAAAAAGAATTGGGAAATTCCATTGGAAGCGATACTTCAAAACATCCGCGCCGGCGCCCATGGGATTGTTGGGATAAGGAGAGACGTCGCGCAGCTGGCCCGTGCGATGATCGAAGCGCGTGATCAAGCCGCCGTAGGAACCGGCGAAAACAATCTGCGAATCTTTTGGCGAAGGCGCGATCCAGCCTGACTCGCCGCCGCCAACGTCGTACCAGTCCGCTTCCCTAATTCCGAAATCAGTCGTGCGACTGGCAATGCGCACGGTGGAGTTGTCCTGCTGCGCGCCGTAGATGTTGTAAGGAAAATCATTGTCGAGCGCGACGCGATAAAACTGCGCTGTCGCCTGGTCCTGTTCGGTCCAACTCTTGCCGCCGTTGAAGGAAACGTTAGCTCCGCCGTCGTTGCTCTCGATCATGCGACTCGGATCGTCCGGCGCGATCCAAAGATCATGATTGTCGCCATGGGGCACCGAAATCCCGGCGAACGTTTTACCGCCATCGTTCGATTTGTAGAAGCCTGTGTTTAGCACGTAAACCGTGTCGGCATTTTTTGGATCGGCATAAATACGCGAGTAGTACCAGGCGCGTTGGCGCAGGTTGCGCTGCTCGTTAGTCCTGGTCCAGGTCTTGCCCGCGTTATCGGAACGAAAGACGCCGCCGTCTTCCGCCTCCACGATGGCCCATAAGCGATCGGGATTCGCCGGTGAGGCAGTGATACCAACAATTCCGATGGTGCTCTTAGGTAAGCCGGGATTGCGCGTGATCTCGGTCCAGGTGTCGCCGCCGTCGGTCGACTTGAAGATGCCACTGCCCGCGCCGCCGCTCTCGAGGGTCCAGGGCTTGCGATAAACTTCCCAAAAGGCGGCGTAGAGAATGTTCGGGTTAGTGGGATCAAGAATGAGATCACTCGCGCCGGCTTTGTCGCTGCGATAGAAAACCTTCTGCCACGTTTTGCCGCCGTCGCGCGAACGAAAGACGCCACGCTGTTCGTTAGGCGCCCAAACGTGGCCCTGCGCCGCGACGTAAACGATGTCCGGATTCTTCGGGTTCACGCGGATGCGCGAAATCTGCCGCGTATCTTCAAGGCCAACGCGCTTCCAGGTCTTACCCGCATCGGTCGATTTGTAAACACCGTCGCCATGCGAAACGTTTCCGCGAATGGGCGACTCGCCCATGCCAACGTAAATCGTATTGGGATCGGAATCCGACAAACCGATCGCGCCGACTGAGCCAGTGCCGAAGACAGAGTTGTCGGTAATTGGTTCCCAGTTGATACCGCCGTCCGTTGTCTTCCACACGCCGCCACCCGTGCCGCCGAAGTAATAGACCAGCGGTTGCGACGCGACGCCGGTGACCGCAGTTGAGCGTCCGCCACGAAATGGTCCAATCAAGCGCCACTGCAGCGCCTTGAACGGATCGGCATCGGCAGAGGGCGTCGCCGTTGGAGTCGGCGCTTGCTGCGCGCTTACTGATTGGTCCACGCTTACGAAACAAACTGCGACGAGCAGGATGATGTATAGGACGTAGCTAAAGCGTTGACCCTTACCGAGCGAGGTCTGCGACATATCGTTGCGCTCCTTACAGTTGGCAAATAAGAATGTAAAGCGGTGCGGGATAATACCACCAAATCCGGACTTCGGTCGCTGATCCGCGACATAATACGCGCGCCGCAACCGCGAATCGACAAGGAACGATATCGTTCGCTTGATTAGTGCGAGAGAACCGACGGAGCGTAAAGCCCAGGAAGAAGGTTGAATCAGAATTAGAAGACGATCGCTTCGTCGGCACGTAATACCCTTTTCTCCGCCTTGACTCTCGACGCGACCGCGGAAAAATCCCGATTCGTTTGGACGCAAAAAACTATTCTCATCGCGTTAACCGGAGTATGATGCCGACCGCATCTTGAGTTTAGTCCCTCGCGACCTACCCCAGTATGGATTTGGGAGGCACCATGGATGCTGACAATCGCTTCGCAAGAGTTCGCGCGGCAATAGAGCAGATCGGTCCGGCCGATCACGTCTGCACTTTATACGACCAGCGCGAAGAGGAGGTGGCAATCGCCGTCTCCTACCTCCGCGCCGGCCTTGAGCGCGGCGAGTTTTGTGTGTGTGTTGTCGACGACGGCGGCGAGAGTATTCTCAATGCGCTCGCGGCGGCGGGCGTCGACTCTGAGGCAGAGATGCGCACCGGCCGACTGGTGTTCTTCGAAAAGCCGCTCGCGCATGGCCTCCAAACGGTGGACATGCTCGGAAGGATCGAGCAGTTCGCCAGCGACTCACGGAAGGCGGGCCACGCCGGCTTCCGGATTGTCGGGGAGATGTCCTGGGCGCTGAACGGCGACCTGAAGGACCTCGCCGAGTTTGAGGCGCGACTGAACCTCAATCGCGTCTGGGAACGCCACGCCTGCGCCGGACTCTGTCAATTCGATATACGGCGATTCAAACCCGAAACGCTGCGCGAGATGATCGTCGTGCATCCGCTCGTGGTCATCGGTGATCGTATCTGCCGCAATCCCTATTACGTCGCGCCCGAGCAGTACCTCTCGCCCGACTGGCCCCGTCACGAAGCCAACTGGATGATGACCAATCTCGAGCAACTTCAGCAGTCGCAGGACAGTCTGCAAGAGTCGCAGCAGCGCTACCGGTCGCTGTCGCGCCAGCTCATGGAGCAACAGGAGATCGAGCGCGGCGCACTTGCGCGCGAGTTGCATGACCAGCTCGGGCAGTCGCTCGTTGCTATCTCGCTGAACCTCGAGGCGATTGAGGATGAGCTGTCGCCGCCTTCGCGCGCGCGCGTGCCCGAGAGTACGCGGATCATTAAGCAGATGATCGAGCAGGTACGGACGCTTGCTTTCGACCTCCGCCCGGCGTTACTCGATGAGTTTGGTCTGGTCGAGGCGTTGCGAGATTTGGTGATGCGCCACGGTCAGCGCGCCGGCATGCGTACGAGTTTCACTGCCACACCGACCGATGCGCGGGCGCCGGTCGAGATCGAAACCGCCTGCTTCCGCATCGTGCAGGAGGCACTCAGCAACGTTGCTCGGCACGCGCAGGCCCGGCACATCGAAGTAAGGCTGACAGTGCAGGACGTCGCGCTCGAGGTTACGGTCACGGATGACGGGGTTGGCTTAAACGTCGAACGCAGGCGCACCGGCCTGGGAATTATGGGCATGAGCGAACGCGCCGATCTCGCCGGCGGCAAGGTCGACATCGAATCAGCCCCGGGAGCCGGTACGACCGTGCGCGCGCGCTTCCCGCTGCCTGCTCCGAAACGCGTTGCGGCCAACCACAAATAACGAAACGATCGCCCGGGTCCACATTTGAAATTTCTGAGAGAACTGGATGGGGGCACGAACCTACTAGAACTCACCGCTCACTTTGCGTTAGTCTACAAACTTGTAATTCCATCTTGGGCATTCTCAACTTGCGGCGCGGGCGGTTAGCGTAAGCTGAGTATTGGCGTCTTACTCTGGGCGCTTCATTGCGTATCTTTGCTTTTAGAATTGCTGTTAAGAGGAGCTGGACATGTTTCGCTTCATCCGAATTCCCTGCGTGCTATTGACTTCAATTCTGATTGCCGTCGCGGTATGCGCACAAAGCGCGCCGCCGCCGGCTCCGGAGTTTTACTCCACCATGCAGTGGCGCTGCATTGGCCCACATCGCGGCGGTCGCGTGTTGGCTGTGTCCGGCGTGCGTGGCGAACCGAATACCTTTTACTTCGGCGCGGTAGCGGGTGGGGTTTGGAAGACGACTGACGCAGGCCGTACCTGGACACCAATCTTCGATCGCCAGCCAGTCGCTTCCATCGGTGCGCTCGCTGTTTCAACTTCCGACCCAAACACGATCTACGTTGGTACCGGCGAAGCGGACATGCGTTCCGACATCACGTTCGGCGCCGGCGTTTATAAGTCGACTGACGCCGGACAAAACTGGACCTACCTGGGACTTGGCGATACGCGCCAGATTGGCCGCGTATTAATTGATCCGAAGGATGCTGACAACGTGCTGGTGGCGGCGCTGGGCCACGGGTTTGGACCAAACACCGAACGCGGGGTCTATCGCACCACCGACGGCGGCAAGAGTTGGACGCGCGTGCTCTACCGCGACGAGCACACCGGCGCAGTCGATCTTGCTTACGATCCTGACAACTCGCGCACGGTCTACGCCTCGCTCTGGAACGCCCGGCGCCCGCCCTATGTAACTTACGCGCCATTGACCGGGCCCGGTGGCGGAATCTTCAAGTCAAGCGACGGCGGAGCGAGCTGGAAAGAGATCACCGCTCACGGACTGCCAACTGGAACCATCGGCCGCGTTGGTCTCGATGTCGGCGCCGGTCAGCACGGCAAACGCGTCTACGCTCTGATCGACGCCGGCAAGGGCAGTGGACTCTATCGTTCCGATGACGGCGGGGAGAATTGGAGTGTGATAAGTACTGACTCGCGCATTCTCAGTCGCGGCTGGTACTTCGGCGAAGTCAGGACCGATCCGAAAAACCCGGAGGTTGTTTACGTTTCGAACGTTTCGCTGTATCGCTCGCTGGATGGCGGCAAAACTTTCAAAGCAATCAGGGGCGCACCCGGCGGCGACGATTACCATTCGCTTTGGATCGATCCGGAAAACCCACGGCGCATGATCTCCGGCGTGGACCAGGGGACCATCATTACCGTAAACGGCGGGCAGACCTGGAGCAGTTGGTACAACCAGCCGACCGCACAGTTTTATCACGTGGCCGTCGACAATCAGTTTCCCTACTGGGTCTATGGCGCGCAGCAGGACAGCGGCACGGCTGCCGTCTCGAGTCGCAGCGACTATGGAGAGATCACCTTTCGGGACTGGCATCCGGTGGGCGCCGGCGAGAGCGGCTACATTGTGCCGGACCCGGTGAACCCGCAAATCGTTTTTGGCGGCAGCACGGGCGGCGAACTATATCGCTTCGACACGCGCACCGGACAAGTCCAGAACGTCTCGCCAACGCCTGCTGAACTCGGGTCGACTGTGCAGCATCGCTATCCCTGGACCACGCCGATCGCTTTTTCGTTTCAAGCGCCGCACGCCCTTTATCAGGCGTCGCAGTTCTTGATGAAGACTGCGGACGGCGGCGCAAGCTGGAAAATAATCAGTCCCGATCTCACGCTTCGTGCCGGCGAGAAAGCAGCGGGCGCACCCGGTGTTATCTACACAATCGCGCCGTCGCCGCTGGTAGCCGGCGCCATCTGGATCGGAACGGATAACGGTCTGATCCAACTGACGCGAAACGACGGGCAGACCTGGAGCGACGTTTCACCGCAAGGGTTGCTGCCGTGGAGCATGATCAGTTTGATTGATGCTTCCCCACATGATCCGGCAACAGCATTCGCGGCCATCGATCGTCATCAGATGGACGACATCACGCCGCATATTTATCGCACGCACGATTACGGACGAACCTGGACGAAGATCGTAAACGGAATCCCGCGGTCCACCTTTGTGCGCGCAGTGCGCGAGGATCCGGTTCGCAAAGGACTGTTGTTTGCCGGCACCGAAACTGGTGTTTACGTTTCCTTCAATGACGGGGACGCGTGGCAGCCGTTACAGATGAACTTGCCGGCCACGCCGATACGAGACCTCGTCATCAAGGGTAACGATCTGATCGTGGCCACCCACGGACGTTCGTTCTGGATTCTGGACGACATCTCGCCGTTACGCGGCTTGAACGCGGAAACGCTGGCGGCGGCTGTTCATTTGTTTGGTCCGGCAACCGCGATTCGAATCCGCAAGAACGTGGCGCACGACACCCCGCTGCCGCCGGAAACGCCGGCCGGGAAAAACCCGCCGACCGGCGCAATCATTGACTACAGTCTGAACTCAGTACCGGCGGGTGAAGTGACGCTGGAAATCAGCGACGCCACTGGCAAAGTCGTCAGAAAATATTCTTCCAACGATCAGCGACGGCTCCTCGATGAGACGCAGTCATTCCCGACCTACTGGTTCAATCCACCAGCGCCGCTGTCAAAACGCGCGGGGCTCAATCGCTTCGTGTGGGACCTGCGTTATGAGCGGCCAGCGGCGTTGCGCTACGGCTACAGCATCGCCGCCGCCTACGGTGAGGACGCGATCATGGTCCCGGAAGGTCCACTTGCAGCGCCCGGTATGTACCGCGTGAAACTAACGGTCGCGAACCAAAGCTACACGGCGCCGCTGGAGTTGCGGATGGATCCGCGCGTGCGGATCGCTCCCGCTGCATTGGACCGACAGCTGGCGCTCGAACTGAAAATCATGGACGGCATGAAGCAAAGTTATGACGCGGCGAAACGAGTGGGCGAATTGCGCCGGCAGCTGCAGGAGTTGCAAGCCAGATTAATCTCCGATCCCGGCGCCGGCACAGTACTGACAGCGGTTGCCGCGCTTGACCAGCAGGCGGCAGAGTTAGTAGCGGTCGAGCAAAGCTACCCACCGAAAGGCGTCGTCTCAGTCGCGGCTCTCAATGGCGCGTTCGGATCGCTTCTGCTGTTGGTCGAAGGCGCCGACTCCGCGCCCACGGCCCAAGCCGTTGCGACCTTCGCGAGTTACCACCGGTTACTCGACGGGCTGGTAGCAAAGTGGACTGCACTTGAGAGGACGGATCTGCCGGCGCTCAACGCTTTATTGCGTGCGCGCCACTTGCCGGAAATCCCGACCCAGCCGAGTCCCGGGTTGCAATGAAATGGATATGCTCAAATCGTCATAAGCTTCGAGAGTTTGAAATTACAAGGCTGCCGCGATCACGGCCGTACGCTCGTCCACCAACCTCCACGAATCCCTCTGGAGTCCCACAGTTGAAAAAGGAGAAGAAGATGTTAGCTCGTCAACTTGCTTTGGTCACCGAAACTGAGAAGGTTACTTTTTCCGCTCTATCGCGCGTTGCTGCCGCCCTGCAAAAACAGGCCACTCGAGATCTCGCCCCCATCTGGCAAGTGAAAGCGACCGTTGATTCCTTCGTCAGTCTTGACGAAGTGCCCGTCGGTTACTGGCCCGTTATCGTAACCGAGGAAGATCTCGGCGACGCCGCGGGCATCCACGAAGACAAAGAAGGCCAGCCTTTCGCATTGGTGAGTTTTGCCAATGGCTGGGCACTGACTGCCAGCCATGAAGTTTGTGAAATGTTGGTTGATCCCTTTGGCAACCGACTGATCTCGGGGCCGTCGCCAAAACCCGGACAGGGCCGCGTCGAGTTTCTGGTTGAGGTTTGCGACCCGAGTGAGGACACGCCTTTCGCTTACCGCGTCAACGGGATCGTGGTCTCGGATTTCTATACCCCAAACTACTTCGACCCAGTCACCGCGCCCGGCGTTCGGTATAGCTTTACCGGCGCCATCAGAGCGCCGCGCGAGGTGTTGAAGAACGGTTACCTGAGCTGGCACGATCCGGTCACCGACCATTGGTTTCAGGAAACCTTTTTCACCGGCACGAAGCCGCAATTTCGCGACATCGGCAAGATCGACGCGCAGTCGAGTGAAAACCTGCGGGCCATGCTTTACAAGCGAACGCCCGAGCGCTACGAACCGAAGCGTTTCGCGGAGTCCGATATAACGGCGGCCCGTTCTTCGATGGACGCTCACTCGGAGGCAGCAGCCGCCAAGGCCGCCTCCCTGCGGACACGAATCAGGGAAGTGGTCAGCAATTCGAACCCGAAGCTCCTCGCGACTGACCTCGAAACGGAGGCTTAACTACGTCGTGGTGTTGCCTGGTTTGCCGGACACGCGCGGGCCAACTAAACTGAGGCCGGAAGGATTTGGAGGCAACATGAAAGACGACGACGAAGCTGCCAGACGCGCGCGCGCCGATGCGTTGCGACAAAGAATCGCGGCACTGAAACCGGGGGGTAGGCGTTCGGAAACCGCGGAGGATGATTCCGAAACTTCGGGCTCACGACGAGACAAAAAACCAGGCGACAAGGCAACTCCCTTGGGCGAGAGTCCAAGGGAGTTTGTCAATCGCAAGATGCGCGAACTCGATCACGACAAAGCTGATAGCGGCGAGCCAGACTCCTAGCATTCCGGGGGGGCGCAACTCTTGAAGCAGGCTTTGGCTGGCGTGTTAGTGACGTTCGCGTTTCGCGCTCCTCGCACGCAGGCCCGGCGCTCCCAGGCGCAAGCTAACGGTTACAAGTCAGAACAATTCGGCGAGCGCTTCTTCGACTGACTTCACACCTACGATCGTCACGCCGAGCAGGCGTTCCAGCCCCGCTTTGTTCGAACCCGGCATGACAATCTTCTTGAAGCCCAACGCCTGAGCTTCGCGCGCACGCACCACCGCCTGCGTCGTGCCGCGCACCTCGCCGGTCAAACCCACTTCACCAAACACAGTCGTGTGCGGATCAATCGGCAGGTTTTTGAAACTCGACGTAATTGCCGCCACCACTCCCAGGTCCACTGCTGGTTCATCGACTTCCAAACCGCCGGCAATGTTTACAAACACATCGTCTCCCAGCATCTGCAGACCGAGACGTTTTTCCAGCATGGCCATCAACAGCGCGACGCGGCTTTGATCCACCCCCTGCGTCATGCGCCGGCCGGTACCGTATTTCGTTTCCGAAACGAGCGCCTGAATCTCAACCAGAAGCGGACGCGTGCCTTCCATGCAAGCCGTGACCACTGAGCCGGCAACGTTGTGCGGACGCTCCTGTAAAAACATCTGCGACGGATTGGCAACCGGGACCAGGCCCGCGCCGGTCATTTCAAACACGCCGATTTCGTTAGCCGCTCCGAAGCGGTTTTTCACCGCGCGCACGATGCGATGGTTGTGATGGCGTTCACCTTCAAAATACAAAACGGTATCGACGATGTGCTCGAGCGACTTGGGTCCGGCAATGGAACCGTCTTTGGTGATGTGGCCGATCAGGAAAATGGGAATGGTACGGTTCTTCGCCAGCAACAGAAA
Source organism: Pyrinomonadaceae bacterium (assembly GCA_030840675.1). Classification (GTDB taxonomy): domain Bacteria; phylum Acidobacteriota; class Blastocatellia; order Pyrinomonadales; family Pyrinomonadaceae; genus PSRF01. Next base: position 33,842 of record JAVEEA010000104.1, read on the forward strand.
CTGATGCGCTGCTTCCCTCACCTGCGAAACCGAGCCCGGCGCGGATTCAATCATCGCGGAGAAAACCGTTTGAATGGAGTCGACTATGATCGCAGTAGGGTTTAGCCGTTCGACTTCTTGAAAAATATTTTCCAGGTTCGTCTCGGGCAGCAGGAAGAGGTTCTTCGCTTCAATTCGCAAACGCTCGCCGCGAAGTTTTATTTGGCGTTCCGATTCCTCGCCAGAGATGTAGAGTACGGCGCCACTGTTTACACTGAGCCGGTCGGCCACTTGCAGCATCAAAGTGCTCTTGCCGATGCCCGGGTCGCCGCCAATCAAGACGAGCGTGCCGGGAACAATGCCGCCGCCGAGTACGCGATCAAACTCGGTCACGCCGGAAGAAACGCGAGTCTCGTCTTGTGACTCGATTTCCGCGTAAGCAATCGCCGCGACTTCACGAAGTTTGAACCCGGTACGACCGCTGCCCTTTTTGAGGGCGCGTTCGCGCTCTTCGACCAGCGAGTTCCATTCGCCACACTCGGGACATTTTCCCAGCCACTTGCGCGACTGATGTCCGCAGTTTTGACAGGCAAAGATTGTTTCAGCTTTTTTCAAGGCGTTAACTCAGCAGTTGTTCGATCATAGCAGCGACTTCACATTTTCCGTGGGCCGGCCCAGCACCGCGCGGTTGCCGCGTTCGACAATCGGTCGCTGAATCAGATCGGGATGCTCGATCATCAGCGCGATGATTTCAGCATTGGAGAATTCATGTTGGCCCAGACCGAGTTCACGGTAAATAGCCTCACTCTTCCGGAGCAGGTCACGCGGCTGCAACTTCATTTTGCCAAGCAACTCGACCAGTTTCTTTTCGGTCAGCGGCGCGTGATAGTAGTTGACCTTTTCAAACGGTACGCCACTCTCACGGAGTAGCTTGTCGAGTTCGCGACACTTTGTTCAAGTTGGCTTCTCGTAGACTGTAATTTTATCGGTCTTTAGCATGGTGTAAATTCTTTTTGGGCTAAGCGATCATCGCAGGCAGGATGCCTGCGCTCCCAGATTGCGCTCCCAGGTTATGGAAATATTCCGCGCACGCGCGTCGCTTCCGCCACGCGATCGACGGCCAGAATATAGGCGCCGGTACGCATGTCGGTATCGTAACGCTGCGCGGTTTCGTGGACTGAATTGAACGCCGTGCGCATTGCGTCCTCCAACGTCGTATTGATTTGTTTCTCCGACCAGAAAAACGAGTACTGGTCCTGCACCCATTCGTAATAGCTCACCGTCACTCCGCCCGCATTTGCCAGGATATCGGGAATCAGGAAAACGTCCTGGTCCGCGAGTACCCGATCCGCACCAGGTGTAGTTGGCCCGTTCGCCAGCTCGGCGACAATTTTCGCCTTCACGCGTCCGACATTCGCCAGCGTGATCGCATTTTCGAGCGCCGACGGCAACAGAATGTCGCAGTCCACTCCGATGATGTCCTCTGGCGACATCTCTTTGGCGCCGGGCAGACCGGCCAGTGACTTCGTCTCTGCCTTGTGACTGAATGCGGCGGCGATGTCGATGCCGTTTTCCGCGTAGAGTCCGGCCTTCGAATCGCAAGCCGCCACCACCTTCGCGCCGTCGGCAGCTACCAGTCGCGCGATGTTTGCGCCGGCGTTGCCGAAGCCGTGCACCGCAACACGCGCGCCCTTGAGGTCGATGCCCTTCACTCTGCAGGCCTCGCGCAAAGTATAGAGGCAGCCGCGTGCGGTGGCTTCGTGACGGCCCTGCGATCCGCCCAGTGAGATCGGTTTGCCAGTGACGACGCCTAGTTCCGTATGGCCACGCACCATCGAGATTGTATCCATGATCCAGGCCATGGTCTGTTCATCGGTGTAAACGTCAGGCGCCGGAATGTCGCGATCGGGACCGATGATGGGAGCGATCTCAAACGCGTAACGACGCGTCAGTCGCTCCAGCTCACCCATCGAAAGACTTTTCGGATCACAGATGACGCCACCCTTGCCGCCCCCGTAAGGAATGCCGACCGTGGCGCACTTCCAGGTCATCCACGACGCGAGGGCCTTCACTTCGTCGAGCGTGACATTCGGGTGATAGCGTATGCCGCCCTTGCAGGGTCCGCGCGCGATGTTGTGTTGCACGCGATAGCCCTCGAACACCTGCACGTCGCCGCCATCCATCTTCACGGGAATGGAAACTATCAACTGCCGCTTGGGACTACTGAGGACGTGCCGAATGGAATCGTCCAGTTGCAGATAGTCGGCGGCGCGATTGAACTGCTGGCGCGCGATTAGGAATGGATTTAGTTCTTCCGCGATAGCTTCCCTGGTCGCCATGTTTGCTTCTCCTGAAAACGGGGGTGTGAGAGCGGCGCAATCGTAAGATGTCCAATGTACAAACGCAAGAAGTCCAAGTTCAAGTTTCGAGTTTCGAGTTACGAGTTACCAGTTACGGGTTTCGGGTTTGGGGTTTCGGGTTTTTGAGTCTCGGGTTTTGACTTTCAGTCATGTGTGTGGTGAGTTGGCGATTCTAAAAACCCCAAACCCGAAGCTCGTAACTCGTAACCCGATACTCGAATCGTCACTCGTAACTCGTACATCGAAACTTGGAACTTACCAGACCTTCGGTTGTCTAAGGTTACCGAGTAAGCTCCTGCGACCCGCATGGCACCGGCAAGGGAGAAAGAGATGTTTAATAACTTGATTGAGTCGAGTTCTCACGCGCGCGAATTGAAACGCCGCGGTTCTTTCGTTCTGTTTACCACGGCAACCTACTTGTTGCTCTTTGCCGGCGCCGGGGTCGCGAGCATCTACGCTTACGACGCGAGTCTCAGCGAACCTACTAACGATCTCGAATTAATCAGCTATGTTCCGTTACAACCGGACAAAGTGGTTTCCGAACCTCCCCGGGTTCGTCGTAACAATCCACCCGCGGGCGCGTCACAAGGTCCGCGATCCGTTCGACCGGTATTAATTGACCGGCCGGATAATCCGCTTAATCCACCTGCACTCGTCTCTGCGGTGGCGTCGCCGATTCCACCTGCCCACCCAGACACCGTAATCGGGAGTAGTGTGATTGAGCCTTCAGGTTACGGGCCGGGGCGTGACGGGAATTCAAACACCGGCGAGGCGAACGTCCTAACGCTGCGAACGCCCGATCCGCCACCACTGCCCGTACCAGCGCCTGCGCCGGCTCCGAAAAGGATAGTCACTTCGTCGCGCGTGCTTAACGGTCTCGCGCTGGTCTTGCCAAAACCTGCCTATCCTCCGATTGCAAAGCAGGCGGGAATTCAGGGTGCCGTCAACGTACAGGTACTCGTCGACGAAAGCGGTCGAGTGATCTCCGCGAAAGCGGTTTCGGGCAGTCCTTTGCTGATGCATGCCGCGCAGCAGGCCGCGCTTTCAGCACGCTTCTCACCGACGAGATTAGGTGAGCAGGCGATGAAGGTTTCTGGAGTGATTACTTATAACTTCCTGCTGCAGTGAGGCAGCAAACGGCGCTGCGCCAGCATACAGAACCGGGAGCGGCAGCGACCGGGTCCGACATTCAACCTGACAATCCGTGCGGTAGAAAGTAGCGCAACACGTTCAGCTTGAAGATAGCACCCGGTCGCTGCCGGCTCCTGGTTTCTGTATTTGTCGGCTTCTGGCTCAATCAAGCTTTCTGCGAATCACACCGCGCGCTTGTCCGGTCATCACTTCCTTGCCCAGCTGGTTGCGGCAGACCCACTTTGAAACTACGTGCATGAATTGTTCCGCCGGTTCCAGTTCCACCAGTTCCACTTCACAAACAATCGTGTCACCCGCAAAGACCGGACGGAGAAACTCAAACGTCAACTCGCGCGCAATAAAATTGAGATCGCCGCCGATCTTGGTCGGCAACGTGGCCGTGAGCAGACCGTGGGCCATCAAGCGGCCTTGCTCATCCGCGACCTGATGATGTTCGCCTTCGTCCCCCGAGAGTTTCGCAAACAGACGAATGTCCGCTTCCGTAAACGTGCGTTGCCAGGAAATTACATCGCCGACTTGCATAGCTCAGAGTTTTCCCAGCAGCGCGGTGTGATTGAATTTTGCAAAACCCATTTTGGTAAGCTTCCCAAGCTCCGCAACGCGATCAGTTTGCGAGTTCCTTCAACGAGAACTTCAGTACCTGGTTGCGCGCCGCAATAAAGATTTCATTACTGTCGTTGAAAACCATTCCCGACGCGGTACCGGGTGGATTGAACACCGTCAGGTAACGGCCGTTGCCGTCAAAAACCTGAATGCCTTTGAAGTCGCTGACGTAGACGCGGCCGTTGCCGTCAACCGCGATTGCCGAAGGCGCGCGAAACTGACCGGGCTGATCGCCGTCGCTGCCAAAACGCGTCTGGTATTTTCCGTCGGGCGTAAACTTGAACACCGCGTTACTGAATGAACCTAAGGCGTAGATGTTTCCCAGGCCATCGACCGCGACGTGGGTATCGAGTTCAGCATTATCAGTCACGCTGCTGATAACCGCGCGCATGGTACGCACTACCGCGCCGGAGGAATTGAAGCGAACGATGTCGTCACGATTCTTGTACCACGAGGTCACTAAGCTGCCGTCGGCAGCGACTCTAATGTCGTCGAACCCCCAGCCGCCTGGGTACCCGAGTTGGCCCAGCAGTTTTCCGCTCGCTCCTTCGTAGCGCGAAATCGCCCCGCTCTGCACAACGTAGATCGTGCCGCCACGATCGGCCGCCATTCCGGTCAGCGGCATTTTCGGATCCACGATCCATTGCGTTATGAACTTGCCTGCCGGATCGAACACCTGGATTCGTCCGCCGCTATATTCACCGACGTAAATTTTTCCTGACGCATCGACCGCAATCGCACGTGCGTCTTTGAACATGCCCGGTCCGATGCCTTCGGAACCAAAACTCAGCAGCGGCGTTGCGAAGCTGTCGCTCTTCACTTTGTCCTCGCGACGGGCAGTTCCGCCGGAGGGCGTTGAGCGCGTGAGCGCTGGAGCAGGATTGCCGCGAAACAACGGCGCGAGCAAGCCGCCTGTCGCAATAACTGCGATGATGACGCCGATCACCGGTATCAATCCGACCAGTAACAGCCACTTTACGGCGCTGCGTCCCGGTGCCGCATTCCTGAGGTCAATGTTCACAGTCGAGATGATTTGCGCCGGCCGTCCAAGCATTTCGTCAGGCACTGACAGCGCACTGTTGCAGTAAGAACAACGCGCGGTGAGGTTCGCACCGACAACGTCTTTTTGGTAACTAACCGGTGCCCCACACTTGGGGCAATCAAACGTTTGCAACATCCATCGTCTCCGTATACTCAAATATCGCCAGTAGAAATCAGCGTTACTCCCAGCATGCTTTCCGCCCTCTGCTCATTACCAGTTCATTCGTGCGCGCAAGGAAGTGATCTGGGCCACGTGATGTCGACCATGCCAGGCATACAGCGCCAGGTTCTTTTGCAGACTCACCAGGCCTGATTCAGGATGACGAAAGGTACGCTTGAAGTCCTCGTCAGTTAACGATCGCAGGAACCAAACCCAACGCTCGTGCAGCGACGCGAGCAAGTTAAGCGAGAGTTCGATGGGAGCCTGTTTCGCGTCGTTAAGCCGGGCCCAGCGATCTTCGAAATAGGGTTTGATAGTCGGCTCGTCTTCGGTGAGGGCGAGCTTGAAGCGAAGGTAGCTGTTCATGTGACTTTCCGGAACATGATGGACCACTTGCCGCACGGTCCATCCTTCCGGACGATAAGGCGTGTCCTGTTGTGTCGCGTCGAGTCCGGCCACGGCCCTGCGCATCTCTTCGGGAGTCGCGGCGATTTGGTCAATCAACTTTTCACGTTCGCCCGGGGAAAGAGTGCCGGAAAATTCAAAAGGGCCAAGGGGGTACCGCAGATCCATCTCCAACCTCCACGTTGTGTTGTGTCCTATCAGGGTTCGGCTTATGCTCGCGCCGTTCCGATGTGTTTATGCTGGCGGGACATTCTACGGCGGCGTGTTGATTGCGACAACTATGACGGAAACAGCAGAGGTAGTGATTATCGGTAGCGGTATCGTGGGCTCAAGCGTGGCTTATCACCTCGCGGAGCAAGGTTGCACAAACGTGCTGGTGGTTGAACGCGAAGCGCATCAGGGAAAAGGCTCAACCGGAAAAAGCATGGGCGGCGTACGCGCGCAGTTTTCCACTGCAGTAAATATTCAGATGTCGCGCTACTCGATCGACTTCTTTGCCAGGTTCGATGAAGTGGTTGGTCATCCGGCGGATTATCGCGCGCATGGTTATCTCTTCTGCGCCACCAACGAACGCCAGCTCGCGTATCTCCATAGTAATCGCGAACGACAGTTGGGCCTGGGCGTGAAGAACGTGGAACTCGTTTCGCGCGCGGACATCGCGGAGTTTGTGCCGCAACTGCGCGTCGACGATATTGTCGGCGGTACGTTCTGCCAGACGGATGGCTTTGTCGATCCCCATAGCGTGATGATGGGCTTCATGCTTAAGGCTCGCGCACGCGGCGTTCGTTTATGGCTCGACACGCAAGTCACCGGCATCGAAACCGAACCGGCTCACACTGGGACCGCGGGCGTCCCGCCCGCATTTCAGGGCACCGAGGCTGATTCCTCATTGAGACTAAGAGCGGGCGGGACGCCCGCGGTCCCAGGAGAAAGCAAGATCGCAGGAGTGATGACGAGCCGAGGCTTCATCTCGACCCGCATCGTCGTCAACGCCGCCGGTCCCTGGGCTGCAACTGTGGCAGGCATGGCCGGAGCACATTTGCCGGTCGAACCGCTCCGCCGTCAACTCGTACCCACCGAACCCTTCAACAGTTTGCCGCAACGCTTTCCGATGGTTATCGACATGTCCACCGGCTTTCATTTTCGTCGCGAAGGCAAAGGCATTCTATTGGCGTGGAACGATCCTGAGGAGACACCGGGGTTCAAGACCGATTTCGAACCCGCCTTTGTAGAAAAGATTTTGACGCACGCTGCCACGCGTGTGCCGGCGCTCGCGGAGGCCGAAGTAAATCCGCGACGCGCCTGGGCGGGACTCTACGAAATGACTCCGGATCATCACGCCATTATCGGCCCCGCACCAAGTGTTGCCGGTTTGTATTTTGTGAATGGCTTCAGTGGCCACGGCGTGATGCACTCGCCCGCCTCGGGACGGATTATCGCCGATTTGATTTTGCAAGGCCGGACAAATCTCATCGATGCAAGCCAACTCGGCGTCGAGCGTTTTGCGGCGGGACGATTGTTGGCGGAGACTGCCGTACTGTAAGTTAAGGAGTTCACTTGAACTCTAAACTCTGCGTGGCCCGGCACCCCGGTTACCACGCCCACCTCTGCGACGACTCCTTCTAAGACTGGAGCCAACCAACGGAACTCCGGTTGCGACATCGCAGCGTGTTGAGAGCTTGCAGCAAAAGCCTTGAGAGATGCCGTCTCCTATTTCCAGCCACTGCGCTACAGGCTGGGCCGAGTTCCTTACAGTGGCCCGTTCGGAAGTTTGAGAATAGTCTCCTCGGCCAACTCAAAGTGCATGCTGTCGACAAAGTCTCCGGAAAATTCCGCTCCCCAGTACCAACCGTGGCGGTTGAAAAAGGGGAATAACAAAAAGTTTCCTCGATGGGTAAGATGGGTACCCTGGCCAACCGCTTCAGTCCCGAAGAATATGTCAATCGCACACCCAAAGCTGTGGTTTGAAAACAGCGTGGGGGCCTTGCGGCGATGACGCACACAGAGCATGCCGTCATTCTTCACCTGCGCGAAAACTTCGGGCAACTGCTGTTGAACCTCCGCGAAGATCTGGCGGAGCGACTCAACTGCGAAATCGAGACCTGACACTTTGAAGGGTCCGATATCAACGTTGGATTTTACGCGCAGCTTAAACTTGCCCGCGGGCGGCGAGCAGTTTTTCGTGAGGGCACCGGGTTTACCAAATTTCGCAAGCATCGTGGACTGCTTGGCCGGGCTGAGCCCGGTATTCATCGTGTCTTTCGGAGGAATGGGAATTCGATCATTAAGTTGGCTCATCACATGTTCCTTTCTGTTCACCTTCTTATGCAAGTGCGGTTCTGGACTTTCAGGGTTTCAGCAGCTCTTCCAGGATATTGGCGATTGCGGCATCCCGGCTCTCTTCCATCTTCTTTCGTTCCGCTGAGCCGGCAGGAAGCTTAACTATCTCCTTGTTGAGACGATCTGCTTCTCTGCGATAACGGACATCGCTAAAAAGCTTGAACGCGTCGGTGATTGTGCCGAGGGCCACTTCTGACCCCTCCTTTTGACTCAGGAATTTCGAAAGCTGTGCCGCACTCGCCGCGGTGGGCGTGAATTCTTTGAAAGAGTCGTTCTTCGATCCGTCCACATAAAAGACGACGTATGGCTCGTCGCCGTCATATGGTTTTCCTGTGTCCTTATGAAGCAAGCCCTGCTCAAGATCAAAGTTGAAGTCGGCGTGATTGAGCGAAGGAGTCGACAAGACCCGGTAGCCGGCGACCGGTATCGGTGAGTCTGGGACCTGAAACTCCAAGCGATCGCTTACCGAAAATTCGGCGTGCGCGTCGACCAATGCGTTCGCAAGTTTGGACAGCAACTTTACCGCAGCACCAACCGCCAACAAGATGCCGCTATACGGACCAAACACGGGAATCCCGCCGGCGGTCGTGATCGCGCCCGCGATTTTATCGACTAAATCATCCGGAAAATCGTCAAACGCCATGTCGAGAGTGAGCGTTAGTGCCTGAGCGGTCAACGCGGGTATGTAGTAGACGAGTTCCGTGCCGCTCTCAGTCGCAGCTGGCCCTTTGATGTGGGCCTTTTTTGGGATTCGCTTTGGCATCAAGTTAATCGCGCGGGGAGCCAAACCGAAGGTAGTAAATGGATCGCGAACGGCTGACGTCAATAGCATATCCTTCTTGCCGTAACGCCCGGTGTAGGCATGACGAAGCATCAGGGTCAGCGGCTTTCCGATGCCGACCGGCTGGAAGGGTGTAGCGTTCGGAAGCAAGGCGGTAGCCTGAAACTCTGCGACAGTTACAGACCCCGCGGCAAATGAAGCGCGCCGGTTGGGGTCGTTTCCTTCCCCACCAGAAGCGCCAGCATTCAATGCAGCGGCAAACGCTTGTAGCTCGCTATCTCCTTGTCTGGTTCGGGTAGCGACCTCGTCGGCATCCACCAGTGTCGTTCCAACTACCAAGGACATTGTCATTACAGGAAACCTCCATTTTCAGGGTTAAGAATTGCTTAAGTTGATCAAGTCCCGCCGACGGCGAGATTCAGTTCGGCAGCTTTACGGAGATAGGCCCGGCGGACGGTGGCTCTCCGTGAACGTCCCGGATTTTCTTCCGGCACACACCCACTTCGAGGTGAAGGAGAATTTTTCACCACGCAATGAGCACGGCTTGTGAGTGACGTCGCCAAGATAGAGGTACTCTTCTTCGAAATGGTCGTTTACCTCGCTCATCATGGTCCTCATTAACCATGACTGGGACACCTCTTGCGCGCTCTACCCGAGACAATCCCTGAATCCAAGGCTAATTGTTAGTCGGGCGGAAGAGCTGGAGCCAGTCGATAGCCAGTTTCACCTAACAAGAAAAACGTACTTTGTTATCTGTTATGGCAAGCGGGTTAAAAACGTTTCCGCCGATCTCGTTGTTAGATTTGTTCCCTGCCAAAACTTGATGCGGTAGGGAAAGGAAAATCAAAAGTCGGAAGCGGAAGTGAGAGGGTTTAGCCATTTGGCAATCGCGTCGAGCGCTGCGGCGTAAACCTCGGGTTGGGAAACAACGGCGCTCTTGGGTACTTTGAGAGAGTGGTCCCCGCCGTTAACGGCGTGAAGAGTGGCGGGAAGTTTAAGTCGCTTGATGAGGGCGCTGATTTCCTCTTCGGTTCCAAAGGCGTCGCGCGAGCCTTGAATGAAAAGCATGGGAACCTGAATTTGAGGCAAGTGGGCATCGCGAAGCTTGTCGGGCCGGCCCGGCGGATGAAGTGGATAGCCGAGGAAAACCAGACCTGCAATCGGGGCAGGCGGCCGAGCGTGAGCGCTACCCGCTTGAGTTTTTGATTTACGATTCGAATTGGCTACAGCGTTCGAAAGCGGCGTCGAGTTGCCGTAATCCAAAGCGGCAACCTGCGATGCGATGCGACCGCCCATTGACTTGCCGCCAATCACCAGCCGATTACCCTGCAGCTTCTTGTGCGTGCGCGCCGCCCGAATTACGGCGCGGTAACACGATTCAAGCCTGGCTTTCGGATCGGGAACATGTCGCCCCTGCTCGAGGTAACAAAAGTTGAACGTGAGCACGTCGAACCCACGTTCAGCAAGGCCCTTAGCAAACAGTTGCATGAAGGGATGTAACTGGCCCGCGCCGGCGCCGTGACCGAGAATGATGGTCGTGCGAGCGCGTCGCTGCTTCGCGGCCAGGTAGAGCAACGCGGTAACACGATCAGTCTCGCTTACATTAACGATCAGTTTTTCCGGTTCATTCATCTCGACGAACCTAGTTTGCTTGCTCATCAAAAGTTGACCGGTCGCTAACGCTGCCGGCTCTTACCTATACATAAACGCGCGGGACGCGGGCGCTGATGCCACAGGTAACTTCGTATGAAAGTGTTCCCACGGTAGCGGCGATGGCTTCAGCCGTAATAGCGTGCCCGCCGGCCTGGCCCAGCAGGATCACTTCATCGCCCAGCGACGCGCCGGGCACGTTAGTGACATCAATCAAGGTCAGGTCCATTGACACGCGGCCAATCACCGTGGCGGGCACGCCGCGCACGATCGCATGGCCGCGATTCGAGAGCGCGCGGCGGTACCCATCGTCGTAACCAATCGGAATGGTTGCCACCAGCGTCGGGCTTGACGCCTCAAACGTGCAGCCGTAACCAACCGTCTCTCCCGCGGGTACCCACTTGAGCAACGCGATGCGCGAGTGGAGCGACATGACTGGCTGAAACTCTTGCCGGCGATCGGCGGGCGCAAGGATGTCGCCGGTTAAGCCGTAGAGTACACCGCCGGGTCTTACCATGTTTCCCCACGCCTCCGGTTGCGCGAAGATGGCGGCGGAATTAGCCAGGTGCTGATGGGTCGGGTGAAAACCTTGCGCGCGAAACGCCGCGACCGCCTGTTGGAATCGATCGATTTGATCGCTCGTCAGGGGACCACAGGAAGGTACGTCGGCAGCGGCAAAGTGAGTCATCACACCGTCAACGCGCAGATTCGAGAATTGCTTGAGCGCCGCGGCGAATTCCGCAACTTCATCAAAACGAACGCCGAGCCGGCCCATGCCGGTGTCGACCTTAACATGCACGTCGGCGACGATACCGCGCGCGCGGGCCGCCTGGTCCAGGGCTGCGATCAAATCAAGCCGGTAGACCACCGGCACCAGTCCGTGGTCCAGACAAACCTCGGCTTGTCCCGGCCAAAATCCCGCGAGACAAAGAATCGGTTGAGTTATGCCCGCGTCTCTTAGTTCAACACCCTCTTCGGGCAGCGCCACGCCAAACCAGCCAGCCCCGTCCGCCGCCAACCGCCGCGCACACTCCACCGCGCCATGTCCGTAAGCGTTCGCCTTCAACACGGCCAGCACGTTTACATCCCTGCCAACTCGTTGTTTGACGATCTGAAAATTAGCAGCCAGCGCATCGCGATTGATTTCCGCCCAGGTAGGTCGTTTGCCAGTGGTCTCCATAAATATCCGTGGAAGATACCACAACTCATCAATAACTGAAGGCGACGACAATCTCCGGTATAAACGCCGGGACCTGGCCAGAAGCACCAGGGAAAACACTAGCGCCAGCTGAGCACGCGGCGACGCTAAGTAATTACCAGAGTAAACTCTGCCGCTTGCGTCTTGCCTGCTGCGTCGGCAACCTGAATAGTAAACTTCGCTGTGCCTTTTGCCGTTGGCTTACCGCTGATCTGGCCGCCAGGTTCAAGCTTGAGTCCAGCTGGCAAGACTCCGCTCGCCAGCGTCCACCGGAAGGGTGGCGTGCCCCCTGATGCCACCAGCGTTTCGCTGTAGGGCTTGCCAACTTTACCTTCCGGTAGGGTAGGCAAAGTCCCAATCACGATTGCGCCCGCTGGTGGAGTCTGTGGTGACGAAGGCGATGGAGTGTTGATCTTGCGAGTCAGCTGGTCCAGTATTCCGTCAAAAAATCTTTCCGAGGTTCCTAACAGCAACGCGATACCAAGCATCACCGGATTGAAGGTATTGCACCAGTCAAATTTCAGCGCCGAGCCAAGGATATTAAATTCGACGCCGACGATCACCAACAGAATCCCGGACCAGCCGGCCAGCGCTCCAATAAGTGGGCTAAGAAACAGTGTGCTCCAGGAGGCGCCATAGTCAGTTGGCACATCATCCCGTGAAAGCGAACGCGTGAGGCGACTCATGAGGCCGCCCGTCGCGCCCACCAGGAACAAGATACCGTGCTGTAAAGTGGCAGCCAGCGCGATGATCAAAAGTAAACTACAACCCACCAGCCAGACTGTCTTGTTCTGCCAACTGACAAGCGCGGCAAAACTCGTGTCGGAACGATTGTAGAGATAACCCAGGGCTTCGCTGTGCAGGGCCCGCCATCGGTCCAGCGGTACTTCGGGCTTCGCTGACAAAGCCGCATTGATTCTACTAATCAGCGAAGCATGTGGCATCAGATAGTCCCGGGCCTTTGAAATCGCGCCTTTCCAATCATCGATTGTCAGAACCTTGGGAGGATTGGCGGCTGCGGCATTGCAGGCGTCTTCCAATATCGCTGCCAGCTTCAATGCATCAGACCTCAGGACTTTGGCGGCCTCCTCAAGCAGTGGCGTCAGTTCCGCCATCGTAGCCGGTGGAGTGCGCACGGCTTGATTGAGCCGCTCAGCGATCGAGGCCGCTTGCGGCGTAACAAGACCCAAAACCTTACTGGCTAACTCTTGCAGCTGTTCAATCGTCACCGGCGCGTCTGGCTGCAACGCTGCACTAACGGCGTTTGCGAGGCCCTCATCCTGAGGCGTAAGAAAATGGAGAACTTCCTCCAGCGTTTGCCGGGTGGCGTCTTCCAGGGGCAAGGGTGGCGCGGCCAGCAACGCTTCATGTATACGATCCGCTAAGCCGATCGCAGTCAAGGTAGCGGCTTCACGCAAGTCTCCTTCAACTCGTTCCAGTTCAGCTCGCACTGCCTGTTCGGGAAGAAAGAAAACCAGTTGCTCCTCAGCCTCGTGAACGTAACCCCAGGCCGCCAGCTCTTGTCCGCGCGTCCAGAAGACATGGTCCAACCAATTACTTGCGTGCTCGTCGCTCACCAGATCGTGAGCAGCGTCGAGGAGTGCCGAAACTTGGGCGAGACCGCAGGGGGCATTCGGTGGCCCCAACATGGCCACGCGCTGCTGCACCGCGCCTATCTCGGCAATCAACAAATTTCGCGTAGGCCGGGCAATCATGTTCCAGCGCACAAAGATCAGCGCCAACAGATAGATCACGACCATCAGTATCACCGGCAACACAAAGAAAACCCATTTCCAACTTAAAAAATCAGGTGAAGTGTTGCAGCTCTCCAAGCCGGTGCCCGTTAGCTTGAGGACCTTGCGCGCTGTCTTGTCATTCAAGATCGTGAGCGCGCCCGTCGTCGCACCCGCTGACTTCGGGACGAAGGTAACGCTCAAGGCACACGAAGCAGATGGCTGCAGATCCGGGCAAATCACCGGAGTTGCCGTGAAGTCGCCGCTCGTTGCTACTGCCAGACCGCCAACCTGTTCGTTGCCCGCAGTAAGGATCAAGGTACGCACGAGACTGGTGGAACCAATAACCTGCGAACCAAAATCCAAGGCCTCCTGAGACAAGCGAAGTTTTGGGACAGCGCCAATTCCGGTTAGCGGGAGAACTGAATGCGAGGAGGCAGCTGAGTTATCGGTTGGCTGATAGTCGACCTGCAACTCACCGTCGCGGGTGCCGGCGTCGATTGGTGTGAACTTGATAAAGATCAAACATTCCGCGCCTGACGCGAGAGTGTTCGCTGGCAGCGGCGTTTCTACGGTAAATTCGACCTCATCTTTGGAGATAAGGATATTGAGTCTGAGTGGTAGCTTCCCGTTATTCTTCAAGGTAGCCATCTGACTATAGGTCGTGGTGCCGATATCCCGTTCACCGAAGTTCAGTTTGTCCGGAGTGAAATTGATCGGTGACGCTCCGGCCGCGGGAGCGGCGGAGGTCGAGGCGGGAGTCGCCGGCGACTGGATTGGCTGAGGCGTTGGGGTCGGGCTGACCTGGGCGTTGACGAAGCCAAATCCGAGCACCAGCGAGGTAGTCAACACGGCTGACAGTTTTACGAGGCAGCGAAGTCGCGGCGGGTTCATGGCAGAGATCTCCAGGCAGAGAATATGGGTGACCACTCCACCAGAGTTTCAGGTGGAGCAGATGAGGCCAGGTACCGTCATGAGACGCCGGAGTACTGCGCTCAGTGCCGCTGGTACGTGCGGCGTGGTCACGGCGAGCTGACTCGATGTTTATTAAGCTGACGACGACGGTTAGAGATTCGTCAACAGGTTCCTGGCGACGGGGATGCTATGCCTACGCAGAACGCGTGTCAAGATCCTGTTTATCAGCGTGAACTATCAGTCTCAATCGAATTGCGCGTGCCAACGAACGAGGCCGCCCTCTTTTTCGAGGAACTTGTGCAAGCCAGGCAGTTTGAGAATGTCTGCCTTGATCGCGGCGGCGTTGGCCGTGACGGGACGGACGTCGAAGGCCCGTCCGGTCAAGTGCCGGCTGATCTTGGTGACTTCAGTTTCAGGCATCGCCTTCATCGTCTTTTCCAGGCCAGCAGTGACTGCGTCAACCGTCCTGGCTTCCGGATGCTGGTCAACCCACTGCTGAAGTTTGGCTCCGGCCAAATAGGTTTGGCCGATCCACTTGCGATTGAGCACGACGTTGTTAGCCATGGCGTGCGCTTGTTGGAAGATGCTGCGACGTCCACTCGTAAATTCGAGTTGCGGGTATTTCGCGTGAAGGATGGTGGCGGCGTTTTTCGCGATGGGCGCGAGCTGCAGTTCGTCGATGGTCATGAGTCTCTCCTTTTGAGTGTTAAGGATTCATTCGCGGTAGAGATTATCAAACCGCATGCTGGAGGGAGTAAAACGCAAACGGATGGTATCGGTCGGACCGTTGCGTTGTTTGGCTACGATCAGTTCGGTAACGTTCTTCTCGTCGTCCGGCATGCTGTCACGCTCTTCGGGAGTCTTGTACTGCTCCGGACGGTAAATGAATGCCACCACGTCGGCGTCCTGCTCGAGTGCACCCGACTCGCGCAGGTCGGCAAGTTGCGGGCGGTGGTCCGAACGTGCCTCGGGTGCGCGCGAAAGTTGCGAGAGCGCAACCAGCGGTACATTCAATTCTTTCGCAAGGCCTTTTAGTTCGCGCGAGATTTGCGACACTTCCTGCTGGCGCGACTCGGCGCGCTTGGCCGAGCCACTCATCAACTGCAGGTAATCAACCACAATCAGGTCGAGTCGCTTTTGTTCCGCGGCCAGGCGGCGCAACTTCGCACGCATCTCCAGCACCGTGATGCCGGCCGTGTCATCGAGAAATATACGAGCGTCGGCAAGCGTGCCCAGTGACTTCGCGATTTGCGCCCACTCGGGCCGCGAGAGAAAGCCATTGCGAAAACGCTGCGCGTCGATGTTGGCCTGCGAACACAACATGCGCATCACCAGCGCTTCCTTCGACATCTCCAGCGAAAATACACCAACCACCGCGCCCGGTACATGGATGGCCGCGTTTTCCGCCAGCATCAATGCGAAACTTGTTTTTCCCATCGAAGGTCGCGCCGCCAGGATAATCAGGTCCTGACGTTGCAAGCCGGAGGTCAGTTTGTCGAGGTCCGCAAAGCCGGTCGTCAGGCCGGTCAAGAGGGCGGCGCGGCCTTCCATCTCCTGGATTTTTTCCAGCAGCTGTTCGGCAATCGGTTTCACGTGCACAAAGCCCTGGCGAACGCGCGCGTCGGCAAGTTCAAAGATCGCGTGTTCGGCGTGATCGAGAATCAGTTCGGGCTCGTCTTCCTGTTCCAGTGCTTCCTGCGTGATCTTGCTGGCCGTCCTGATGAGCTGGCGCAACATCGACTTCCCGCGCACCAACTTCGCGTAATGGCTGATGTTGCTCGAATGCGGCAGGCCGTAGGTCAGGTTGGTTATGAAGCTAATACCGCCGACTGACTCGAGTGCGTTTTCCTTCTTAAGTTCTTCGCCAATCAGGATGGGATTGATTTCGCCGCCGCGTTCAAACAAGGCCGTCATCGCGACGAAGATGCGCCGGTGGGAAGGGACGTAAAAATCCTCAGGACTAAGCAACTCGATCGCCTGGCTGATGAGACCATTGTCGAGCAGGATGCCCCCCAGAATAGCGCGTTCAGCTTCGGCGCTATTGGGAAGTGAACGTTCGAGCGGTTGCTCGCGAATAGGAGTGGCCATGGGAAAAGACTGGTCTGGAAGAAATAGAGTTTAGAACGTAGCAGCGGGATACCGACCTGGTTGGCCGCATAAAAAACGACGCTACAAGTTGGAACGAACTTGTAGCGTCGAACTATACAACACGCGTTCTCCGGTCAACAATAACGTTTGAGTGTTATTTTACTCAGCCGCATCGTCGGAGTCCGACTCCGGCGGCGCGACTTGTTTCGCGAGTTCAGTTTCCTGTTCCGGACTGAGATGTCCGGCAATTGCTTCGCCTTCGGAAACAACCTTGACCTGAAGATCAACAGTTACCTCGCGATGCAACCGGAGCGGTACAGTAAAATCGCCGAGGCGCTTGATCGGTTCGCGCAGGTGCAGGCGATGACGGTCGACTTCGTAGCCACGCTCCTTCAACGCTTCGGCAACATCCATCGAGGTTACTGAGCCGTAGAGTGCGCCCTGCTCGCCGGATTTCCGTTTGAACGCCAGCACCAGCTTGCCGATCTGGGCCGCCTGAGCTTCAGCTGTAGCGCGCTCAGTCGCTTCCTTTTTCAGCAGCGCCGCGCGTTCCAGTTCTATTTGCTTGACGTTATTTGTCGTAGCCTCCACGGCCAGCCGGCGCGGCAAAAGATAGTTGCGCGCGTAGCCGGCCCTTACCCGAACGATCTCACCGCGAGCGCCGAGATCGTCGACGTCCTGACGTAACAGTATTTTCGTATGCGCCATTTGGCAGCTCCTTGTTTATCCGTTCCCGGTTGCGACTTTAGTCAGTCGTATAGGGCAGCAACGCGATATTGCGCGCGCGCTTGATTGCTTCGGCCAGCATGCGTTGATGGATGGCGCAGTTGCCGGAGATCCGGCGGGGCAGAATCTTGCCGCGTTCCGGGATGAAATTCCCCAGAAACCTTGCGTCCTTGAAATCGATGATGTCTACCTTTTCAATGCAGAAACGGCAGATGCGACGGCGGCGCATGCGGCGACCACCGCGTCCCTGTTGGGAGCGGCCGCGATCGTAATCATCGTCGCCGTTGTTATTGTAACGACGTCCTCGGTCTTCATAATTTGTCGACATAGTTAACCTCTAAAAACCTAACGGTAAATTGTGCCCAGCGGAAAGCTACGGCAGCGTCGCGCGCGCGGCCACTCAGGCTGCGTCCTCTTCCGCCGCGGCAGGTTCCGGCCGGGCCAACTCAGCCACCGAACCGCGCCGCTGTTCGTCCTGGTTGCCGGGTCGCTTCGCGGCCTTGCGCGCGCGTTTGGCTTTGAACTTCTCAGCGCGGCGGCGGTCCTCATCAACGCGTACCGTGAGGTAGCGAATGATGCGATCGTTGACGCGCATGCGGCGCTCCAGCTCGGCAATTTCTTTTCCCGAGCCTTCGATTTCCAGCAGCATGAAGCTGCCCTCCGTCTTGTGAAGAATCTCGTAAGCCAGTTGCCGCCGGCCCATGCTTTCGGCCTTGGTGATGACGCCGCCCTGGTCCGTAACAATCTGCTTCAGACTTTCAGTTAGTCGCGTCACTTCATCGTCGTCCGCGGTCGGGTCAACGATGAACACCACTTCGTATTGTCTTTGCGTTTCCAAAATAAATCTCCTTAAAGAACAGTGATGAGTGATAAGTGATGAGTCAAAAAAGCGGCGGGCTTCGTTCCCATCGCTCATTACACATCGCTCAGCGCTCATTAACCATCACTCGTTACTCCGTTACTGTTATGTTCCGTCATTGCTTGCAACGCTCCGCTTTTCAGAATGGCACGAAGCGCTGCTGCGCTATGGTCCAAAATCTTTTCAACTTCCAGCCGCGCGCTGCTGGAAAATGAATCAAGCACGAAGCGCCGGGCATCAGCAATTGGGTGCTCGGGTTGAATGCCAATCCGGAGCCTGATGAATTCTTGCGAGCCCAACGCTCCGATGATCGACTTAAGGCCGTTGTGACCGCCGGCGGAACCCCGTTCCCTGATGCGTATCTTGCCAAACGGCAAGGCCAGATCATCCGAAATAACAATTAACCGAGAGCTAGCGTCTACCTGTTCCCGCTTCCCGAGCAGACAGGCAATCGCATCGCCGCTCAGGTTCATGAAGGTTTGCGGCTTTACCAACTCCACCGTACAACCTTCAATCTCGCCGCGCCCGATGAGCGACTGGCACTCGCGGCGCTTCACGTCGATGCGCTCGTCCGCCGCCAACTTGTCAATCAACAAAAAACCCAGGTTGTGGCGCGTCCACTCATACTCTTTGCCGGGATTCCCCAGGCCCACAACCAAATATTTCCGCTGTCCACTTGTCAATTCCATTCAAGAGACAATCACGCGCGTCGCCGCGGCCGAGAGTGACGGCGTTCCCAGAACTCGCCAATTCCCGAACCAACCGCCCGTAGAAAACACAAAGGGGCAAGCGGCAATCGCGAATCGGCAATGTCGCTACTCCTTCTTGCCGCCTTCGGCGCCGCCCTCTTCGTCGTCCTTCTTGCCCTTTCCGATAACTTCGGGTTCGGCCGCTTCGCCTTCAACCGCGGTCTCAGCCACTGGCTCTTCCTTGACGATGCCCACAGTCGCAATTACCGTGTCAGGCGGGTTAAGAATTTCGATGCCTGCGGCGACGTTCAGATCCGAAATGTGCAGCAGATCGTGAACGCCGAGATTTGAAACGTCGACATTAATGACGTCAGGAATCTCGCGCGGTTCGCAACGAATTTGAATTTCGCGAATGATCTGTTCGAGCACGCCCTGCTCTTCGCGAACGCCGACGGGTTCGCCCTCGAGGTGTAGCGGCACGGTCACTTCAATCTTCTGCCCCTTCACCAGCCGCGTCAGGTCAGCATGAATCAGACGTCCGCGTACCGGATCGATCTGGCGATCATGAAACATGACTTCGCTGGGACCGACACCTTCGATGTTGAGCGTGAAGATCGTGTTGCGACCAGACTCGGAGCGCAGAATTGCTGCCAGGTCTTTCAGTGGCGCAACCGCTGCCACGCTGCCGCCCTCGCCGCCATAAACCGACACGGGGACCATGCCCCCGCGTCGCTCGCGCCGGGCGTCATTCTTGCCTTTACCTTCACGCTTCTTGCCCTGCACCGTAATGTCTTTATGTTCTGCCATCACTTGCTCCTATTTATCAACGCTTTACAGACTTTCAGCGACCTTCCTGGGAGCGCAGGCATGCTGCCTGCAATCTCCGAAGAGCAGACAAACCGTCTGCGCTCCCAGGAAGATCGCTGATGGACTTCTATTCAGCCATCAGTGTTTGCCCTTCGCTAGACGAAGAGCGAGGAAACGCTGGTTTCCTCGTGGATCGACTTGATCGCTTTCGCCAGAAGCGGCGCGATACTAAGTACTTTTATTTTTTCCAGCTCGCACGCGTGATCGCGTAGCGGAATTGTATTCGTAATCATGACCTGCTCGATTTCCGATTCCTCGAGCTGCTTCACTGCTTGTCCCGACAAGACCGCGTGCGTGAAGCACGCATGAATTCTTTCGGCCCCAGCATTCTTCAAGGCTTTGGCCACTTTCGTCAACGAGCCACCGGTATCGCACATGTCGTCGACAATCAAACAACTGCGGCCGCGCACATCGCCAACTACATTCATCACTTCGGCGACATTCGCCTTCTCACGTCGCTTATCGCACAAGGCCAGTTCGGCATCGAGTCGCTTGGCGTAAGCGCGGGCGCGTTCAGCGCCGCCCGTATCCGGAGCCACCACGGTCAAATTAGGCAGCGGGTTTTCCTGATAGTAGCCAATCATCACCGGGGCCGAATACAGATGGTCCACCGGAATGTCGAAGAAACCCTGAATCTGCGCCGCGTGCAAATCAATGGTTAACAAGCGGTCCGCGCCGGCCACTGTAATCAGGTTCGCGACCAGTCTCGCCGAGATTGGCACTCGCGGCCGATCCTTCTTATCGGAGCGGCCATAACCGTAGTAGGGAATGACTGCCGTGATGCGCTCAGCTGACGAACGACGGAACGCGTCGAGCATGATCAGCAGTTCCATCAGGTGCTCGTCCGTCGGGGGACAAGTCGGCTGGATTATGAATACGTCGCCGCCGCGCACGTTCTCATCAATCTGGAAATTAAATTCTCCATCAGAGAAGCGTTCGGCAAATACGCGCCCCATGTCGCAGCCCAAATGCCGCGCAATCTCTTCCGCCAGTTTCGGGTTTGCATTTCCCGAAAACACCTTGATGCCGCCAGTTGTACCCATAAATAATTTGGAGTTTTGGGTTTCGTGTTTCGGGTTCTACTGCAGCAACTCGAAACCCAAAACTCGAAACTCGAAACCTAAAAGATGGCTGGGGCGGGAGGATTCGAACCTACGAATGCCGGTTCCAAAGACCGGTGCCTTACCACTTGGCTACGCCCCAATATCCGATCCAGAGTTGAAAGAGCGTACGAACAGAATATCCCACGAACCAAGCGAACGAAGGTATTCTTTCCGCGACAATGTAACACAGGGAAAGATTCGCCAACCCGGTTCCAATTCAATTTTGTTTGCGGCCTGCTGTTGATCCTCGCGGTTGGCAAAGATACCAAATACGCTTGAACCACTGCCAGCTAATAATGCGCCAAGTGCACCAGCCTGAAGTAGGGATTCTTTCGCTCGTCTTATCTCAGGCTCAATATCAAAGATCACCGACTCAAAGTCGTTCTTCAAGTCGTCCGGCGAAAAGCCGCGCCCAGTCCACGGTGGTGAATCACGCAAATTCTCGACGCGACGCGAACTTGAAAGAATAGGGGCGGCATTCGAGGTTGTCAAGGCGGGCGCACGTAACGCAGCGTAGGCGTCGGGAGTCGCTACCGTCGCCTTGGGGGTGACCACAATCAACGGCTGAATCGGCTCGGCGTCACTCGTAACCAAAGGGGAAAGAGTGGTCCCGATTCCGGTCGCACGCACGCATCCTCCCAGCAGGAAGAATGGGACGTCCGCGCCGAGATCGGCAGCAAGCTCAAGCAGCACCGCTGCCGTCGCCGGAAGTTTCCAGAGTTGCGCCAGGGCGACAAGCGTGACTGCCGCGTTCGACGATGCACCTCCCAAGCCGCCTTTCGGTGGAATCCTCTTCTCAAGACTGATGTGCGCGCCTTGCGTTGATGCGTATCGCCGCTGCAACGCCTCGGCAGCTCGCACTATGAGGTTGTTGCGGTCAGTGGGAATGTCCGGTGAATCGCAGACGAGCGTTATGCGATCGTCGTCGGCAGGTGCGAAATGCAGTTCGTCGTGGAGGGAGATAGTTTGAAGTACGGTGGCGAGCTCGTGATAACCGTCCGGGCGCTTGCCTAAAACTTCGAGACTCCAGTTGATCTTGGCGAAGGAAGGAAAACTGAGAGCGGACTGAATCACCTGGAGGGCTAACTTTCCAGCTGGCCACCCCTGAACGAGCGCGAGGACTAGCGAGCTATGAATACTTGCGTTAGATAAACCGAGCCATCAGCGGAAACAAAACTGCCGATCGCGACAGCTTGAAAGCCGACGTACAAAATGTTTGCGCGATGACCCGGCGAGATCATCCATCTTTCAACCGCAAAGGCACCCGGATCATCGTAGCCTTTATTATACGCAATGTTTTCGGCGATCACTCTGAAGTGCATGATGCCGTTTGCCTGGGCCCGAGCCTTCAACTGTAACCCTTCCGGCGTTTCATGAGAAAAATAACTCAGCCGGGCCATGCTCTCGGAGTGTTCCCGGGCCATGCGACAGAGTTCGGCGTCCCACGCCAACGGCTGCAGCCCGTTCTGCGCGCGGGCCCGATTTGTTTCAGCGAAGGCGCGACGTTCCACGACATTCGCCTCCAGCAGCGAAGGCGATCTTAAACTGATCGCTTCATTTGTGACTGGTGCTGCCTCAGTGCCAGCGCTTGAAGTCACGCGCCGCGCGCGCGCGTACGGGGATGAATTGACGGCGCTCGAAATCAGTTGAGCGACCGGCTGCGATGGGTTGTTTTGCGCTCGGGCGCTGCCGGCGAACGACGGCGACACCAATACCAACAGGACGAAAGCGAGCGCGCGAACGTAGGTTATGGAAGAGGGAATACGACTCCCGGAGGAAGCCGGCTCTGGCGTAATCATGGGGGATTTCCCGCGGGCAAAAGGCGCCACGCTAAAGGCCTGAGGAAGGCTGTTTAAGAAGGGAAACCTAGCCGGGGCTGGCAGGTTAGGAACGACAAACCCAGACTAGCAGAGCGGCCAACCGAGATCAACACTATTTCCAGCGGAACACGTTAGAAGCGTGCTGGCCACAGATTTAGGGAGTTATTCAGCGTCATTCGTACCGTTCTCAGAGGCGTATCGCCGCACTGCCTGCTCCCAGGACACGCGTACGGGATAACCATAGAGGAACACGCCAGCGGCCACGACCGCAGCGCGGTAAGTGTAAGCAGGATCTCCCAGGTACAGCGTAGCCCCAAATCCTATTAACGCGACGGCCACCCCGATTAGGGCGACGCGCAGTGTCGTTTTCTGCAATGAGATCAAAAGGCCGGAGGGTCCTTGCAGTCCCGCGATGTCCTGCAAACGCATCGCGGCAAACTTGGTGCGACGAAAAGCCACCGCGCAAAACCCCAGAATCAAAATTGCGATCAAGACGCCCATGTGCAGCGATGGATTGCTACGCTGCGTGAGGGACTTCTGACTCACAAAAGCCAGCACGCACAAGAGCACTGCGCCAACCAGCAGCGACAGCATGGTGGTCGCGGTACTTTTGTGGCGGCGTACTAGTTCAGTCTGAACATCTGGGAATGAGTTTGCAGTTTGCATCATGTTTCTCCGCGGCAATCATCCGTCAACTGAGTGCCCCTGAGCAAGGAGTCAGAAAATGTAAGGAGGGTCCCGCAAACAAAAAGCCCGCCATGAAGCTCACGACGGGCTCAGTAAGCGAATAGTTTGGCTATGACTTTATCTCTCGGGCTTTATCTCGCGCGGAGCCGAACTCGCGGGCGCGATTGTTGCCGGTTGATTCGCATTCTGTGTTGACGGTCGCGGGGCGGGGTTGACCGGCGCCGGCCGACTGCGCTGCACTGGCGCGACCGGGGTTACGTTTGAAGGAAGCTGTCCGTTGTATTTCAGGGCCTCATCGATCAGGTCGGCAGTGCCCTCTTTCCTGTCCCGCCTGATCAGTATGCCATCCGTGTTGACGGTGACATCAGCGCGTCCCATGACTTCCTTCATTAAGCTGCCCATGAACCCGGGACGTTCGGCGGGCGCGATGTTCTTGCGCGCCGGATCCGGATCAGGAACCGGAGCGCCGATGATACTCAATTGGTCCTTGGCTTTTTCCGCGTACTCGCTGTTGGGAAAGTTGCGTAAGAGCTCCTGGTAATACTTCGCAGCTTCGTCCGGTTCTTCTTCCTCCTGGTAAGTAAACGCGAGCTTGAACAGCACACCGTCACGCAAGGAGAAGTTAGGATACTTGTCCATCACTTCCTTGAAGCGCGACTGCGCTCCCTTCAGGCCGCCCTTCTTACCCTTGTAGCGCGCGTCCAAATAAAAATTGCCAATCTGATAACCGTGCAGCGCCAGACTCTCCTGCGCTTCACGCAGGCGATCCTCGACGATTGGGCGGAGATTAGTTTGTGGATACTGCTGCAGCAGTGCCTTCAAGCGTTGTTCGGCTTTGCGCGCATGGGTGATGTCGCGATCGGAAAGTCCCATCTGCCGCATCTCCGCTTCCGCCACTTTCAGCATCGCATCGTCGGCGAGCGGGTCAGTTGGGAAAAACGTAAGCCAATCCTGATAGGCCTGTGCTGCCTGGATGAGCGAGGCGGTAGTCCCTTCGAGATAAAACGAATCAGCGATTGCTAACTTTGCCAACGGCAGGAACCCTGAATCCGGATAGGTATTGATGATCGTGGAAAAAAGTAGCCGGCCGGTTTCGTGGTTTCCCTTTCGCACTTCCTTCGCGGCTTCTTCGAAGAGTACGCGGTCGCGACCCGCGGCAACCGTCCCCGTTAACTCTTCATATTTATCGCCGCCGCCGCCGCCCAGCAAGCCAAACAACCGTCCTTTCTTTTTCTTCTTCGTCGCAGTCGTACTCGCGGTTACGTTCCCGCTTCTGGCGCCGGCAGTTGCCTGCAATCCAGCCTGCACTCGAGTATTCAGATCCGCAACAGAAGTCTCCAGACGATCAAGAATGGTGGGATCATAACGGTCGGAACGATCTTGTTTCGACCTGATGTCGCTAACTTCGGAAATGACCGACCCGACCTCTTTGTCCAAACCACGTAGCCGCTCACGTGGGTCATCGGGATTCTTTTTCTCGGCAGCACTTTGCGGGTCCATGGAAGAAATAGCGCCACTGAGAGAGCGTCGCAGGGACTCAAGCTTTGAACGCATAACTTCGAGTCGTTGCACTGCCGACAACTCATTTTGCGTGCCCTGGGCCAGGGCGCCGGCGGCCAATGCGAGGGCGAGCGCCGCGCAAATTACCATGTGAGCGCTGAACCGAGAATACATACTGAACCTCCAAAACTTCTTATCAAATATAAACGACTTCGCGGCTGTTGTAGCGTGTGCGAAGCACTTATGAATTCCAAACACAAGCTAATGCGCGGCGGCTGCACGCAGGTCTTTCACCGCTGCTTCGGGATCACTCGCGCCGAAGATCGCCGAACCAGCAACAATAATCTCAGCTCCCGCCGCGACTACGGCCGCGATGTTTTCCTGATCGATACCCCCGTCGATCTCTATCCGAGTCGTCAATTTGCGCTCACGGATCATGTTTCGCAGCCGGCTTACTTTTTCTACTGAAGCGTCAATAAACTTCTGTCCGCCAAATCCCGGGTTAACTGACATCACCAGCACATAATCGGCAAACTGCAAGACATCACTAAGACTCTCCAACGACGTCGCCGGGTTAACGACAACTCCAGCTTGCGCACCGGCGGCTTTGATCGCAGCCAACGTGCGATGTAAGTGCGCATCGGCTTCGACGTGGACTGAAACCATTTTCGCACCGGCTTCAACGAACTGCTGCGCATAGCGCCCGGGCTCGGAGATCATCAAGTGAGCGTCAATCGGCAACTCGGTCGCACGGGCCAACGACTTCAATACCGGTAAACCAACCGTCAGGTTTGGGACGAAGTGTCCATCCATCACGTCGAAGTGCAGGATGGTCGCGCCCCCGCGCTTGACTGCTTCAATTTGCTCGCCCAGCCGCGAAAAGTCGGCCGACAAAATCGAGGGCGCGATATCAATTGTCCTGCCGCTTATCATCAAGTAATCAGGTCGCGCCGGCGTGGGCTACGGATTTTCGCGCGCGGGCCTCACGGTCGGGGATGGTCGCGGCGCCAGTGGTCGCCCGGCTCCGTTCTGGTTAGTACCGCGATTAATATTTGCATTGCGATTCGCGGCGGGCCGATTCGCGTTCAGGTTCGCCCGGTTACTGCTGTTCGCATTTTTGTTGGCGTTGCGGTTGCCGGTGTTCGCGTTGGCATTGGTGTTGTCGTTCGCGTTCTTGTTAACGTTCCGGTTGCGCTTGGGTTTGTTTTCGTTAGTGGCGGATTGGTTGGCGTTCTGATTCGCGTTAACCTGGTCGGGTGTTTTCTCCGGGACCACCGTTTCCGACGCTTCACCTTCCTTCGCCGTGCGGCTAATGTCCATCGCTACCGTCTGTCCGGCCTTTACCATCTCTCCGGATCGCGGCAGCTGAAACAGGACCGTGTTAGCCTTGAACTCGCTGTTGGGCCGCGTGGCTCGCACTCGAAAGTTCAGACCCGCATCACCCAGCACACGCTCCGCTTCGAAGCGATCCTTGCCGACGACTTCTGGTACCTGGACTTCCGGACTGCGCAATGAAAGATAGACGGTCGTGCCGAGGCCTAACACAAAAACAACCGCGATCGCGATCACTGTGCTGATCCTTCGTAACGCTGACAGTGCCGTGGCGGTCGTGTTCACTTAGCTAACTTTAACTCCAGCTCCAATTAGTGCCCCGAAACGCGGCGAAGTCTAACATCCACTAAACATGCCCGCAAGGTAACCACTTTTCGCCGTGTGACAAATCGTCACTCGCCTCTCCGCTCAAAGGCGCTGATGAAAAACCCGTCAGTGCCGTCTCGCTGCGGCCAGGTGCGGGCCATTCCGTCAGCAGTTTTCAACCACGACTGCAACGGCAACGGAGCGAACTTGAAGCTTTCGTTGTTTTCAAGGAACGTTCTGACGACGTCTTCGTTTTCGTCGAGCTCCACCGAACAAGTTGAATAGATTAGCCGGCCCCCGGGCTTTACCACAGTCGCCGCATTCTCCAATAGTTGCAACTGGCGTCGGGACAGATCCGCAAGGTCAGCGGGTGAGATGCGCCAACGGATTTCCGGGTTGCGCCTCAGCGTACCCGTACCGGAACAAGGCGCGTCAACCAACACACGGTCAAACATTTCAGGAACGAACGGTAAGGGTTGAAGTCCGTCCAGAGTGAGACATTGAATGCTCGTCAATCCCTGAAGCTGCGCCGCGGCTGCCAACGTCCGCAGCCGATGTGGACGAAGGTCCGACGCGATAAGCAGCGCGGAATCAAGCGCGAGGTCGGCAATTTGGGTTGACTTGCTGCCGGGCGCCGCGCAGAGATCCAGTACGCGGTGACCCGGTTTGGCGGCGAGCGCCGCGGCAACCAGTTGGGACGCTTCATCCTGAAGATAGATTTGCCCCGAGGCAGCCAACTCGTTTAAATGGTCTCCCGAGCCGCTTATCCGCCAGGCGTGGTCCGCTACGCGTGAGGGGACCACTTCGGCGCCAGCCTCGCGCAAACGTGCAATTACTTCAGCTTCCTGTGCTCGTTGATTTACGACGCGGAATGCAACCGGCGCCGATTCGTTATTCGCGTGTGCGAAGGCTGTTGCGGCCGCGACGCCGAAGGCGTTGGACCAACGCTCGAGCAACCAGCGCGGGTGTGAAGTTTCGACTGCCAGGCGTTCGCTGGGATCGCTGATGGTGCCGGCAGGATCGACTTCCGGCTCACGCGTCGCGCGCCGCAAGATCGCATTAACCAAACCGCCCGCCGAACGTTTGCGCGCGACGTTGACCAGATTGACTGACTCGTTAACTGCCGCCGATGCGGGTACGCGCGTCAGGAAGCGCAACTGGTAAAGTCCAAGACGAAGAATGATGAGAACGGAGGGGTCAAGCTCGCCGACTCTCCGATTTGCGTAAAGCTCAATCAGTCGGTCCAACCAAAGTTGCCGGCGCAAAACACCGAGGACTAACTCGTGACTAAGCGCCCGGTCCCGCGGTTTCAGTTCACCGGCGCCCGCTGCTAAAAGCACCGAGGCATAGGCGCCATCCGCCACGCGCTGCAGGATTTCAAATGCAGCCAGACGCGCGGGCGACACGGAATTACTCTTCGCCAAAGCGATCGCCAATCTTCAGGTGTGTGCCGTTAAGAAAGTCTCGCACGCTCATGCGGCGTTTTGCTTCCGGCTGCAATTCGAGCAAGCGCAACGCGGTTTGCCCACCGCACGTGACTATCAATTCGTCTCCGTGTGCGCTGATAACTGTTCCGGGCATCGTGTCGCCGGCGCCAGCCTCGGTGACGCTCGCTTTCCAGATGATCAAACGATGTCCGCGGTAGTGCGTGAACGCTCCGGGCCACGGTTGAAATCCGCGGACACAACGTTCGCTGGTTTCGGCAGGGTTGGACCAGTCGAGTAGGCCGTCGGCTTTTTTCAGCATGGGCGCGAAGGTCGCGTCTCGATCGTGTTGCGGGCGCGGCGTGATCGTATCCAGTTGCGCGAGCGTCTTGCTCAGCAGGTCGGCGCCCAACGGCGCGAGGCGGTGTAATAGTTCAGGTGTAGTTTCACTTTCACCGATTGCAGTTTCGCACTGCAGGAGAATTGGACCGGAATCAAGTTTCTCTTCGATGAACATCGTGGTGACGCCAGACTTCTCGGCCCCGTTGACGATGGCCCAATTGGCCGGCGCCGCACCGCGATAGAGGGGCAACAAGGAAAAATGGACGTTAATACAACCGCGACGTGGCGCGCGCAAATACTCGACCGGCAGGATGCGGCCGTAGGCGACAACCACGGCGACTTCGGGGTCGTACGATGCGAACAGCTCCTTGGCTTCGTCAGTTTTGATCTTTCGTGGCTGTTCAACTGTCAGTCCTTCCGCCAGCGCAAACTCTTTGATGGCGGGCGCGTGCAACTTCTCACCACGGCCGGCTGGCTTGTCGGGTTGCGTCCAGACAGCGACAACCTCGTGCCCATCCCGCAGCAAACGCTGTAAAGACGGCACCGCGGATTCGGGCGTGCCCATGAAAACTATGCGCATAACGTCTTACTGTGAAGAGCGGAGCAAACGCGGGGTGCTGACCTTGAGTTGTTCATGCTTATCGGGTTACTTCCAAAGGAAGGCGCAGAAGGAAACCAACAATTTAGAATAGCCTCGTGGTTGGGAAAGGGGACATTTGATTTTTCAAATCGCGGCACGCTTCTCAAGCGGCGTTTCGGCAGCGGCCCCAATCTTTTCCGCCGACACTTTCGCTTGCAGGAACAGCAACAGATAATCGCGCCCGCCGGCCTTCGAGTCGGTGCCGGACATGTTGAAGCCGCCGAAGGGATGAACGCCCACGAGCGCTCCGGTACATTTGCGATTGAGATATAAGTTGCCGACGTGAAACTCGCGTCGCGCGCGGGCGAGCTTCGCGTCATCCGTGCTGTAGACTGCGCCGGTCAGTCCGTATTGCGTATCGTTTGCAATGCGCAGCGCGTCGTCGTAGTCCGCGGCCTTGATCACAGCCAGCACCGGTCCGAAAATTTCTTCCTGTTCAATCGTATCGCCCGGCTTCACGTCGGCAATCACCGTAGGCTCGACGAAGAAGCCCTGTTCGCCGTCGGAGCCGCCGCCGCTGATGACCCGACCACCTTCACGCTTGCCCTTCTCGATGTAATCGTTAATCGTCTTGAACGCTTTCTCGTTGATCACCGCACTCATATTCGTGGCTGCATCATCAGGCGCGCCGGTCTTAATCGTCGCCGTGCGCTCGGCGATCTTTTCCAACATCCGATCGTAAACGCGTGCGTCAATAATCGCGCGGGAACACGCGGAACACTTCTGTCCCTGGAAGCCGAACGCTGACTGCACCACTCCAGTCGCAGCCTCGTCGAGGTTCGCGTCGTCCGCGACGATGATCGCGTCCTTGCCGCCCATCTCCGCGACCACGCGCTTGATCCATAGCTGTCCTTCGTGGACCTTCGCCGCGCGCTCGTTGATTCGCAAGCCGATTTCCATCGAACCGGTGAACGCGATGAAGCGCGTCCTGGGATGATCCACTACGACGTCGCCCACTTCCGCCCCCGAGCCGGTCATGAAATTAACGACGCCCGCCGGCAAGCCCGCCTCTTCGAGAATTTCGAAAAACTTGTAAGCGATCGTCGGTGAGTCGGAGGACGGTTTCAAAACGACTGTATTGCCAGTCACTACGGCCGCGGTAGTCATGCCCGCCATGATTGCGAGCGGAAAGTTCCAGGGTGGAATCACAGCCACTACGCCGAGCGGAATGTAGTCGAGTTTGTTTTCCTCGCCCGCCAGCTTCACGAGAGGTTGTTCGCCCGCGTAACGCAACATTTCGCGACCGTAAAACTCGAGAAAGTCGATGGCCTCGGCGGTGTCGCCGTCCGCTTCAGCCCAACTCTTCGCCACTTCGTGAATCATCCAGGCTGACAATTCGTGCTTGCGTTCGCGCACGATCGCGGCCGTGCGAAATAACAACTGCGCACGCTCTTCGGCACTCGCGTTGCGCCAGGTTTGAA
>JAVEEA010000118.1 GCA_030840675.1 Pyrinomonadaceae bacterium
CTCTCGCGAGTTGGCTGCTATGCGCCGGAGCAGTTCCGCACGACTGAGCTTTACAATGTTGTAGCCGCGTTCGCCGAAAGGCTTGAGCCTTTCCAACCACATCTCTTCGAGCACTCGCAGTTCCTCACGGTAGTCGCGTTTGACGCCCGCTTCCGCAGTGAGTTCATCAACAATCTCGAAAGCGAAATTCTGTTCACCCAGTTCATTCCAGTCGGCCTGTAACTTTTTGTTAGGGTGACCGCCCGCCGTCAGCTGAAACTTATGCCGGTTGATGGTGCCGGGTAAGTCCGTACTCGAACCAAGAAACACCTGGTCGGTGCGGTTGTTGCGAATCAGGAAAATGCCCATGGGCCGCAAGCTTTGCTGATAATCCTTCTTAAGTTGTTTGTGGTCGCTCTTCATTCCGAAGTCTCCCAACTCTTGCGCGATTGCTGCTGCTCACGGGTGCGAACAGGATGTCGGCGGCCATAGGTAAGCCACGAGTTCCCCGCGTCAAATTCTCAGGCGGGATTTTGGCCTACTCACCCGAAACGCTTTCGGTTAGAATAGCATCGTTCCAAGTTATCAAGTTTTGCTTTCAAACGCGCAGTCAAGCTGGACTGCGTTTTTTGCACCGGGTGGTAGAGCTGGATTGCAAGCCGGTGGTCCGCAACACGAATAGGGTTTCATGACTGAACCGGAAAAGCCAGGGACGAAAAAGAAGCGAGAGGAAGCCCTGCCTGAACGCTTGCTGCGGCGCGTACTGGAAGGCATGGGCGACGTAGTCGATCGCAAATTTGGTCGCACGATTGCGCCGAAGGGTGGACTCACTACTTCTCAACTCATCGAGCGGATGAAGAAGCTCATCGACGAGCGCGTGCGCGACGAAGGAAGGAAGGGTCGCATTGCGCCGCACCACCTCAAGCTCAAGGTCGAATGGGGTACGCACACCGAAGCTCCTCCGGAAATCATCAAAGACCTGGAACACGAAATTCTCGCCGCCGCCATCGACCACATAAACGATCATCGCTATCGCACCATGGCGACGATGAAAGTTGAAACTGAAGTCGACATCTTTACTACCGGCATCTCCGTCGACCCCACGTTCGGCGAGTTTGAAGACGAACTGCGCCTGGCTGACGAAGCCAAGCGCGCCGCCGCCTTCGAAATTCCGCACCGCAGCCCTTTCGAAAAAATTCCCGACGTACACCTGATCGCGCGCGTGACCATCGGTCAAAGGGCAAACGAGATCGCGCTGGCATTGAAGCCCGGTGGTAAGCGACTCAGTGTGGGCCGGGTCCCTGACAACGAACTTTCTTTAAACGACGCCAGCGTGTCCAAGATTCACGCCGCCATCATGTTGAATCCGCAGGGCACTTTGCTGGTGGCCGACACGGGATCGACAAATGGAACTTTTATAAACGGGCGCCGGATTGCTTACGGCGAGGCGCGCCAGATCGAAGCAGGCGACGTCGTCGGATTCGGCGACGTTGAAGTACGCTTTCGTAAAAGCGAAGAGAACGGATAAATCGCGAAATGCTCCTTCTGTTTTTACTGCAAGCGGCGACGCCCACGCCCACGATCGTCAATGTGCCGGAAAAGACGCCCGCACTGCTCACCCTCGTTTATCTCGGCGGATTCCTCGTCATCATCCTGCTGCTGCTTGTTTCGCTTTTCATTAATCGCCGGCGCGGTGTGACCGTTGCCGCTGCTGTGCCGGATGATTTGCCGCAAGAAGTCCGGCGCCGGCTTGGTTCAACTTCCACGAATCGCGGGTTGCGCGGGTTGCGTTGGATTTTTGTAATGCTCGCGCTCACCGTCTTTGGATTTCATGTCTACTGGACGCATTACGCGCCGGAAAGCAACGAGAAGTTTCAGGAGCTGAGCTACAAGGACCTGCGTAACCGCCGTCTTTCGGAATCGACTCTGCGCGGCTGGATCCTGGACCGCAGCGGCAAACTCGACAACGCACTCGCTCTCTACCGCCGCGATGCGGGCGGCAACATCTACCGCGACTATCCGATGGACCAGGCGATGGCCCAGATTTTCGGTTCTGACCGCGGCGACCCAGGGTTGGAACGCGCGTTGTTTGGCGTGCAGAGCGGCGCACTCCCGGAAGCGCTCGAGGTTGTCAAAGGCCAGGCGGTCGCGTCTAACGGAAACAAGGACGTGCGCCTGACCATCGATCGTGATTTGCAGCAGACGGCCATGGACCAACTGAAGGGTAAGCACGGCGCGGTCGTAGTTCTCAATCCGCAAACGGGCGAACTGCTGGCGATGTATAGCGAGCCTTCCTACAGTCTGAAGCAAGTCGACGACGAAACTACCTGGATAAAGCTCGAGGCCAACCAGCGCGATCGCCCGCTCGTGAGTCGCGCGCTGGGCGCCTACTACATTCCCGGTTCCACGTTCAAAACCGTAACTATGACGGCGGCGTTTCTCGCCGGTGAACAGAATACGGAGTTTACCTGTAGCGGTGGCGGCTATTACGCGGCGCCGGGCGCGAACGTTATTTTCGATGACGGCGGCGCCGGAGAAGTGCACGGGCACATCGGGATCGCCGAGGCTTATGAAGTTTCCTGCAACCAGTACTTCGCGCAGATGGGCGTCAAGCTCGGGCCGGAGCGTTTGAAACACGCCGCGCAGCTACTCGGTATCGGCACCTACGATACTCCCGCTGAGGCGTTGCGCGGCCGGCGCGAACCGGAGCTTTGGAATGCCAGTAGTGATGCCGTGAAGCGTGCACTCGCGCCTCGCGAAGCGACGATCGTCACAGGCAAGCAGGTCACGCGCTATGACCTGGCGTTGATGGGTTACGGCCAGGGTTACGCGGGCCAGATGACTCCTTTTCAGATGGCGCTCGCCGCCTCCGCCATCGCCAACATGGACGGTCGTCTGATGAAGCCGAAGATCGAATTCGATCGCGCGCCGGAAATGTTTCAGCAAGTAATGCCGCCGCAAACGGCCGCCACCCTGCGAGGCATCATGGGTTTGGTTACGGGCGGCCCAAGCGGCACCGCCCGCGGCGTCTTCGCACCGGTAAAAGCGGCCGGCATTAACACCGGCGGCAAGACCGGCACCGCGCAAAAAATTGAGCCGGTATACGATCCGAAAACGGGCGAAGTAAAAACGCGGCACCGGGTGGAGAAAGACAACAAGGGGAACATCATTCGCGAGTATGAAGAGACGATGATGGACGAAGAGCACCCGCGAATTGACGGCTGGTTTTTGTGCATTGCTCCGCTGGAACGCCCGCAGTTGGCAATCGCTATCATCGTCGAAGGCGGCGGCTACGGGTCGAAGTCAGCGGCGCCGATCGCCGCGGCGTTGGTACTGAAAGCGAAGGACCTGGGATATTTCAAAGGTGTAAACGCAAACCCGCCGGCGCCGCCGCCGGCCCAACCCGGAAGCCAGCGGCAACCGCGCGCACGCGCAACACCGCTGCAGTAAGAAGATCCTGGATCGATTTTTTCGCTAGAAACGTTTAGTCCCTGGGCCGAAGAATCTGAGTGCCAATTGGATTACTGATTAACCAGCAATGAAAAATCGCGCTTCTTCCCATCTTCTGATTATTCTGCTGCTGCTGATTTTTGAAGTGGTAGGCTACTGGGGCGTACACCGCGCCGCGTTACTGCGCGGCTACGAGACCTCAATCATCGGCGCGTTGCGCGACTTGCTGATGTTTATGCCCATCTTCATCCTCGTGATCTGGCTCTCGCGCTTCATGCGTTACAGCGGCAACTGGATATTGTTTACCGCCGCCGTGCTGCTGTTCTCCGTCGGCATGCTGATTCAGTATCGACTCTACAGCGACCCGGAATACAACGCCCGCAACAAGGCGGAGGCGCGCCAGGCAAAGATGGAAGCGCTGCGCACTCGCTACATTATCGAAAATTACGATCCGGTTAAGAAACAACTCATGGGCCTGCCGCCGACTCCGGCCCAGGCCATCGACATCGAACAACTCCCCAGGGTTCCGTCAAACTACAGCCTGGGCCAGGCGCTTACTTCCAGTTACACCTGGATTCCCATCTTCTCTTTCATTGCTTTTGGTCTGGCCTATTCGTTCTGTGTACGCGACGGCTTTCTGCTTTGGATTCAGCGCAACAGTTTCATCATTGTGCTGCTCACGCTGGTGCCTTTGGCCGGCGCGGTGGTTACCTCCAGCGCCGGTAAAGCGCTGGGAAACATGACGCCCTGGGAACCGTCTAAAATTCCCTTCCTGCTTGGGTTCGCCGGCATCCTGACGGCACGCTACAAAGACCTCGCCGAAACCTATTGGGGCATTCCGCGCGCGCGTGACATCGTGCCCCTGCTCGTCATGGCGATGATGCCGTTTGTGCCGTTCTTCGCGCTGAAGGACTTCGGGCAAATGTTGATCTTCAGTGGCGCCTACACCACTTTGTATCTCGTTGCCGTGAGGCGTTGGCCGCAACTGCTCTTATTCGTGGGTTCTGTTTTCCTGGTCATCAGCATTCTGGTCGTCGGCGCACTGCCGCGGGATGTGCAGGAAAAAGTACCGCTGTTGCCGACGGTTGCGCGCCCGGTTCAAGCAATGCTGCCGTCTCGCATTCAGCAGCGTTTTCATCTTTGGCTTGACGGCTTCGACCCGCCGTCGCCTGAACAGTCGTGGTGGAAGAAGGACTTCCAGGACGCCGTCGACAAGGATCCGAAGTTGAAAGAACTTGCCGATCAAAGTCCGGCGATGCAGAAGATCGTCAACGTCGACGTCTGGTTTGACAAGCTCGCATTTCAACCCGCGCAAGCGATCTTTGGCATCGCTTCGGGCAAGGCCACCGGCCGCGGCCTGGGCCTGGGCTATCCTGAAGTTATCCCGATCGCCGATTCCGATTACGTCTACGCGGCAATCTCGGAAGAGGAAGGTCTCGCAGGTGGTGCGATCGTAATTCTGGCGATCATTATTTTCGTAATTGCCGGTGTTCGTACTTCCCTCGACGCGCGTGATATGTTTACCAAACTTTGCGCCGCCGGCTTGACCGCGTTCGTGGGTTTCCAGGCGCTCGTTAATATGGGCGGCATCCTGCGGGCTTTGCCAATGACCGGAATCACTTTGCCTTTTGTCAGCCACGGAGGCTTTAGTCTAATCACCAGCTTTGCGATGCTGGGCATGCTGATGGCTTTTTCCCATCGCAACGCACGCGACCGGGTGCTCGCCAAAGGTCCCGGTGGCCAGCCGCGGTCTTCCTTGAAACTGGAGGCGGTCGAATGAGCCAGCCTGATAATCACGCAACTAATTCCGGCCCGAGCCCAGCGATCCACTCCGCTGTAGTCACCGATCGTGGACTGAGCCAAAAGCGTCCTTTGAACGAAGACTCTTTTCTGGCGGACAGTGCCCGGGGAATTTTTTCCGTTGCCGACGGCGTCGGCGGCGCGGAGGCGGGTGAAGTTGCGTCGCAAACTGCGATTGAAGTACTCGACGAAGCGTTTCGTCACCAACTCGAGGGCGCCGACATTGAAGACTTGATGGAGCTTGCGATTCAGCGCGCCAACGCGTCGATTCACCAGATGGCCCAGGACCACGCCAAGTTTTCCATGATGGCCACTACCATCGTCGGCCTCCATGTAAAAGGCAACCGCGCGACTATTGGTCATGTCGGCGACTCGCGTTTGTATCGACTTACGCCCGCCGGACAACTGCTGCGCGAGACTGACGATCATTCGGTCGTCGAGGAGGAAGTCCGTGCCGGACGCATGACGGCGGAACAAGCCGCGCATCATCCCAGCAAAAATGTGATCAGCCGGGCATTGGGCGCCGAAAGTGATGTTGAGGTCGACCTGAAAGTGATCGAGATCGCTGACGGCACTGAGTTTCTGCTGTGTACGGACGGCATTACGCGTCACATTCCCGACCATGAGTTAAGACAGTTGTTGATTACGCATGACGATCTCGCCACGCTCTGTGAAGAGTTCAAGCGCATCTGTTATGAACGCGGCGCGGAAGACAACCTGACTGCCATAGTCGTGCGTGTCGGCCAGGCGATTTCCGCGCGCGACCGCCACGAAGATCTGGAGAAGACTATTTCACCGGAAACGCCTGTCCCGCCGGTCACGCTCGAGACCCCTAACACCGAGTCAACGCCCGCGGCGGTGCCGGCCGATAGTTTTCTGCCACCTTCGCGCGTGGCCTTTCCCGCCACGGCGTTCGCCGAAACGGCTTCGCCGCTCGCCACGATTCCGTCCTCGGCTAATCCGATTGAAAACCGTTTGGAGGTAGGCGCACCGCCGCACGCGAGAAGCGGGATCGAACGGACCATGACTCGGCTCTTCCTGTTTGTGTTGTTGCTGGGGGTGCTGGCCGGCGTCTTTTATGCGGGACGGAAATACAAGGGTACCATTCCCTATCTCGATCAAAGCGAAAATGTCAGCGCCGTGGCTTCGCCGACCATCGCACCCGTGACCGGCGACGATCCGCTGTTGAAGTTTGAACGCGGCCGGCGTGAAGTCGATAACGATCCGAACGTTTGGCTTGCGAGCCGGTTGCCCAGCGAACTTTCCCGGCAAGCACTGAGCGCCCCACTCGACTCAAATGATGCCGAGTTTCTTTACCTCTATGGACGCGCTTCCTTGCTGGCCGGCAACAGCGACGAGGCCGCGCGGGCTTTCGATGCCGCGCTTACGAAAGCAAGTCTGGTTTCTCCTCAAGCCAACGCTACCCTGAAAAAGGAGGCCGCCCTGGGTCTCGCCGCGGTTGCCCTGAAGTCCGATAAAGACAAGCCTGCGGCCCTGGCGCGTTTTGATGAAGTTCTGCGGCAACCATCGTCCTCTGCTTCACCCCTGGCCTCACCATCCCTGTCCCCCTAGTACGTTTTTTGACGGGCTGTCCCCCTTCGGACGACATTCGTTAAGAGCAACAGCGCGCCGTAGCGCCTTGAGCGCAAACTAATGCCGGAACTCAAGCTACAACAAAGCAGGCTGGACGGTCGCTTCGACATCATTGAATGTCTCGGCCGCGGCAGCTATGCGGAAATTTATGTAGCTCATGATAACGCCGCCGCCGATGGCGCTCCCGAAACGGTGGTAATCAAAGCCCTGAACATTTTCCTTCAGGACACCCCCGAGCACGATCTCGAACACACCCTGATTGCCAACTTTCAGAACGAAGCGGTTGCGCTCGATCGCGTGCGTCATCCCAACATCATCAACCGGCTGGGCCATGGCACCGCTATCGACCTGGCCGGGACGACGTTTCATTACATCGTGCTCGAGTATCTTTCCGGCGGTGACATGTCGGCGCTCGCGCGCCAGCAGGCGCTCTCGATCGAACGCACGCTGTTCTATCTCGAGCAGGTCTGTTCGGGGCTTGCCTATGCCCATGAATGTGGCGTGATTCATCGCGACATCAAACCGCAAAACCTGTTACTTACTGCCGACCGTGAAGTCGTAAAGATCGCCGACTTCGGAGTGGCGCGTTTGGAAGCCACCGAGGGCGCTATCACGCGCGTGGGCACAAACATTTACTCGGCGCCGGAACATAATCCTTTGGTCCAGACCGGCTCACTTGACCTCGGCGCGATCGCCGCCGGGCGCGAACATCTAACTCCCGCCGCAGATATCTATTCGCTGGCCAAAACTACCTACACCCTTTTGGCCGGCGAGTCTCCCCGCCGCTTCGCGCAACATGCGATTCAGTCGCTACCCGCCGGGGTGAGTGAACACTATTGGTCGGCGCCGTTACTCAAGGTCCTGCAAAAGGCTACCCAGATTCGACCCTCTGATCGTTATCAAACCGTACCAGAGTTCTGGTACGCGTTTTCCGACGCTGCCATGCCGCCAACGCGGATGCTTGGCGCCACGCCTGATGAAGTGCGGCACCGGCCCACTTCCGATCTGACCATCGAGCCCGAGGGGTTTTCAGAAGCTCCGCCGCGCCCGCGTTTCGAGCCAGTCAACGCGCCGGCAACTCCCGCTGCCCTTGGCTACGCGGAGGAGGCGGCGGCCAAGCGCCCGAAGATTGTGGTGCCGGTAAGTGCTCTGCCGAAGGTACGCTCGCGCGAGGGCGGCTCGTCGGCCAAGGCACGCATCTCCGCGCTGCCTGACACAGCTCGCAACGAGAAAGTTGCGGAGTCGCGCGCGCGTCATCGGCGGCGACCCGTAACTGAACGACGCCTGCGACCCTGGGTCGCGGCTGCGATCTTGATTGGGCTTTTCGCTTTCATGTTGCTGGCGACGCACAAGTATGTCACCACGCGTTGGAACCCCTTTGTGCGCGTGCCGCAGATGACCGAGGTTTTTGTAATCGGACGTGAAGGTGTTACAACAACGGACGTGAATCTGCGACCGGACGCGAGTTCGGGCAAGGCGCCGATTGGCGTGGCTGAGGCGGGTTCACGCGTGAAGATTCTGTCTGCGGAGGATAACTGGTATGAGATCCAGGTGCTGGAGCATGGCAGACCAAAAACGAATCCGTTCCTTTCCGATCGCGGCTGGATCAACAAACGATTTGTAAAGTTTGACTGATCGCTCCGCACTTAACTATTTACCATTTACCATTTACTATTCACCACCTATGGGCTTGATTGAATCAATTCGCAAATGGATCGACGGTGAGCAGGGTGAAGACCTGCTCGAAGCTGCTGACGAACACTCAAAACCGCGCCGCGTCTGGGAAGAGTTTCTGGTGAAGATCGCGCGTGAGGTCGAGGCCGTGATGCAGCGTGAGATGTTTACGCCGCCCGGCGGGCTCACCTACATTCCGCGTGAATACGTGGTCTACCTCAGTTCCGAAGATGATAAAGACTGGCAGGGTGACAAGCGCCGCGGACTCGAGCAGGGTTTGTTTCACGTACTCTCCGAACGCGCCAAAGAGTTAAGTGGTTCGAACCAGCTGGCGGCCAAGTCGTTTGCAGTCGAACTGCGTGTGGACGGCACGCTCGAGAAGGGCCAGTTTCGCGTGCAGGCTGTTTGGGATGAAACGGAGAGTGGTCACACGCAGGTGAATGCGCGCGTGAGTGCGCCTCAGTCAGGTTCGCCGGGAGCAGCGGCAGTAAATTTCAACGACACGATTCGTGAGCGCGCCGACGGCACTCGCGGCGATAGCGAGTCCGGCGGCACCGGTGAGTTGAACGAGGCTACCGTGGTGCGGCCGCGCATCAAGGAACTCTACACGATTGAGGTTTGGAAAGATGGCGTGCGCGAATCGGTCGTGCCGATCACTAAGCCGGAGATCACAATTGGGCGTGGCTCACGTTCGATAACCGTGGACTTGCCCTTGAAGGGTGACCCGGAGATCAGCCGCGTACACGCCCTCCTCACACGCGAGAACGACGGCCGCTACTGGCTGGTTCCGAAAGGCCGTAACCCTACACTCGTCGGCGGCCGCGAACTCCCGCGCGAAGAACGCACCGAAGTCCAGGCCGATCAAAAGATCGCAATCTGCAACTTCGTCCTCCGCATCCAACCCAGGTAGCTCAGCGCCAGATGGTTTGCTTGAGAGCCTCGTAAACGATGCAAAATGGACAGTCGAATCGTAGCTGCCCAGCCTAACGCCTATTCAGTCTCTGTGCATTCTTTGAGATTTGATAGTAGTCCAGCCCTGAGGTTGTAGCCAGCACATGTGTATTTCTCCTGCTTTTAGGAAAATGCCGGGCATCTTGCATTGCCTATCGGCTGGGGCGCTGAAACTGGTGGCGAAGTGCAGCTTTCGCCGTCAGCCGCCGGCGGCGGCGGACTGAGTGGTCGCGTCGAGTTCGGATAGCAGTTGGACCAGCAGTGGTGCATCTTTCCGGGCGTCGAGATAATTCTTGCCGAGCATCTTCAGAAACTTTCTTTCCCTGGTTTCACCGTTTAATTCCTTCAGCAGCGCGCGACAGAAGGCGGACACGATCACCGGATCAAACTGCGTACCCGTGTTGCGTCGCAGGTCATGGACCACTTCGTCAAAGGTGCGCCGCTTCTTGTACGGACGGTCGGTCGTCATCGCGTCAAATGAATCCGCGACGGTCACGATCTTCGCGCCAAGTGGAATCTGGGTGTCCGTCAAGCCGTCCGGGTAACCGCGCCCGTCCATGCGTTCGTGGTGATACTTCGCGGACAGCGGGATGTCGGCATAGGGATGATTGATCGGGGAAAGAATTTCGAAGCCGGCGCCCGGATGCCGGTTCAACTCGCTCGACTGTTTCGCATCGATCCGGTAAGGCGCATTGATGATGTCGCGCTCCACCACCAGCTTGCCGACGTCGTGCAGGTAACCGGCGATGGCCATACCCTCCACCGCTTCTTCCGCGAAACCGAGTTCGCGCGCGATGATCTCGCTATACTTGCCGACGCGATCAGAATGTCCCTGCGTATACTTGTCCTTGATATCGATGGCCGCGGCAAAGGCGCGTACCGTGTCGCGATAAATGGCGCGCAGGTCGAAATAGAGCCGGCGGTTTTCTTCCGCCTGCTGCTTCACTTCCGCCAGCAAGCGATGCGTGTGAATGCCGACGCCGATGTGTCGCACCATCGAACGAATCACTTCAATGTCGTCTGCGTTGAAAGGTTCGCCACTCGCCTTGCCACCCAGCAGGACAAGTCCGGTGAGATCACCCCGCACGATCATCGGCACAATTAACTCGATCAGCTGCTCGCGATACTCCGCTTCATGCGCCGCGAGAAAACTTACCAACGACGGCTCATGTGCCGCGCTGGTGTGCACGGCCACCGCCCCTGTTTCGCAGGCCAGGAACGCTGCCTTCGTTTCATCGTCCACACTGAACCGCGCCTCGTAACCCTCACCCAGCCCCCAGAGCGCGAGCGGATTTGTCTGGTCCAGATGCGACGGACATTCGACGACAGCGCCGCGACGGATCGCGAGCGTACCCAGCAACAAGTGCAGCGACGTGCGCACCATCTCGATGAAGTCGCCGGTGTCGGCGATCTCCTGCCCGAGGTCAGCGAGGGCGCCGAACGAATGAATCAGTTTCTGAGTGTTTGGCTCCATGCGCGGAAACTATAACATTGACCAGAGAATTAAGACGGTAAAGGAACGTAGGAATTTTAACGCAGAGGGCAAAGGTTCGCCGAAGACAAGTAGTTCAGAGTTCATACTTTTTGCTGCTTCCACAAAGCGCAAACTGGAGACTCGAACTCTGAACTGCCCGGGTAAAGCTTAGTGGCCGATAATGTGGCTTTGCGTCGGAGGCGTTGCCAGACCGGAGATCGCTTCCTGTTCATCCTTCGCGAGCACGACGTGGCGTGTCAGTCCCAGCATTTCGAATAATTGCACCGTCTCGTCGTTGACATCCGAAAACACGACGAGCGCGCCACTCTTTTCCGCGATGTCGATGATGCCAAGCAGAATGGAGATGCCGATACTATTCACCAACTCGGTATCGCTGAAGTCGATCACGAGGGCGCGGGCGCCGGAGTCGAGCTGTTTCTTACACTCGCGCTCGATGCGTTCGCCGGTCAGCTTGTTAAGGTAGTCGCTCGCGTAAACAACCGCCGTGGTGCCGACGCAATGCGAACGAACATTTGACTTGATTGCTTCCCCCAAGTGCTTCCCTTCCGCGCGCGTAAGCACGCAAACTAACCGCTGGCTTTACGACCTGCGCCGGCGATACTTCGTCATGCGCAAGCTGGTGCCTTCGTCGACGCGCTCGAATTCAACCTCGTCCATTAACGTCATGATGAGTTCCAGTCCCCAGCCGCGACGCTGATCGCGCTGTCGCTCCTGCTCTAGCCCCTTGCCGGCCGCAGGCGGCCCCTGGATATTTGCCGGCACGATACCGCGACTCGCAATAGTAATCACCAATTTATCATTTTCAACTCGGAACCGCTGATAAATTTTTCGGTCCGGACTCAGGCTATGCTCCGACGCGTTGATACATGCTTCGACTACCGCGGTCTTGATCTGGTTGATCGCTTCCGGACTAAACTGAAAGCGTCGCGCGACTTGTTCGACCGCGGTTGCAGCCAAGAGTTCATTGTCGCTCCCCATCGGCAGAACCAGTTCAAACTCCTCGGCGGCGCCAGCGGAAGGTTCCGGCGTGACCCGCTCATTCAAGCGCGCACTCAGGAGATCCAGCTGCTGTTGACTGGAACCATAAGCGGCGAATTCCCGGAGCACGTGAAGCGCGTCTTCGTCGAACCCTTCATTGGAAATTAGCCAGAATTGCGTTCGCAGAAATCCCAGCTGTTGCGCCAAGCGCCGCAAACGTTCACACCACTCGCGGACGAGTAGCCCGTCGGCCGCGAGTTTGCTATCAAGCCGGGCCACCAGCCACGCAACTTCGCTGGCATCCGTGTAGCCGGCCTTTTCAAACGCACGGGCCACCACCGAATTCTCCTCCCCGAAACGTTGCAACTCCGCGCTGAGAGAAACTCCGGCTGAGACATGGAATACCTGGGGCAGTTGCAACTCCGGACCTTCCTCGATCCCAGCCTGCACTTCTTCATCTGTCGCTCCCGTGAAACTGGCGGAGAACGACGCGTAATCAAATAACGCCTGCGGTACGCGCTGAGAGTTGAACTGGCCCACCAGTTCGCGCAGACGCGGACTGGCAGCACTGCGATAGCGTCGCGCTACGGACTGCGGCGCGCGCTTAAGTGCCGCGGCCATCACATCGGCGACGACCAGTGCGCGCGGTTCACGCAGTGCGTCCAACCGGAAGCGAGTGCGCAGATAGTCTTTCCAAACTTCGGAGCCGCCGCTGACGTCAACATTTTCGCCGTCACAGTTGACGAGTTCCTGAACGTGTAGCGTGCGCAAGAGTACCGCGACTTCTGGACCAGCCAGGCGCAGGCGTTTGCGCCAGGCGGCAAATGATGCCGTCCGGCTACCCTCAGGCACAGCTTCGCAAAGCAGGCGAATCACTGCCGCCCGGACTTCCGGTTCGGGCGCCGCCTGTTCGAGCAGTGCGCTAAAGTAGCGCTGCAGCCAGCCACCCATCAACTCGTCCACGTAAAGACGTTCGCAAGAGAAATAGGAATCAAGAGAAACGCTTTTGTCTCGCGCCGCCTGCAATAGGGCGACGATCAAAAACGGACTACCCTCGAGTTGCTGGCACAGCAAATCCCTGGTTTCGTCGTTTAGCGCAACGTTGAAGCGGCGTGCGGCGGAGGTTGTAAGCTCGCGCGCGTCTGCTTCCGCGAGCGTTTCAAATCGTAAAATCTCCAGCGTGTCCGTGTTGGCGCCGGTACGTTCCACCGCCGCCAGTACTTCACGCCGCAGACCAGCGAGCGTGAAAGAAAAACGCGAGGCCGTCAGGGCGCGAATAATTTCCGACGCGAGCGACACATCAGTATCGGCAAAATTACTCAAGTAGACGGCGTCAAACATCACGAAGCAGCCGTGCTGTGCCGGCACGCGGTCCGGTGCGGTCAAGCAAAAGCGCACTAGATCGCTGTCGTTGTTGCCGAAGCGATGACGCTTATAACTCTCAACCACCTCTTCGATCCAGGTCAGGTCGGCGGCGGGCGCGAGCTGGATCAGGTCGTCCAGAGTGAGTGAGAGATTGCAAAGGGCCGGTTCGTCCCGGCGGTAGGCGAGGTACTGCAATAGGAAGGTATTCAAGAATTCGATTGCGGCGCTGACGGCAGTAACTCCGGTCCGCGGCAGGGCGAAGTAGATCGGCGCTACTTCGCGCCGGCTGAATAACTGGTCGTATCCCTGGCGCAGAAACTCTGAGACGCCGGCAAGCGGCGCAGCTAAAACCAAGAGTCCACCGCCAGATTGGGCAGCGACGC
Source organism: Pyrinomonadaceae bacterium (assembly GCA_030840675.1). Taxonomy (GTDB): domain Bacteria; phylum Acidobacteriota; class Blastocatellia; order Pyrinomonadales; family Pyrinomonadaceae; genus PSRF01. Next base: position 13,669 of record JAVEEA010000118.1, read on the forward strand.
CCCGCGGTTGCTGTGCCGAACGAAGGGCGTGCTTAATCAGCCGTGCGCTTTCCGCGTCGCGGCCAACATACTCGTCGCGCTTTACGCGGCCCAGAATCTGTCGTACTGGTGCCGAACGTTCTTGATTCATTTGGTGGCCATCGGATTAATGACACTGTCGTCGAAAAATTCAATCCGGTTCTTGCCTAAATGTTTGGCCCGATACAGGGCCCGATCAGCGGCCGCGATGACGCTTTCGGCGGTATTGATCTGGGTCGCAAGAGTGGAGACGCCGATGCTGATGCTGACCGTTCCGCGCGGCTGGTTCTGGCCGTAAGGGTAGTCGGTTTCCATGACTCGTTGACGCATGCGTTCGGCGATCGTTGCCGCTTCGCTGAGGGAGGTTTGCGGGAGCAGCACGCAAAACTCTTCGCCGCCGTAGCGACAAGCCACATCGGCTGAACGCAGGGTTGCCTTTAGCGCGTGGGCCGTGATCTTCAGCGCGTCGTCGCCGGCCTGATGGCCGTTTTGATCGTTGTAGGTTTTGAAGTCGTCGATGTCGATCATCAAACAACTCATGGCGTAGTGGTATCGTTGCGAGCGATTTAACTCCTCGGTCAATCGTTCTTCGAGATAGCGGCGGTTGAGCAAGCCGGTGAGCGGATCGGTTATCGACATTAACTGAAACTGCGTAGCGCGCTCCTGCCATTCCGCTCGTTCGAGGGCAATGGCGATTTGCGGACCGACAATCTCCAACAAACTCAAGTCAACATCGTCGAAGTTTTCGCCACCCACTTTGTCGGCGACATTAAGTACGCCAATCTTTCGGCGGCCCATGGTGATCGGATAACTAATGAACGATTTGGTCTTGTACCTTCGTTCCGGCGGCGCGGGAGTCAACTCCGTCTGCTCGATGCTCGCCACCACAAGCGGCGTCCCAGATTCCAGCACTTTGCCGGAAATCCCCTCACCCAGTCGCGCCGGTTTTGGCGGCTCAGCGGTCGCGAACCCCACTGCCGACTTCAGACTAATCTCGTTGGAACTCTCATCGAAAAGCCAGAGCGACGCACGCTCGGCCTGGAGCAATTCTCGCGAATGGTTAAGGATGGCGTCATAGGTGCGCGCCGGATCGCGCGTGCTGATGCGCGCCAGAAACCTCTGTAGCGATTCGGCCAGTTGCGAACGATGTTCGAGTTCACCGCGCAGGCGCTCTACCTCGAGCCGCAAGTCAGGCAATCGCGCAAAGGAATCAACTGGCGGACTTCCCGATTGCATCTGTCGACGGGCAACTGCGCCCGTTGCGTCTTGTGCCGCACCCACAGCTTCGCTGGTTGCTGCCGCCAGGAGTGAATTAGACGAGTCGTTGTTCGCTCGGTTGAAGTTGCGCACAGTTTTCGTGATTCGCTCGGCGAGACGATCGAGTCTTGCGTCTTCCGCGAAGATGACATTCGTGAAAGGATTGCTGTCCAGCAAGCTATTGAGTTCGCCTGCCCGGAAGCGTTCAATGAGCGAACGGTAATCGGAAGTGTTTTGAAACGCGCGGCCGCCAATCGCCGCCAGGTTCTGCGTCCCGCCGATTTCCACCGGCAACGCGACGCAGTGGAGTCCGGCATGACACTGGTATTGCACCGCCGAACCTGCGGCCAAAGCGCGCCGGTGCGCATCGCCGCAATAAGGATCGCAAAGGCTGACGTGTTCGGGCGACGTCTGAAATGCGCGACAGATTGAGTTGTTGTGTGAAGTAACCAACGCCGGCGGTTGGTGTCCGTCGACGAGTAAGATTGAGAGTCCTGCCTCGGCTGCCAGAGCGTCTTGAGTTGCAGGCCAGTTGACGGGAGCGTCTTCGCGATGCTCCTGGACGATCGCTGGTTGCGGTCCACCGCCGCGACGCGTCGCCTGTTGAGACTGCTTTGACTGTGCTTTCCGAGGGGTCATCAAATGACGGTTACCTGGCCTGTCTTCAGTTAAGCGAACCGGTAGTTTCGCCGCAAACATTGAAATTCACTAACTTAAAACCCGACGCAGATCGGGCGGGAATAACGCGCTAATTGTCAGGTAAGCAGATTTCCGCCGACGACAAAACAACGTACCCTTCTGGTAAACGACCAATGGCGCATGCATTTCATCTGATTTATGCGGCGCAGGCGGACTGAGGTTGAAGGTGGTTAGGCGACGACTGGCTGACCGGCTGCAGCCACGGCAGCGTCCAATCCGGGGGCCGCGCCGGGAGCGACCTGTTCGATATCGGGCTGGTCCGGGCTGATGCGAATGCACGCGGCAAAGTGTGCGGGCTTGATCTCGACGAGCGGCGGCGACACCTCCGTGCAAGTCTGAATCGCATAGGGACAGCGCGTGTGAAAACGACAGCCGGAAGGTGGATCGATTGGCGAGGGGACGTCGCCCTCCAGGACAATTCGTTGTCGCAGCGCTTCCACTTTGGGATCAGGCACGGGCACGGCCGAGATCAACGCCCGCGTATAAGGCATTAGCGGGTCAGCGTAAACAGTTTTTGCTTCGGCGATTTCAACCAGCTTCCCGAGATACATTACGGCGACGCGATCAGAAACATGTCGCACAGCGCGGAGGTCGTGAGAGATGAACAGGTAGGTCAAATTCTTTTCCCGCTGCAGCCGTTCAAGCAGATTCATAATCTGCGCCTGGATGGAAACATCCAGCGCGGAAATCGGTTCATCGGCTACGATGAAATCCGGATCAACCGCGAGTGCGCGCGCAATGCCGATGCGCTGGCGCTGGCCGCCGGAGAATTCGTGGGGAAAGCGTTTGCTGAATCGCTTGCTCAGGCCCACTGTTTCGAGTAGTTCCTGCACGCGGGTTTCCGCTTCCCGCCCCTGGGCCAGTTTGAAAGTCTCCAGCGGCTCGCCCACGATCTGGCCGACCGTCATTCGTGGGTTCAACGAAGCGTAAGGATCCTGGAAAATTATTTGCAGCTGCCGCCGGTGCTGCCGCATCTCCTTCTGCGTTAACCGCGCCAGGTCACGACCGCGATAAATTACTTGTCCCGATGTTGGTTCGGTGAGACGAAGGATGGCACGACCGAGACTCGACTTACCGCAACCGGATTCGCCCACCAGACCGAGCGTCTCACCGGCGGCGATATCCAGCGTCACGCCGTCAACCGCTTTCACGATCCCTTTGCTTCTCCCGGCCAGTTTGAAGTGAACCTTCAAGTCGCGAATCGCCAGCAACGGTTCACCCGTGACACTCGCAAGGGGCGGCACGGCCCAGCCACTGCTGGTCAATTCATTGTTAGGCGTTCCCATCTACTCAGCTCACTCCTTCGCCCAGCGGTTCAGTTGCCGCGACCGCCAGCTTCGATTCCTCGTAAACTTCCTGCGCGAAATGGCACAGCGATGAGTGCTCGGCAGTTAATTGCACCATCGGTGGAAACTCGCGTTGGCAGATCTCTTCGGCGCGATAGCAGCGCGGTGCAAACGGGCAACCCGGCGGCAAGTGGGCCACGTCCGGCGGCGATCCGGGTATCTGGTAGAGTTCGCCTTGTTGGGCCATCGGATCGGGCACTGAACGCAGTAAGCCGCGGGTGTAGGGATTAGCCGGCAAGGCAAACATGTGCGTGGTGGGCGCCTGTTCAAAAACCTTGCCGGCGTACATTACGATCAAGTGGTCCGTCATACCCGCAACCACACCGAGGTCGTGCGTGATCAAAATTACACTGGTGCCGGTAGCCTGCTTCAATGTCTTGATCAATTCGAGAATCTGCGCCTGGATGGTTACGTCCAGCGCCGTCGTCGGTTCGTCGGCAATCAGCAGTTCCGGTTCGCAGGAGAGAGCCATGGCAATCATCACGCGCTGCCGCATGCCGCCGGACAGTTCATGCGGGTAACCGTTTGCGCGCGCGCGCGCGTCAGGGATGCCGACCTTCTCCAGCATTCTGATGGCGTGGTCATAAGCCTGGCCGCGATTGTGGCCCAGGTGAAGCTGGGTAATCTCCATCAACTGCCGCGAGATCTTCATGAACGGGTTCAGCGAAGTCATCGGGTCCTGGAAGATCATGGCGATGCGGCGACCGCGAATCCGGCGCACCTGGGCTGCCGGCAACTTCAGAATATCGACGCCGTCGAGCAGTACCTCGCCGGACACGATGCGGCCCGGGGGTTCGGGTATCAAACGAATTATCGACAGGTTGGTGACGGACTTGCCGGAACCCGACTCGCCGACAATGCCGAGAGTTTCCCCGCGTTTCAATGCGAAAGAAATGCCGTCGACGGCTTTAACTTCGCCGTCTTCGGTATCGAAGTAAGTGCGCAGGTGCTTGACTTCGAGCAGGTTTACGTTCGGGTTACCCATCGTGATTTTCAAATGTCAGACTTGAGATCGCGGGCTCACTGTTTACGCGTCTGCGGATCAAGGGCGTCGCGCAGACCATCGCCGAGAAAGTTTAACGAGAAGAGCGTCAGCGCCATCGTCACTCCCGGAAACACCAGTTGCCAGGGAAAGATGCCGATGTTCTGAATGCCGTCAGTCACCAAACTTCCCCACGACGCCAAGGGCGGCTGTACGCCGAATCCGAGAAAGGAAAGAAACGCTTCCGTCAACATGACGGTGGGAATGGTGAGCGTGGCATAAACGATCACCGGTCCCAAGGTGTTGGGCACAATGTGCCGAAAGATAATGCGCGGCGTGGAAACGCCTGTAGCCCGCGCCGCCAAAACAAACTCCTGGTTCTTCAGCGAGAGTACCTGGCCACGAACGATGCGCGCCATCGTTAACCACGACACGGAGCCGAGTGCGAAAAACAGCAAAACGACTTGCCCGCGTGCGGTGGCGCTACGAAACAGGAACAGGAGCACGATCACAATGATGATGTAGGGCAAGGAGTAGAGTACGTCGACGAAGCGCATCATCAAGTTGTCGATGCGCCCACCCAGGTAGCCGGCAATGGCGCCGTAACTCACGCCAATGATGAGCGAGACGAGCGTCGCGATGACGCCAACCATTAACGAGATTTGTCCGCCCTGCAGCACGCGCGCCAACAAGTCTCTGCCCTGGTTATCAGTGCCCATCGGGTGGATCCAGGAAAAAGAACCGTCCGCGGCCGTGAACGGCGGAATTGATCGCAGCAGTGAGACGTCACTGGGAATGTAATCAGGCGTCAGTCCGGTTAGCAACTTGATAAGAAACGGCCCGGTGACTGAGACGAGCGTAATGATTACGACTACGATCATCCCGAAGACGGCTAGCTTGTTTTTCAGCAGACGGCGCCAGGCGTCACGCCAAAGCGACGTACCCGCAATCGCATCGCCACGCTCCACCGCAAAGACATCAGCATCGGCAACGGCAAATTCGGGCGCCGTATGGATCACGTCGCCGGCCCGATATTGCGGCACAGGCTCGGCCGCAACTTCCGTTTTGGCTTGCTCAACTTTGGGGCGGTTGTCGTTCATCGATTGCAAAGACTAGCTAGCGGAACGCACCACAGGAAATTCCTGTTCAATAGCGAATGCGCGGGTCGAGATATGCGTACGCAATATCAACCACGAGGTTCGCAAGCAGTAACGTGATGGCGATGAACGCAACGATCCCGATGATCAATGGCTCATCGCGATTAAGCGACGCCTGAATAAAGTAATTACCCAGACCGGGCAAGACAAATATGCGCTCAACTACCACGGTCCCGGTCACCAGAAATGCGAGCGCGGGACCGGTATAAGAAACCACGGGCAGCAAGCCTCCGCGCAAAGCATGGCGCGTCACGACCTGCCATTCACTCAAGCCCTTGGCCCGCGCCGTGCGAATGTAATCCGACCGCAGAACTTCCAACATTCCGGCGCGCGTCAGTCGCGCAATGTAGGCCATGTAGAGACCCGAGAGCGTGAGCACGGGCAGAATCAAGTTGCGACTAAAGAACCCGTTCCAACGAGACGGCGGCAACCAGTAAAGCGTGAGAGCGAAAACGAAAACCAGGATAGGGCCGAGTACAAAGTTTGGAATCGAGATGCCGAGCATCGCGAGCGTCATCGACGCATAGTCGCGTTTTGAGTTGGGATGGAGCGCCGCGATCGAGCCGGCAAATATTCCTACCACCAGAGCAAGCAAGTACGCCAGAATTCCCACTGTCGCCGACACCGGCAACGAACGGGCGATGATGGCGTTCACCGATTCTCCTTCATATTTCAACGACGTCCCGAAATCCAAACGTACGATTCCCCGCATCGTTTTCCAGTATTGCTGGTACCAGGGTTTGTCCAGGCCGTACTTTTCGCGAATGTTTTTTTCGATGGCTGCCGGAACAGCCTTTTCGTTGGAATAGAAATTCCCCGGGGCCAGCCGCACCAGGGCCCAGGTAATTGTCAGGACCACGAGAATCGTCGGGACAGTAATCAGCAGGCGGCGAATGATGAATCGAAGCATGTTGTCGGACAGAGACCGGATGCGTTATTTAAGCGAAGGAAAAACCAACCGCTGCGCCAGTCCGCTACTCCGCCAAACTGGGAACTCCGTAGTCCCACTTGGAGGAATCGCGTTCGATGGAAACAAATTTCCACGCGTAAAGCGAGGCAGCGTTTGGATACATGCCCTTGACGTAGGGCTTCTTCAAGAAATTCACGGCCGTGGTCTCGACCGGGATCAACGGTTGCGCGTCAAGCAGGTACTTCTCCGCCTTCGCCAGCAGCTCATAACGCTGATTATGATCGAGCGTGCGATTTGCTTCCTCGAGCAGGGCGACGTACTTCACATCATACCAACCGGTTCCGTTAACGCCGCCAGTGGTCGTGAATAAGCCGAGGAAGGTAAACGGATCCATGTAGTCTGCGCCCCAGATTCCGATCGCAAAACCTTTGTAGTCGAGTTTGGCGCGCGCATTCATGAACGTCTTGAACTCCATGCTGCGCAGGGGCACAGTCACACCCAGGTTTTGTTTCCACTGGGCCTGCATAAATTCGGCCATCGCCTTATTCGAAGAGTTGCTGTTGAAAGTGAACTCAACCTGGCCCACGGGAAAGCTTTTGCACTCGAAACCACCGCCGCTTTTAGCAGCTACCGGAAAACCCGCCTCACCAAGCAGCTTCCTCGCTTGTTCCGGATTGAAATCTTCACCCTTGGGCTGGGGGTAGCCAACGAATATTCCGGCGGGCGTAAAGGCGGACAAGGGCTTGGTGATGCGCCGCGACTTCGCGTAGTTGATCTTGTCGATTGCCATATTAAACGCACGCCGCACGCGCACGTCGTTCAGCGGCGGCTTGGTGACGTTCATTGTAATGTAAACGATCGCCGCCTCCGCTCCGTCCATGTAATCCTTCTTGGAACGAATGGTGTCTAGCCAGGCGTTCGGCACCGTGTGATTGAGCACCACGTCGGCCTCGCCCACCTTGTAGAGATTCATCGACGTCGGCGCATCGGTGCTGACAAAAAAATGTATCTCATCAAGGTGCACGTTGGCCGCGTCCCAGTAAACCGGATCGCGTTCGACCACGAGTTCGTTGTAAGGCAACCAGGCTTTAAGTTTGAATGGACCACAGGTAACGATATGCTCGGGCGCGGTCCACTGGTCGCCAAACTGCTCGATGATCTTTCTGGGAGTAAGGCGAAACAGTTGATGCGCAACCAGACCGCTGAAGTAAGGGGCAGGCTCTGAAAGCGAGAAGCGAACGGTGTAATCGTCTACCGCTTCAACGCCGATATCCTTGTCCTCAACCTCAACGAACTGCTTACCCTGCAAGGCGGTCTTTAGCGCGGGGTCGCTCGCTATCAGTTTGTTCCGCTTCGCTTCGTCACTAGGCAGCGTGAGCCGCGGCGGTGAATGCATAAACTGGTGGAAGGCGGTTTCCGCGCCTGCCTGTGGTTTGACGTCCGGGTCACCATGTGGACCAACAGCGCCCGCGTCATACTCCGAGCCCGCTGGGCCGAGCGGCTTCTGACTAAGCGCGATCCCAGCCGGTTGCGCCGGACTAGCGACGTCCTGCTCCGAGACGAACTGCCCGGTCGCCGGATCAACCGCGAATACGGCTTTCTCGTTGAAAGCTTCAGCGTAGGTTATCGCATACGCAAGGTACGCGTTCTTCGACGCAAACTGAGGCGCCAATGCGCGGCGAATACTGTAGACAAAATCCTGTGCCGTGATGGGATCACCATTGGACCAGCGCGCGCCATGGCGTAGGTGAAACACAAATTCTGAGGAATCATTGTTGACGTCCCAGCGCTCGGCGAGTGCCGGAATCGGATTGAGGGATTTAGGATCGTAATCCACCAGTCCCTGAAACAGCGCCATGTAGATGCGCGCTTCGGGTTGTCCCGAACTGACTGGTGGGTCAAGCGACTCGGGTTCATCGCCGTTTACATAACGCAGAATGTTACGCTGCGGCGGCGTGGTGCTGCCATAGAAGACTCCGGGCGTCGCGACGACGCGACAGGCGATACCGCCGAGTGCGGAGCCGGCGATTAGAAGCGCGGCGAGGACCTGTCTTACGTACGAATCGAGCAACGTCATGATGTTACGACTCCCTAACTAAAGGCAGACGGAACTTAACACGCAAAAACGATCTTGAGCAAGATTGTTTTCGGCGGACTGACTCGTAGGTGCTGTCCCTCAGTGGACGCTGCTTTCGAGCAATCTCGGTAGCAGCGGCTGCCGTAATCCTCGTTAGTCTTAAATGCGTACCTTTACTTCGCTCGGTTCTGTAGGTGTTCTCCTGTTTCCGCGGGACGCCAATTCGTGTTAATGCGGACGGTCTTCAAGGACGGCGCATCCAGGACGTTAGCGTCGAAGCCGGTAACGTAGGGCTTCACCAGCGAATATGAAGACGCGAAATAAATCGGCATGGCGCTCAAGTCGCTCAGCGCCTGGGCCTCGCTTTCAATGGGCGCTCGCGCGGGCAGTCCCCTCTCGCTCGCAGCTGGCGTTGTCCCGCCGGTGGCGTCGTTGGGAGACTCGCTGCCTCGATGCGTAGCCGGCGCGGAATCAGCACTCTCGCGAAAGAGCATGCGAATATTGGTCAACTCGTCGGTTGTTTGCATTACCAATCCGCGGCGCACGACATCGTAGTCCCCCGACTTGATTGCCGATTCATACTCATCCCAGTTTTTCACAACAATTTCTGTGTCGATGTCTAATACACTACGCCACATGGCAGCAATCGCCTGGGCCACAATTCGTTGCTGTTCGTTGCGGTTGATTAGCAGGCGAATACGCGGAAAATCTTTCCCCCCAGGGAAGCCGGCCTCGGCAAGCAACTCCCGCGCATGCTCGTATTCCTTTTCCAACAACTCCGACTTATTGACGACCGGCTCCTGTTTGCCGGGCGCGGTTTCAGGAAGAAAACGTTTGGCCGGTTCAGTGGCGCCCCCGAGTTCGTCCGCGCTCAGACGGTCGCGATCGATCCCGATCGCAAGTGCCTCGCGCACGCGCACGTCATCAAACGGCGCATGGGCGGTGTTGAAGTTGTAATAAGTCAAAGCCCCGTACGTTGTGCGCCGGAAATCCTCATAGGGTGTCAGGAGTTTTATCGCCAACGGCTCGAAGGCGGCGTTGGTAACCGCGTCGACATCTCCCGCGCGATAAGCAGCTAAGGCAGACTCGGCGTCTTTTTGACCCACGAACTCCACTCGCTCGAGCGTCACCTGTTCCTTGTCCCAATAGTTCGCCGCGCGTTCCAGCAGCACTCGCTGGCTCTCGGTCTTCGCCAGCAGGAACGCACCATTCGAAACCAAGTCCTGGGTCGGTAACCTGGTGAGACTCTCGTCTTTGAGTTTGACAGGACGAAACACCGGATGGGCCACGAGTGCCGGAAAGTTGAGATCGGGACGGCGCAGGTGCACGCGCAAAACGGTGTCGGAGATTGCTTCAACTCCGAAGCGATCACTCGCAACTCTTCCCGGGACCGCGGGCGCCGTCGCCCGCTCTTCATCGCTACGCGAACCTTCGCTGCCGGCGCCGCGAATGTTGGCTAACAACTCAGTGTGCGGAGCGAGGTCGCCAAGCTTGAGCGTGCGCCGCCATGAGCGTACAAAGTCGCCGGCAGTGACTGCCTCGCCATTGGACCAGCGAGCATTGGGACGCAGATAAAAAGTCCAGACGCGGCCGCCACTTGATTGTTCCCAATGTGTGGCGACGGCCGGCACCGGCGTCAAGGTGCGCGGGTCGTAATCCGTCAGTCCCTCGAAGAGCGCCCTCACCAGGTCTGTATCAGGCGGCGCGGCGGCGAACGCGGGGTCGATGGTTTGTGGCAAGCCGCCATCGCTCCAGTGAAACTCCTGCGCACGGGGAACGACCACGTGCCCGTAATACGGCTCCAGCTTTTCGTCGAGGAAACAGCCGGAGTGACTCAGTGTCAGCGCCAGCAGCAGCGTGGCAGCAAGACCGGAGGTGAACCTGCGTCGCCTGCTGAAAATGTTTCTGGTGAAAGTCATCGCGTCAGGTTTGCACGAGCGAAAGGTTCCGTCCTGATTCGTCGCGACTCAGCCAGCAGCTTCGCATAGACTTCCCAGGTGGCGGAGCGCGCATCCGCGAATCCCGCGGAGGTGTCAATCAGGTAATCGGCAAACTTCTTCTTTTCATCCTGCGACAGCTGTGCACCAATCCTTTTTTCGACTTCGTCTTCACTCAAGTTATCGCGCGTCATTAAACGTTGCCGCTGAACTTCAGGACGGCAGTGAACCACAATTAGCTTATCAAACCGTTGGTAACCGCCCGATTCGATCATCAGCGCGGCGTCAACGACAGCGATGCTATCGGGAGCTTCCGCTTCCCAGCGCCGCAGTTGTTCGTCTTGTTGCGCAATGATGTGCGGATGCAGAATCGAGTTTAGTCTCGCGCGGGCGTTGGCGTCCGCGAACACCAGCGCGCCGAGTTTCGCACGGTTGAGGTTACCGTCCGTTAGCAACAGCTCCGGTCCAAACGCGGCTACTACTTCGCGCAGTGCTGGTGAACCTGGTGCGACTACGTCTCGCGCCGTCTGGTCCGCGTCCAGCACACGGCAACCGAGCTGGGCCAGCACACCCGAAACGAAGGACTTCCCTACCCCAATCGATCCTGTTAAGCCAACACGTAGCATGGTCAAGCAGTCACTAGTCAGTAATCAGTAGCCAGTAGTCAGTAGTCGCCATTCCCCTCTTCACTCTTCACTCTTCACTCTTCACTCTTCACTCTTCACTTTTTCACTCTCCACCGCTCTTCGCGCGCGCCGCCTTCACTGTGTTACGCAGCAACATCGCCACGGTCAATAGTCCAACACCGCCGGGCACTGGGGTGCGTCTGCCGGCGACTTCATCAGCCTGCGCCGGATTAACGTCGCCAACCAAAGTAAATCCGCGCTTCG
>JAVEEA010000015.1 GCA_030840675.1 Pyrinomonadaceae bacterium
GCAGATGGGTCGCTCGCGGAAGGACAGAGCCACTTTAGTTGTTGGTACTGCTTGTGTGAGTTTCGCCGTCGGGAGTTTGCGAAAGGAGTCCATCGGCAACTAATTTTTCGAGGTGGGCGAGTACGGCACGCTCGGCCAGGGCGTGCGCTTTGGGGGACACGTCGGTGTACGCGTGCGCCACGATGTCCGCCGGCGTGCGCGCGCCGTCGCGGATCGCCTGGAGAATTTTTTGTTCGCGGTCCAAACGATGCAGCGCATACTCGTCAATCTTTGCGTAAGGATTGGCGATGGCTGGTCCATGACCGCCGAAGATCACGGAAAGATCAGGCAGTCCGCGCATGCGCGCGAGGGATTGCAGATACTCGCGCATGTTTCCTTCCGGAGGATCGATGAGGACGGAGCCTAAACCGACAATGTTGTCACCGGAAAGGAGCGTGCCCGTGCGCTCATCATGGAAGCAAAGATGACCGCGCGCGTGACCGGGCGTGTGCAACGCCTGCAAAGAAATTCGGGGCGCGCCCGCAAGCTCGATCACTTCTTCGTCTGCGACAAAACGATCCACGCGCACGCTGCCGGCGAGCGGTTCGGCTGTGAGTCGATGGGCCGCGACGCTTAACCCTTCACCGAGGTGTGCTCGCAACGCGTTGACACCGCCGACGTGATCCGGATGCAGGTGCGTCAGGACAATTTCCTTTACGGTACGACCCTCGGCGATCAGATCGTCGATACACTGCGCGAGGGCCTGCTGCTCGTCTTCGTACGGTGAACCCGGATCGACGATCAGCAATTCTTCCGAGGTGTAGATGAGGTAGCAGTTAGTGTGTGTCGCCGGTGGTTTGGTGGGCGTGCGTACCGGGAAGCAAATGTAATTTGGGCGAAACTCAATGCGGCGCACCGGCTCGCCCGCGGCGTTCGGCGACGCGAGAAATCTTGCGACCAGTGTTTCTGTGTCTTCCGTGCCGGCGGCCAAACTTTGCAAAGCATGAAGCACGGGGGGCACTGCGATGATTTCCGATCGTTCCCAACTTGCGCGGGCGTCACCGGCTGCGATCCACTTACCACTCACGAGTTCGCCATCCTCGCTTACGCGCGGGTCTTGTTTTGCTGGACAGTTCACCAGGAAGAACCAGGTATCGAAACGGCGTGCGCTGAATGGCGGCGTCAACCAGCGGCCGACGAATGTGAAATCCGCGGCGTCGAGTTGTAACTCATAATGCTTGAGCAGGGTGGGCCAGGACATCCTCCCGGACTGCAGGTCGTCGAGCAAAGAGACGCGCTGTCCCGCCGTCAAGGTTGCGCCGCCACGCGCAACGAGTACTTCCGTTTCTTCAAACAACTCGCGCGCCGCACAGCTGATAGCTACGCGCGTGGCCGGGTCGGGACAGTTTGCCACCGGCACTTCCGCGTCGGTCGCGTCAAACTGGCCGCCGGGAAACGCATGGTAGCCGCCGAGGAACGCCAGCTTTTCGCTGCGCTTGATTAGAAAGACTTCGGGATTTTTCGGATCGGTGTGGTGGCGGAGCAGAATGATCGCGGCGGCGTCTTTTGGAGTTGAAGGCATCTTGCCCGTATCGAAGGGATTCCTTTGTCAATCGCGCGAACTGCGCTTGCGGTTGCGGACGGGACGCGCGCGCTTCCCAAAGTTCAGGACCAGCGGAAGCGTTCGCCGTCGCCGGGTCCCCAGGGCACGCCGCGCATGTGATAGCCGCCCTCTTCCCAGTAACCTGCCTGATCGTGTTCGAGAAAACGCACGCCTTTGATCCACTTCGCGGATTTCCAGGCGTAGAGCTGCGGAATAATCAAACGAACCGGTCCGCCGTGGTCGGGTGGAATCGGAGCGCCGTCATGCGACCAGGCAAACAACGAATCTTCGTTGAGGAAGTATTCGATCGGAACATTCGTGGTCCAGCCGCGATCGTAAGCATACGCGACGACAAACTTTGCCTCCGGCTTGATGCCGACAATTTTTGCGAGTTTACGCGTCGGCACGCCACCCCAGAGATTGTCGAGTCGCGACCAGCGCGTGACGCAATGGAAGTCAGCGTAGACGCGGACCGCGGGCAGTTGCATAAACTCGTCGAGCGACCACTGTTGCGGCTGCTCAACCAACCCGTCAACCGCAAACGACCAGGTTGCCAGATCTACTTCGGGAGTACCGTGCGCGTCGAGCACGGGCCACTTCTTCGTGCGCGACTGTCCTGGCGGCATGCGATTCTCGCGTCGCGTATCAGGACTGATGATGTCCGCTTCGGTGATTTCTTCCGGCGGGCGCGGATCGCCGTTCTGATATTTCGGATCTTTATTAAGACTGCTCAGGAAACTCATCGCGGGAATCTTACTCTGCCACCCTCTCCGTGCTCGGTTTTAGTTGCATCGTGTCTCTATCAAGCTCATCACGTTCTTTCAGGCCGAGTGCGATTTGGCGCTTAGCCGCGAGCCGTCTCCGTTTCCGCGAGGCTTCCTTGAGTTCTGCGGTCGTTTCCGAGTGGTCCATGTTGGAGTGGCCACGTTTGCCGCCCTGTCCCGCATTCTCGACGCCTTTCGAAATCGCCACGAAGCTACTCCTGCAAGCAGTCGAAAGTTCTTCAACGATAATAATGTTCGCGTACTCGAAACTGCCACTTCAGAAAAACATCCGCGAGTGCCCGCCGTTGCGAGCTGTCCAGTTTTTCGCTCGGCATAGTGTGAACGAAATTGTCCGTCACTCCCGTGTCAAAGACACCCCCGCCGATGCCTTCTTCTTTGAAGACCAGCAACGGTAAATTCAGCCCGAACAGAATCCCGGCCTCCAGATGGTTCCATGAAGTAGGCATGACCACGTTTCGGCTTTTCTTCTCCTTGCGTGGCACGCCGCGCTTTTCGGTCAGCGCTGGTGCAAAACTCTGTTCGAAACCCAGCACAACGCCGCCGGAACAGTGTTTCGCGATTACCAAAACTTCTTTAAGCGGACACTCCGTGGGGTAGTCAGAACGGCCCAGCGCACGCGGCTCAAACTGCATTCGCTTCAGCTCTGTCAGAATCATCTGACGCGAACGATCTTGTTTCCGCGTCAGCGATGTGGGGCACGAAACAAAGACGGGGATGCGCATCTTTCAGCTCTTTTTCGCTTGGGATTCCGCAAGCTTCACCAACTCTTCCGGCATCCATTTGCCGACACCCTTGGCGGTAGACTCTTCGATGCCGCGCGTGCGGTCGTGCCACGCGTCTCGATCTCCTTCGGGTCCGCGCTGGCGTTCGTAGGTTTCCGTTTGTTCCAGACTCAGGATGACGCCGGCGACGACTTCACGCCAATCCTGAAACTGAATGCCACGTCTGATGAGCGGCAGTCCGGCGGTCCAGTCTTCTTCGGGTGCGCGCGCGTCCTGTTCGGGGATCGTCAGATTTAAGAGTGAAGGAAACGGTTTCCCGTCAAACTCCTTGACCAGCATGTCCCCGATCTTCTGGTAATTCGCGGCAGGCTGCTCCAGCCGGAGCGCCTGTGAACGGCGAAAAAGATCAGCGGCGCTTATTGCTTCATGGGCCATAAAGTTTCTTGCTGAGTGTCGTGGTTGCGACATACCTTACACGCGTGCAGGGTAAGTTTACAACCGCCTCGCCAAGGTAAAGCAAACTGTTAGTTTGCGATCGCTTCGTGAGGAGCGCTTTGCCTGCAAATCGCAAACTAACAGTTTGCTTTACGCCCGAAGCGGAATTGAAATCGCAACAGAATGAAGTAAACTGCTGTTGATGCCGGAAACAATTCTTTCAGACGATCTGACGCAGCTGCCGGAGCCAGTCGCACCCTCTTGTCAGGTCTGCGGGAGAGTAAACGATCTGCTGGTACATGCGGGTCCGGTGCCGGGAGAAATTACCGCATTACTGCCGCCAGGTGTTGAGCCGGCGGCCGAGACCAGCCAGATTTGCACCAACTGCGTCGAACTTTTCAGCCGGGCCAAGACGCAGATCGATTCGCACCGGTTGATTTTTGAGCAGACTGATCACGTGCTGCCCACTCCGCTGCGTTTGGACGCAGACGATCGCTTCACGGGCCGTGGCGTAACGATCGCTTTCCTCGATTCCGGTTTTTATGCGCACGACGATCTCATCAAGCCGGCTAACCGAATTGTCGCCTACAAAAGCATCTTCGACGCCGAAGACGATCGCACTTCATTGGAAACGACGGACGTCGCGAGTTGGCACGGGATGATGACGTCGGTAGTGGCGGCCGGTAACGGTTTTTTGTCCGGCGGTTTTTATCGTGGCATTGCACCCGAGGCGAAAGTTGCGCTTGTCAAAGTCGGGCGTAGTGGACACATCCCCGATGAACACATTGCGCTTGGCCTGGAATGGGTTTTGGCGAATAAGGAAAAATACGAAATTCGCATCGTGAACATTTCCGCCGGCGGCGACTTCGAGCAATCGTACCTCGTTAGCCCTTTGTGCCGGCTGGTGGAACGTGCCACACGTGCCGGCTTACTCGTCGTGTGCGCGGTCGGTAACGCGGGCGGGGCGCCGGGTCATCCGGTCTTGCCTCCGGCGAATTCACCAGCGGCTATTGCAGTCGGTGGACTTGACGATCAAAATTCGCTCGATCGGGCCCGGCGTGGCATGTATCGTTCGTCTTATGGTCCTACGATCGATGGTTTGCAGAAACCGGAAATCATCGCGCCTGGAATTTGGGTCGCCGCGCCCATTCTGCCGGCCACGCCAACCGCCGACGAAGCGCAACTCTGTTCCGAACTCAACGCGGCCGCGGACGCCGACTTGCGAGCCATCATCGAATCGCATGCCGGCGTCGATAGAGACTTCGATGAAGCGCGTAGTTTGCCGGCGCCGTTGCTTAGGCAACTGATAACGATCAAGTTGCGTGAAGGCAACGTTATCAGCCAGCACTACAAGTACGTTGACGGCACTTCCTTCGCGTCACCGATCGTTGCTTCGATTGCGGCGTGCATGCTGGAGGCTAACCCGGCGCTTACTCCTATCGAAGTAAAACGTATCCTGATCGATACGGCGGAGCGCGTGCCGGACGTGGCAGTTGAACGCCAGGGTTGGGGCGTGGTTGCGCCACGTAAAGCAGTTGAGCAGGCGCTGGTTGTTAGTGGTCGCCGGTGAAGCGAAACGATTGAGTTGCGCACGCGTGCGTTGGACACCGGCGAAGCCGTGTGCAACAATTCCTAAAACCAAAAAGACAAGCTGACGAAGTTTTGAGAGGAGTGTTTTGTAATGTCTGAGAATGAAACCGCGCCCGATGCAGGTGCGACTGATACCAGCAGCGCGACGGAGAGCCCGGCTGCCGCGGCTCCGAGCGAAGATATTTCCTATCACGCAGTAGAGAAAGACGGAGTAGTCACGGCCATTTGGGAAATGCAGGGTCGCAAACACATGCGCACCATCGATCCGCGCTCCCGACAAGGCCAGGACATTCTGCGACTCTATACCACCGAACATCACGAAGAAGTCGCACCCGCCGAGACAAGCGAAGCAGCTTCGAGCTAGCCCGTCCTTACTCGTTCGATCGGTCGCGGATTCCCGCCGTTTGCTCGCTCCCACTTTCGCCGTGGTTCCCGCTTGGCGCTGGCCTTTGCGTTAGGCGCTGACTCCCCGATCTCAGCGGACCTCGCGAGCTGAGCTTCAATTTCAACCTGGTGCCCGCCAGCCTTCGACCGGCTGAAACACCTGCGTCAAACGCACTCACGCAGTCCATTCTTGATCCGAGAATTTGAAGGAAACCAAAAAATCGTGAATAGGACCCGACCGTTCTTCTCAGTGAGTTGTCAAAATGGGTCGTTTTTCGACGCTTGCTCCTGGTCCGCACGATGGAATGTTGCTTGCTTGCTTCCGACCAAACGGTTTTCCTTTTCTCTTCGAACCAGGGCAGGTTTCCACGCACCACTCAATCAGAAGTCCACTCAAAAAAGGGTTTTGTAAAAAAGAAGGAGGAGTTGTTATGCGAAGCGTATTGCGCTTGCTGGCAAGCGGGGTAATCCTGAGCTTTCTTTTTGTCGCATCCGTCTACTCACAGGGCACTCAAACTGGAGGTATCAGCGGAGTTGTCACCGACCAAAGCGGTTCACTTGTTAAAGGCGCGACGGTTGACGTGATCAGCGAGACCACGGGCCGCTCGGTTCGTAACGTAACTATCGGCGAGGATGGCAGCTTCACCGCTAATCTGTTGGCGCCGGGAAATTATCGCCTCGAGGTTACGGCTAACAATTTCAAAAAGGCGGTGGTGGCCGGCGTCCAGGTGCGCATTACTGAAACAACGCGCCAGGACGTGAATCTTGAAGTCGGAAAAATTCAGGAGACAGTCAACGTCGAGGCCTCGCCGTCACTAATCAATCCGTCCAGCGCGCAGACCGGCCAGGCGCTCGACTCGCAGACGCTAAACACATTGCCACTTGCGTCGCCAAACTTCCTCTTTCTGCTATCGCTTTCCTCGGGCGTTTCGGGCGAACCGACCGACGTGCGAACTGCCGGACGCGGAACGGCGGATGTGAGCGTTAACGGACAGCGTACCAGCAACAACAGCGTTTCCCTGAACGGCATCAACGTCAATGATTTCAACCTGGCCCACTTCGACACGGTGCCCCTGCCAAATCCCAACACGCTGCAGGAAATGAAAGTCGCGACCTCGCTCTACGACGCCACGCAGGGCAGCAAGGGCGGCGGGGCCATCGGCCTGGTTACGAAAACCGGCTCGAAGGATTTTCACTGGGACCTCTATTGGCAGCATCGCAACGACTACCTGAATGCCAACGAGTGGTTCTTCAACAAGGCCGGCACCAAACGCGGTCGTTTGCTGCAAAATGTTTTCGGCGGCAGCGCCAGTGGTCCAATTCCCAAAGTGGGCGGCTTCTGGTTCTTCAACTACCAGGGAGTACGCGCGCGCAATGGTATCGATCCGTTAGGTTCGAGCACGGCGCCTACTGTCCAGGCGTTTCCAACCAACTCTGATGGCACTACTTCAGCGGCGCTGCTGGCGCCGGCGTTTGGCCTGACCGCCGCGCAAATCGATCCGGTCGCGGTCAATATCCTGAACGCTAAAGACACGCGCTTCGGCGGACAGTATCTGGTGCCGCGCGTGGGCCAGGGTGGTTGCGGCTCCGTAACCGGCGGCGCCACGGGCACGTTCCGCTGCCAGTTCTCAGCAGTCGCGCCAATCCGAGATAACCAGTACACGGTTAGTTACGATCGCAGCTTCCGCGGTGACAAAGACAAGATCACCGGCACCTGGTTCTGGGACGAAGGTTCAGTTTTGAAACCCTTCGGCACTGACACTACCCTAACCAACCCACGCAACGATTTTCAGTGGAACCGCTATCTGGCGATCACTCACACGCACCTTTTTAGTCCGACTAAAATCAACGAATTCCGGGCGGGTTATAGCCGCTTCATCTTCGGCAATATTCCGACCGACACCCACCTGGCGTCCGAGGTTGGCGCGCAACCCAATGGCCAGTTCACCGGCTTGTACCGCGTCGGCATCACCGGTCTGTTTTCTCTGGGTACCGGAGTGAATGACGATCGCGGCACCATTTCCAACACCTACAATCTCGTCGAGACTTTCTCGATGATCGCCGGCAAGCACAGCTTGCGTATGGGTGGTGAAGCTGTTCAGTATCAGTTGAACCGCTTCAACAACTTTGCCGTTCGTGGTTCGCTTACGTTTGGCGCTACCACTGGCACCGGCAACGCCTTCTCGGCGTTCCAAAACTTCCTGCGCGGCGCGCCCACCGCCTTGCAATCGGCCTTTGGCGATCCCGCACGAAACTTCATCGCCACTGACTATGCCGCCTTTATTCAGGACGACTACCGTTACACATCGCGACTCACGTTCAACGTCGGGCTGCGGTTGGAATCGATGAGCTTCGGCCGTGACAAGCTCTACCGCGCCGGCGTGTTTGATCCAGGCCGAGCGGCCGCGGGCCTGAATCCATTCCTGATTCCGGAAAAGGTCAACCTGGGTGGCTTTAAAGGTACGCCCGGCGTGCGCGACTGCGCACTCGAGCGTTGCCGCGACGACAACAACTTTGCCCCACGCGTCGGTTTCGCCTGGGACATCAACGGAGATCAGACCACCGTGCTGCGCGGCGGTTACGGTATTTATTACCAGCGACTCTCCAACCAGAACATCCTGCAAAATTCGCTGGCCGCGCCCTTCACCGTACAACCGCTTGAAAATCGCGCGGTACCCACGACCTTACAATTGGCGAACCCGCTGGCTGGCCAGCCACCGCCATCGATCGTGGCCACCGCGTTTATTCCGACCGCCACCTTCTTTGCGGGCTTGCGACGCATCAGTGGCGCTGGTCCGCTGGACATTAACGATCCCAACGTGGGTCCCATCTTCGTGAATTCCGCCGGTCAGCAGTGTCTCAACTACGGCGGCACGGCCACCAACTGCTCGATCAATCTGGCGTCGTTTACCAGCGCGCCGCTTGACGCGTTCACGCCTTACACGCAGCAGTGGAATCTGACCATCCAGCGTCAACTCAAAGGTGGCTGGGCCATCGAAACCGGCTACGTCGGCTCACATTACCTGGGCGGCATCGGCATCTGGGATCCGTATATCGCCAAGCTGGCCAGCCCGAGCGCGCCGATCGTGGTGCGTGACATGAACGGCAACGCCTACACCATTACTACCAACACGGTAAACAACGAAGAGCTGCGGCACCAAATTATTGGCCTGTCGCGCAAACGCGGCTCGCGCTACTCCGGTAACATCGGGTTCGCCAACTACAGTTCGTGGCAGACCACTTTGTCGCGACGCCTGCATCGCGGTCTTTACTTCCAGGCCGCCTACACTTACTCGAAGACCGAAGACAATGTCAGCGGCTCGCTCAGTACTGACGAACTCAACGCCACTCGCGCCGGCCAGAATGGCGCCAATATCTACAACGATCAATCCAATCCGGCCCAGAACAAAGCGCGCGGCGACTTTGATCGCCCGCATCGCCTAGTCGTAAGTTACGCTTACGATATTCCGGTGATCCACAATAGCTTTATGGACAACCCGGTTTTCAAAGGATGGACCATAAGCGGGATCGTAACCTATCAAAAGGGCTTGCCGTTCTCAGTAACTGACAGCACCAGCGGCGGTCTCTTTGGTACGGCCAGCGGCACCGCACAGTTTCTCTGTAGTCGCATTGCGGACGCTTACACACACGGCACCTTGCAGCAACGGCTCGATCACTACCTGCGGCCGGAGTGCTTCGGCACCGCGCCCAACCTGCCGAACAGCGCCGGCGCTTCCATCACCGGATGGGGCACCGCACCGCGCAACGCCTGGCGTTCGCCTTACCAGCAAAACTGGGACGTCTCGCTGATGAAGTCGTTTACCATCGGCGAGTCGCACACCTTCAGTTTTCGCACTGACGTCTTCAACCTTTTCAACCATCCCATCTTTGGCACCCCGTCTTCAGTAAACATTGGCACGCCCGCGACGTTTACCCAGATTACGGAAACCAGAGTCCCGGCACGGTTGATTCAATTTGGCTTGAAGTACTCGCACTAACGGCTGCGGTCCTTGGCAGACTTTTCCGGGCGGATCGGATCCGCCCGGTTTAGTTTGCTGTCGCTGTCCGTTTGCCTTAACCTGTCATCGCAAACAACTCGCTAAGTTTTTCAGGTTATCAAAGTGGTATCACTGCAACGCTACCCGCCGGTTTTTCTGCTTGCTCTGATTTTCTGTGCACCACTTTCCGCCCAACGCGAACGTGACACCTACTCAGCTCCGTCAGCAAATTCATTCGAGGTGGTCGGCCAGGTGCGCCTGGCGGACAGTGGCATGCCGGCCGGCCGGATTCCTGTCCGACTAGAACGCTTTGGCGGCGGGCTGGTCGATCAGATTGATACTGACTCGGGTGGCCGCTTCCGGTTTGCCAACATTCAACGCGGCTACTACCGCGTCATCGTAAACGCACTCGGTTTTCGCCCGGCGCAACAGGACGCCGACCTGCAAGTCGTGTTTCGCGCCTTCCTCGTTTTCGAACTAGCCGCGGAAAAGCCCGCGCCGGCGACGTTGCTTGATGTGATCGACGCGCGCGCGCCCGTTGAGGCTCGGGCGGAACTCAGTCGCGGTCGCGAAGCGCTAAGCAAGAAAAATAACGACGAAGCTGTCGCACATTTGCAGCGGGCCATCGCGGTCTACCCGAACTTTTTTGAAGCACAACTGTTGCTGGGTATGGCGTTGCTGGACGGTCGCGCCTGGAAGCGAGCGGAAAGCGCCTTTCAACGTGCGCTTGAACTTAAGCCCGGCAGTACGACCGCGATCCTGTTTCTGGGCGAAGTCTACTGGCGCCAAAAGCGCTACGATGAAGCCGAAAAGAATTTACTGGCGGGACTAAAACTCGACGACAAGAATTGGCACGGTTACTTTACGCTCGCGCGGCTTTACTGGGACTTGAATAAAATTGCGCAGGCAGCGCCGGCTATCGGACATGCGCTGCAGTTGAAGCCTGACTTTGCGCCCGCCCATTTGCTCGCCGGCAACATTCTGCTAAAAATTAACCAGCCGGAACGGGCGCTGTCCGCTTACCAGGAGTATCTGCGTCTGGAACCAAAAGGCGAGTTTGCCGCGCAGGCTCGCGAGCTGGTCCAGAGACTAAAACAAAATCACAACCCGGAGCGGTAGCGACCGTGTGAAAATAACTACGAGGTGGTCCACGATGGCCCATAGTTTAACGATTCGGAAAGCCACCGCCGCGGACGCCCCAACCCTTACCACGCTCGCGCATGACGCCAAGCGTCACTGGGGTTATCCCGAACACTGGATCAAACACTGGCAAGACGACTTGACCATCTCGCCGGAATTTGTGGACAAAAATCTCGTCTATGTTGCTGAAGCTGACGCTGCGCTAATCGGCTTTTACGCTTTGATTATTCGCGGGGACAAAGCCGAACTGGACCACTTGTGGGTCGCGCCGGCACACCTCGGCAGCGGAATCGGCAAGACACTATTTCTGCACGCGATGCAGAATGCGGCGCGGCGAGACGTGAGCGCGGTCGAAATCTCATCCGACCCAAACGCCGAAGGCTTCTACCGTAAGTTGGGCGCCTATCGCACCGGCGAAACTGTTTCTGAAATCGACGGTGAACCCCGCAGCGTGCCGCGCCTCTCAGTCGATCCGAAATCTAAGTTGTAGCCTCCCGCCGTGGGTTTCCCATCATAGTCAACGCCGAAAGCAGAGCGGTGCCCACGCAGATCACCTCTACAGGTTTCGTCACGGCACAAATCTCTGCCGGTACTCGCCTGAGGTGATGAAAGCCTTCACCATTTCCGCGGCGACAAAGTTGCCGTTGAACTGATTCAACTTGCCCAGCCAGAAATTGTAACCAGTGAAATTCAAGCCGGCTTCGGGTGCGTCGTTCGGGTTGCGGCGCAGGTAGCCGAAGTATTGCATCAAGACGAACGCGCGCTTGAATTCCTGTTGGGCCAGCGTTGTGTTTTCCGCCACCCGCCGCAACGCCCGGCTACGCGCGGCCGTATCCGCACTCGTGCCCGCGCCGGCAAACTCTTCGATGGCCGCGGTCCTTTCCGCTGCCGTCGGCGTAATCCCAGCGTTCGTAAACAGCGCGTCGACAAACTGTGCCGGGGTACGCGAATTGGGAAACGCGGCAGCGAACCGTGGCCGCGCCACAAACTGCGACGCGAATGCCTGCTTGTTGGTTTCAAGTTTCGCCTGCCAATTGCCGATGCCGACTTCAACATTTTGTCCGATCGTTTGCGTGTCCGGCAGAAACTCGCTCAACGTGACGGGCACCGGCGCACCGGGCAGGTTGCCGTAAGCGGCTTGGTAAAACTTGTAGACCAGATATCCGGTCTCCTGAAACTCGATCGACAAGAAGAAAGCGGCGGAGACATTAATACGCTTCACCTGAAGACACTCCGCATCCGTCCCGCAGGAAGTAATTTGGTTAACCCAAAATGAGAGGCCGGCCGCATCGGGCTCGCGATTCAAGAAGTCGCGATAATGTTGCATCACGAAGAAGGTTGGATCATCAATCGGGTTCGGCGGCAACGCGCCAAACGCGAGTCCCGACAGGGCGAAGCTGACCGCGTCGTCAGCGCGCGTGAAGATCGAGCCGTCCGTTAAGAAGCCATCCTGAAAACGATCGGGAAAACCGTCGACGCGCGGCGTGCCGCCGTTGCCGGACGGTCCGTCTGCCGGCCCGGAAGCGTCTTCAATCACAAAAACATTTCCGCGACCGTCGACCGTCAATCCATGCAGCAGCAGGTTGTTGTCAATGGACAAACCCTCGACGCACACCTCGTCGCGATCCGCTTTGCCGTCGCCGTTGTCGTCATAAAGCGCGAGCATCACCGTGTCGTTACCGGCGGAATGTGAAAAGACCACGCCGCGAGAATTGACCGCGACCTCGAGCGGCGCGTCGTTGGAAAAGCGATAGGAGTAGTAAGGCGTCGCGGACAGCGTATCCGGCATGCCGTCGCTATCGGTATCGCGAATGATGCGCAACTCGTCGGAGTGGAAATCTGCGACGAGCAGATCGTTGTTGGGTAAAAGCGCGAGGGCGTTGGCATTGAAGAGACGGTTGTCGCCGACGCGCACCAACTCGCGCGAACGCGTCGCGTCGAAACCTCCGTTGGGATCGCGCACCAGCAGTATCACACCAGGCGATGGTTCGTTGTTTGGATCGTTGGGATTCGCGTCATTGAAGTAACCGCTCGACGAGACGATCACAAACTCTCGTCCAGCCTTCGCGGTCCCGGTTACCACTGCCGCGGCCGAACGCAGTGAATAGTCCGTACGCAGATTCAGGGTTATCGAACTATCGCTGCGGTAGTCGCCGTTAGTATCGCGCGCCAACACAAGTATTCCCACCGGCAGGTTCGAAAGCGTTGCCGAGAATACTTCGTAACGCGCGCCCGATTGGCCCACGGCGATATCGAATGAACCCCCGGCGGAATCAAAGGTCGTGCGCTCGTCGGCGATTAAGTCGCCATTGCGATCGACAAATTGCTCATCGGTACCGGCGGAAGAACTGAGGCTCAATTGCGAAGTGTGCAGAACCTGGGTTAACGGTGTGCCGAGCGCGATGGGCGCAGTTGCCGCGATGTTTAAGGTTGCCGCAGCCTGCGCCACGGACCGTGACGTGCCGGCATCCGTGCGCAGACTGCCGGCAGTTCGGGAGCGAGTTGACCTGATCGCGTCAGGAAGCGCGGGTGAGTATGCGTTGGCTCTGCTCCTGGTACCAGGACTCTGTGCTCGGGTTTCAACCGCGCGCCGCAGATCCGGCCTGAGCTCCGGATCGATCGTTTGTCCCGTGGCGGGACTACTCGCGAACAACGCATATCCCAACAGGACGAGTGCAAGCCATCCTTTGGCTGCGCGTGCGGTCAATACTTTTACGGCTTTCATTGTGACACCCCGTGAACGGTTGCATGTGCAAGTTGACGATGGGGGACGGGGCCCTCCCTAACGGTCGGGCTACTGCCCCGGATCAATGGTGGAGACTGAGCGCTGCCTAACGGTCGGGCTACTGCCCCGGAATCAATGGTGGAGACTGAGCGCTCGCCGGGCGAATCGCCTGGCGAATCGGGCTACAGTCCCCTGAACGTCAGTTCACTAACGCGGATCTTTCACCTTGGCTGGCGTTCGATCTTCGCGTGACTCCGAGCGTTGCGGTTCACTGCGCGCGGGCGGATCGTTGCGCGGTGGTGGCTCACTGCGCGCGGGCGGATCGTTGCGCGGTGGTGGCTCACTGCGCGCAGGCGGATCGTTGCGCGGTGGTGGCTCACTACGCGCGGGCGGATCGTTGCGCGGTGGTGGCTCACTACGTGCGGGCGGATCGTTGCGCGGTGGTGGCTCACTACGTGCGGGCGGATCGGGCCGGTACGTCGGAGCGGGCGGCGCGGAGTCTTGCGATCGCGTTGGCTGGTCCACGCGGTCGTTGCGTTCGCGACTAGGCGGCTGTGGTCTTTCCGCCCGTGCCGGACGATCCGGCGGAGAACTCGCCTCGTCTGAGGTTGGCCTCGCTGGCGCTCGCGCGGGCGTCCGTTCGGGCTCACCGCTTTCCGGTAAGGCCGCCTCCGCTTGCGGCGGCTTGCGTTCGACGCGAGTCGGACGGGCCTCATCGATAACTCGCTCTCCCGGACGGTTGCCTCCGCCGCGCGGTTCAGTTTCACGGGCACGTGCAGGCCGCGCTACGGCCCCGGTGGGACGAGTCTCAAGTTCACCGGTGGCGCCGCCCGCGGGTATCGGAACTTCCAAGCGAGCGGGCAGTGCTTCGCGACCATTGAGTATCCGGGTGCGTCGTAACTCAGCGTCAAGCGCCACGCCCGGACTCCTTTGCGCCGCGCCCGTAGGCCTGTCGGTAGTTTCTCGCGGTGGTGCAACTCGCGCCGGACGCGCCACTGTTACGCGTTCGCTACGATTGCCCGCCACGCCAGCCTCAGCCACCGCATGCGCCGGACGGACGGGCAAATCAGTTCGCAGCGGCTCGGCGCTAATCGCTCGGCGCGCCAGCGTATCGTCCGCCGCACGCAGTCGCGCGCCCTCGGAACCAAAGTCGCGCGCCGACTGTGCGGTGACCGCACGGTAGTACGCGGGATTGATTCGTTGCAGCCGCGCGATTTCGTCAGCGCGCAACGGCCGCAGTCGATCGTCGTGCTCACGACCCGATCCGTGATAGTTGCGTGAACGCGGATCGCGGTGGTGATAGGGAAGCGGATACCAGCAAATGTCATTGCCAAAGGAAACGGAAAATGCGACCAGCGCGGGTCGCCACCAGCTGCGTTGCCGGTGGTAAGGGCTGCGCGGACACCAGGCCCAATAGTTGTTGTAGTAGACCCAGCGGCCGTAGTGATAGGGAGCCCAGCCCCATGGTTCATAGCCCACCCAGGTCCAGCCGTAAGGTGAAACCCAGACCCAACTGCCGTAACGATAGGGCGCCCAATCGTGATAGCTGCTGATGACTGTCGGGTGTGGCCGCCAAACCCAGCCATAGTCCGCGGCATAGATCCAGTCGCCGTAGGCGTCGAGATCTTCAGCGCCCCACAGGTCGCTATCGTAGTACTGCACGTCGTAACGAAGCCGCTGGGCCAGGTAACGCTCGCGTTCATCCACCCAACTGTCCCAGGAATCTGCGGCGTTGGCGACGACGAACTCCCAATCACCGGCGTTGGCTCCTTCGCTGACGAGTTCGGCGGTGCGCCCGTCTCGTAGTGTGAAGCCGGAAGTTTCAGAGTAAATGCGTGCGCGGCCACCAGCGCGCGCGGCGAGGCGAACTGTGCCCGTGCGCGACACGTCGACGCGATAGAGTCCGGACTTCTCCGCAGCCAGCGTGGTCCGCGGAGCGTCGATCTCAAAGTACTCATGCTTCGGGTCAAACTTAGCCAGACGCAGCGACGCGGTACCGGCAACGACGCTGAGTGCGACGCCTTCATCGCGCAACGTGACAATTTTCAAAACCGAGTTGGCGCCGAGCCGCACGAAGTTGCGCGCATCGATCTGAATTTCAACGCGCGCGTCGTTAGTGGTGGTGGCGATCGTGTCGCCCTCGACCAAGGCGAAGTTGAGGCGTGCGGGCTCCCAGTCAGTGTTGCCGTTGCGCCGGAGTTCTACCGTGCCCTCGAGTAGACTGATGCGTACCACGCGAGCCTTGACGTCATATTCATCACCTGCTTCGTCGTTGTCCGCGGCGCGCGCGAGGTTGTTGGCGAGCAAGATCAGGGTTAGCAAAAGGATTGAGGCAAAGACGGATCGGCCCTTGGGCCACGAAGTGTGCCGGGTAGAACGCATAGCTACGCTCCTTTTTTATGCGACTGTTAAGTAGTGGTTCGTCAGACGCGCGCTGTGGTAACTGAAGAAGTCATTCGCGGTACGCGTTGGCGAAGCGCCCGTAGTTTTCCAGAGACAGAGTCGCGCCGGTTACGCTTCAGGAGAAGTCAGCCTTGCTGTTCATCACCTCTCGGGAAAGACGGTTGTTCTGTCGCCTTAACTTACCAGGGGCTATTGCTGACTGGGCCATTAGCAAGGGGCATGCCTTCTGAATTCAACCGCGGAAAAACTCTGCCAAGCTGCGTTGCGATCAATTGGCTGATCAGATTCATCGCCGCGTGACGCGCGATTGTGCGTTAAGCTGCGCGAGTGAGTCGCTTTCGCAGCGTCGCCTGGTTTCCTATGACTCAGTGCAAGGGCGTTCCCTTGGAAGAGTCGGCGCGCGACTCACTCCTCTCGGACGAGATGGGTTGCTGAGCGAGTCGTCGCCCGAGAAGGTGCGTGACTGGCACTATATGGTGCGCGGTTGAGTGTTTATGGCCGGACCACAACTTCCTGAGTCCCTGTTTGACGTGATCGTGATTGGCGCCGGCATCAATGGCGCCGGTATCGCGCGCGACGCCGCGTTGCGTGGGTTGAAGGTGCTGCTCCTGGACAAGGGCGACCTAGCCGGCGGTACCTCGAGTTGGTCCACGCGTCTGATCCACGGCGGGCTGCGCTATCTCGAACATGGTGACCTCGGACTCGTGCGCGAGTCGTTACGAGAACGCGACTGTCTGCTGCGTGTCGCCCCGCACCTCGTTCGCCCGGTCCCGATGCTGTTGCCGGTTTACCGGCAGGCGCGGCGTGGACTGTGGACCATTCGCGCGGGCATGATCGCCTATGACGTGCTCTCGGCCGGTAAATCTCTGCCGCGTCACCAAATGCTCTCAACGACGGCAACCTTGCAGCAGGTGCCAAGTCTCAATCCTGAAGACCTGGAAGGGTCCGCATTATATTTCGACGCGCAAGTCGAGTTTGCCGAACGACTGGTAGTCGAAAACGTTCTTTCCGCGGTCGCGCACGGCGCTACTGTCGTCACCTACGCTCGGGTCGACAAACTCTCAATCGCAAATAATCGAGTGACGGCAGTCGAGTATTCTTATGGGCCGCAAGGGACGGCTGGCAACCGTGAACACCACTCGGCCCACGCCCCGGTTGTCGTCAATGCGGCCGGTCCCTGGATCGACGAGGTACTGAGCAACACCAGCATTCCCGCGCCGCGTTTGATCGGCGGTACGAAGGGCAGTCATCTGATCGTATCTCGCTTTGCCGGCGCGCCCGATATCGCGATCTACGTCGAAGCCGCCAGCGACCAACGGCCTTTCTTCATCATTCCCTGGAATGGAAACTACTTGATTGGCACCACTGATATTCGTTACCAGGGCGATCTTGACGATGTGCGGATTGGACCAGCGGAAGTCGCTTACCTGTTGCGGGAAACAAATCGCGTCATTCCCGCGGCGCAGTTAACCAGCCGTCAGATTCTCTACACCTACGCGGGCGTGCGACCGCTGCCATTCGTGAGCGACACGGATGAACCGAGCATCACGCGCAGACACTTCATTCGTGAGTTACCCGGGATTGAGAACCTGCTATCGATTGTCGGGGGCAAACTCACAACTTATCGCAGTCTCGCGGCGGCAACGGTCGCGCAAATTTTTCAGAAGCTACGCCGCCAGGCTCCACCCTGCACCACCCACCGTCTACCACTGCCCGGCGCCGCCGCCGCAAATTTCGCGGCCTTCTGCCAGGAGTTCAAGCAACGTTCCGGGCTACGCCAGGCAACCGCCGATCGCTGGCTGCGAATCTACGGCACCCGCGCTTCGTTGCTTAGGGAACTGATGATGGCCGACCGTTCGCTTGCTGAAGTTTGCGACGAAGAAACCGGAGCGCTAGCGGCGGAAGTTGTCTTTGCGTTCAAGCATGAGTTGGCCCAAACGCTCGTGGACTGTCTGTTCCGCCGGACGATGATTGGTTTGAATTCCGACCTGGGCCTGAAGGCTTGCGAGGTAGCGGCGCGCGTAACGCGCCGGCACCTTGGTTGGTCCGAGTCGCGAGTAGCGCAGCAACTTGCCGCCTATCACGACAGCGTTGCGCGACTGGGCGGCGTCAAGCGGGTTTAAAGATTCGCCTTCCGGTAGGCTTTAACAAACGCCTTAGCAAATCCAGTGCTCATCTGTTCTTCCGTCCGAGACACGCTGGTGTCCGCGGTGTCGCGGTAATCCAGCAAGCGCAGCGCTCGCCCTCCGCGAAGAAGTTTGAGTACCGCGCCGTTGGCGACGACTCCATACTGCAGCGACGCCAAACTCGTCGTGGTCCCGCCAAGTTGCGAGGTCGGATCAGAGATAGGGAAAGCGCGCCGGTGACTAACAAACTGCAGCCACACCTGGGCGTCCTCGGCTTTTTCCGCGAAAGTAACTTGCGGCAAGCGCTTCTTGATTTCGTTGACGATGTTAGCGCGCGTGTCCTTGTTTAGGGTGTCGACAAAAAGTCGGGTTACGCCTTTGAGTTGTTCCGGCTGGCTGGGGGCCAGAGCAGGTTGTTGCGAGCAGGCGGTAATGGCGACGAGCGCCAAAAAGGAAAGAGCAACTCCAAACTTCATCATATCCGGACTCCTTCGTTACTAACGTTGCGTTAGAGATCGCTACCGACAGGGGCGGGTTTGGGACGGCTGGATTCTAGCGCAACTCCAGTGCGTAACGTGAGCGGATTGCGATGCTATCGGCCGATGCGGCTAATTTCTTTCGCCCACCATCGCGGTCGACGAACCTTACAACGTCAGCACGGGTGTGAAGTAGATCCAAGAGTGAGCGAGTGCGAGAGACTGATTTTGGGCTGCGCCTCGTGACGCAGCCCTTAAGAAGTCAGCGCCACCGGGACTAGACGGTTGTCCGGCGGCCAGTGATCACGTTGATGAGTAACACCACCAGCGCTAACACGAGTAGCAGATGAATAAACCCGCCCATCGTGTAGCTTGAAACCAAACCTACCAGCCACAACACCAAAAGAATCACGAAGATTGTCCAAAGCATATTTGTTCCTCCTCTAAGCCGCGCTACACGCCCGGCGGTTGTTATGCTCGCACGCAAGTTGGCAATGACCATGCCAACTCCCGACGCGAAGTCGCAAACT
>JAVEEA010000063.1 GCA_030840675.1 Pyrinomonadaceae bacterium
TTCGATCTGGTGTTAACGCAGATCGTTTTTGTTGTCGGCACAATCTGGGTAGGCTGGGCGGCCAAGCTCGGCGACCAGCAAATGGTTTTTTGGCTGCTCGCCATCATTACCTTTTATCTACCGCTCGCTGCTGTCGTCATTTTTCTTAATCGCCTGATGCCGCTCGAGGGCGGGGTCTACCAATGGGCCAAGCTCGCCTTTAATGACTTCGTGGCTTTCATGCTCGCCTGGAACCTTTGGGTGTTCGGCATTCTGGTGATGTCGGGCATCGGCTTGATCATCAAGAAAAACATTGCCTACGCCATTGGACCACGCGCCGACTGGATGCACGAGAACAAACTCGTTACCACGGTAATCTGCACGCTGCTCATGCTCATGATGGTCGCTGCTTCTCGTCGCGGCCTAACGCTCGGCAAGTGGGTGCAAAATTTTGGCGGCGCGCTACTGTTGCTCACTTTCCTGACTCTCATACTGCTGCCATTCATTACTGCCGGGCGCGGTACTCTCGCAAGCTACCATCCGTTCTCAACCAGCTTTCCCGAACTTAGCACTTACAATATTAACGTCTTCAGCAAACTCGCGGTGGGCGCGCTTTCCGGTTTTGAATACATCGCGATCCTTGCCGGCGAGTGCCGTGCGCCGGCACGCGACATCAGCCGCTCGGTTATGATTTCGGCGCCGATCATCGCGCTCATGTTTATTCTGGGCACGGGTTCGGTGCTCGCGTTTGTTTCGCCTGACAAGGTTGATCTGATTGGACCAATTCCGCAGGTACTCAGTCTCGGCTTCAGCTCCTTCGGTTGGGTTTTAATCCTGATCTCGTTAACGATCTTCGGCGTGGCCGCCAGGCAGATTGCTTTGATGAGTATCTACTTTGCGGGCAACACGCGTTTGCCGATGGTGGCCGGCTGGGACAATTTGCTGCCGCCCTGGTTTGCGCGTTTGCACGGGCGCTATCGCACGCCGGTGAACTCGATTTTGTTTGTGGGCCTGGTAACGTTGGCGTTCAGCCTGGTGAGCTTGCTCGGAGTGAAGGAGCAGGAGGCATTTCAGTTGCAGGACAATGCCGCGACGACCTTCTATGCGCTCATCTACATGGTGTTGTTCGCAATTCCACTGGTGGCGATTAAGCGATTCGGGGTCAAGGCGCCGCTCTGGCTGAAGGTCGCGGCTGTGTCAGGTTTGGTAGTCTCAGCGGTAGCTGGTTATTTTACTTTGGTTCCAATCACTCCGGTTGCTAGTCGCTCCCTGTTCGCAGTAAAGATTCTCCTGGTCGTTTCCGCGGCGAATGCGATTGGCGTACTGCTTTATCGCCTGCGCAAACCGGCTAAGGAGATTGGGTGAAACTTGATAGCGCGTGCGTGCTGCGCCGGTGAATTCTTGCCGGAAAAACGTTTGAACTTCCTAACCCGAAAGGAACTAACATGGACCGAATAAATGTCGGACGCGTATTGCTGGGCGGCCTGTTGGCCGGACTCGTAATGAACATCAGCGAGTTTGTGTTGAACTCGATCGTGCTGGGCGCACAAATGAAAGACTTCTTTACGAGTCACAAGTTTACCGATCCCGCTGGCAGCTTCATCGCGATCGCCGTGATGCTAACCTTCGTGCTCGGTGTCGCGCTGGTGTTGCTCTACGCCATGATTCGCCCGCGCTTCGGTCCCGGGCCCAGGACGGCAATTATCGCTGCCGTGCTGGTCTGGTTTTTCATTGCGGTTTACACCGGCATACTCAACAACGTACTTTTCGGAATTCCCGCCGGCACGGCGATCCTCGTTATCGTTTGGGTCCTGGTTGAATACATTCTGGGTGCGTTGGTGGGAGCATTCGTTTACAAGGAAGCCCAGCCATAAAAGTGCCGCACGAACTTGCAGTTATCAATTGCGGCCAGCTGGTTACTCTTGCCGGGCCTGCTCGTCCGCGAGTTGGCCCGGAGCTGCGTGAGCTGTCGCTGATTGCCGATGGCGCGTTGTTGGTGTCAGACGATCGCATCACGCGAGTGGGCACGCGCGCCACGATTGAGCCACTGATTGGCGGCGAATGCGAAGTGGTTGACGCGGGCGGCCGCGTGGTTATGCCAGGGTTTGTCGATGCACACACGCATCCGGTATTTGCGGGCACGCGTGTCAACGAGTTTGAAGAGCGAACGCAGGGTACGACCTACCAGGAGATTGCCGCGCGCGGTGGTGGGATTCAAGCGACGGTGCGCGCGACCAGGGAAGCGACGCTTGCGGAGCTCGTCGCTAACGGCAAGCGTTACGCGTCTTGGTTTTTACGCACAGGCACGACTACCGTCGAAGCGAAGTCAGGCTACGGATTAACGCTCGCGGACGAACTCAAGATACTGCGCGCAATTAAACAGCTTAATGATGAAACGCCGCTTCGTTACGTTCCTACTTTCCTTGGCGCCCATGACATTCCGCCGGAATATAAAGCGCGACGCGCGGACTATATAAAGCTTCTAGTGGCGGAGATGTTGCCAAGCGTGGCGCGGGAAAAGCTTGCTGAATTTTGCGATGTTTTCTGTGAAGCAAAGGTTTTCACCAGCGACGAGTCGCGGCAGATTTTGGTGGCAGCGCGTAGCCACGGTTTGGGACTGCGTTTGCACGCCGACCAGCTGACTTTATCCGGCGGAGCGCAACTCGCTGCGGAATTGCAAACGACAACCGCCGATCATCTCGAGCATGCGGACGCGGAAGGAATTCGTGCGCTCAAGTCCGCGGGAGTGCAGCCGGTACTTTTACCGGGTTCGGTTTATGCGCTGGGTTCGAGTCGTTATCCGGCCGCGCGCGAGATGATCGATGCCGGCCTCGCCGTGGTGCTGGCAACCGACTTTAATCCCGGATCATCGCCGACGCCTTCAATGACGATGATTCTTTCGCTCGCGGCGACCCATCTCAAGCTGGTCCCGGCGGAAGCAATTACCGCCGCCACCGTCAATGCCGCGTATACGCTGAACCGTGGCCACCTGGTTGGCTCGCTGGAAGCGGAGAAAATTGCCGACTTTGTAATTCACGATTGCGATGACTATCGCGAGCTTGCCTACTTCTTCGGGTTGGAACATCCGTGGCAAGTTTATGCGAGCGGTCGCTTGGTTTACGAACGCGCGCAGTCACGACAGAACCGAGAGCGGCCGGATGCAAGCGTCAACGACGGAGCTTTGGGATTCAGGCAGCGGACTGCGTCGTGGAGGGGGTCACTCAGGCGCTACCGCTAGCGGTTTCTGATGATTGAAAAATTAGTTTGACGCGTGAGCACTTCTATTTTATTATTCGCGCAACACTGGAAAGGAGGTGATTTCAAAAATATGAGTTTTTATCACAGTGAGGTGGCTGCGGCCTGACCTCTAAACCTGATCGCAACTAGTTAGGATTTAGGTTTAGTCGTCTCACTGCCAAGTGCTCCTTTTCAGGGCGGCACACAGCGGAGCCTCAGGCCAATCCCAACAGTTCACCGGAAGCCGTCAGCGCTGGAAAGCGTGGGCGGCTTCTCTATTTTCTCCGGCAGCATTACTTGACCGCCATCGACGCGAGTGAGAGATTAGCAGCCTGCCCCTGAGGAGATCCTTTGTCATCCGCTGAATCCCCTGTCTTCTACGATCCGGCTGGACGCCGCTGGCGTCGCGTGCGCCGCACCTGGCTGGCCGTGGCAATTGTCATCACGAGTTTGGCCGCGGTCTTCATCGCCAGCGTGCTGATCAATCCGGCGTTGCCCAGTTTCAATTTGCGGCCCATAGCGAGTTTGCCGCATACGGCCGATATCAAACCAAAGTCGTTACCTCCGCCCGTCAATCCCAGTCAAAGGAATGCAAAAAAAGCTCAGGCCGCACTACAGCGAGCACTGGCGACGACCAGGCGCATCGTTCCGGGAAAACGCGCCTCCGAAATGCCAATCGTGGCGCCGCCCGCCCTCCCGCCGCCCGCGGTTCCGACGTCCCGCCCGCTCGCGATCGGCTTTTACATTAACTGGGACGAATCGAGTTTGGCGTCACTGGAAAAAAACCTCGATCAGCTTGACTGGGTGATTGCCGAATGGAGCCACTTGCAGGAGGGCGACAATCCGCTCGCCACCGAGGTGCACGCGCCGGCCCTGAACTACATCCGCCAGACGCGACCGCAGGTGCGCATTATTCCGATGGTGCAAAACCTGTTTGACGAAAAATGGAATCCGGGACTACTCGCGCGAAACATTGCCGACGAATCGTCGCGGCAGCGCCTGATTCGCGCCCTGACCGATTTCGTCGAAGGTTATAAGTTTGGCGGTTTGTGCGTCGACTTTGAAGAACCGCCGGTCTCATCGCAGGGCAACCTGCTCGTGTTCATGAAGGAGTTACACGACGTGTTTGCGCCGAAGGGTTTGACCCTTTTGCAGGCCGTGCCTTTTGACGATCCCGCCTGGAACTACAAAGGCTACGGTGCAATTGCCGACTATCTTATGTTGATGGCCTACGATCAGCATTGGGCGGGCAGCGACGCGGGACCGATCGCTTCACAAAAATGGTTTGAGCAACACCTGGTCAACCGGATGCAGCAACTCGATTCAGCGAAAACCATCATCGCGCTCGGGAATTACGGGTATGACTGGACTGACGGCCAACCCGAAGCCGACGAGGTCACGTGTCAGAAGGCGTTGCTCACCGCCAGCGAGTCGTACGCTAAAGTCCTTTTCGATCCCGACTCGCGCACGCCCTATTTTGAGTATGACGAAGATGACGAGTCGCACCATCGCGTCTGGTTCCTCGATGCCGTCACTGCCTACAACCAGATGCGCGCTGCCAGCGGTTATCATCCCGCGGGTTTTGCGGTCTGGCGACTCGGATCGGAAGACCCTTCGATCTGGTCCCTGCTGGGAGGCGGGTCAACAAATTCGCCGGATGTCCTGCGTCGAATAGTTTACGGCTACGATGTTAACTTTGAAGGCACCGGTGAAATCCTCAAGGTGCTGTCGCGTCCGCAGGACGGCTGGCGCAATCTGGAAATGGAGCCGAACGGTTTTATCAAGAGCGAGGACTTCGTGGCCACGCCCTCTTCTTACGTTATCGAACGCGGCGGCGATCACCCGGGATTGATCGCGCTTACGTTTGATGACGGTCCCGATCCCCGCTGGACGCCAGCGTTGCTCGATATTCTCAAACAGGAACAGGTGCTCGCGACATTCTTCGTGATTGGAAAAAACGGTCAGGCCTATCCCGACCTGTTGCGCCGCATCGTCAACGAAGGCCACGAGCTTGGCAACCACACCTTCACGCATCCGAATCTTGGCGAAATGCCGGCTGCGATGACAGAACTCGAGTTGAATGCCACGCAGCGCTTGATCGAATCCGAGACCGGACATTCGACCGTGCTGTTTCGCCCGCCGTATTTTGGAGACGCCGAAGCCGACAAGCCACAAGAAGTCGAACCCGCGCTGGTGGCGCAGAAGCTCGGCTACCTGATGGTCGGTGTGCGTATCGATCCGGATGACTGGAAACTGCCGGTCACCCCGCAGGAAATCATCGACCGCACCGTCGCGCGAGCGCTGGACAACAATTCGGAAACACGCGGCCAGGTAGTTTTGCTGCACGACTCGGGTGGCGATCGTTCTGCCACTATTGCCGCGTTGCCTGGTTTGATTCGGGAGTTACGAGCGCGCGGTTTTCGCTTGGTGCCGGTTTCGGAACTGGCTGGTCTAACCAGAGATCAGGTCATGCCGCCGATTCCCCGGGGCGAACGCGTCTTCACTCGTTCTAACGCGGTTGCTTTCTTTTTCGTATCCACGACCAGCTGGCTGTTGCAGTGGGTTTTTGTTATCGGCATCGCGCTCGGGTTGGGACGCCTGGTGTTCATCGGCACGCTCGCCCTCGCACAGTGGTTTCGTTCCCGCAGCCGCGAGCGCCGGCATGCCGGTGAACGGTACACGCCATTCGTCTCAGTAATTGTGCCGGCCCACAATGAAGAGCTCGTGATCAAGAACACGATCGACAGCCTGCTCGCGTCCAGTTATGAAAACTACGAGATCATTGTCGTGGACGACGGGTCAGTCGACGACACCAGCGCGATTGTGCGCGCACACTTCTCGGGTAATGAACGTGTCAAGCTGGTGGCAGCGACCGCCGGAGGAAAGGCCGCGGCGCTCAACGTGGGCTTGAAACATACCAGTGGCGAAATCGTGATCGCACTCGATGCCGACACCTTGTTTGCTCGCCAAACTCTAGGCGCGCTGGCGCATCGTTTTTACGATCCGCGAATGGGGGCGGTGGCCGGGAATGCCAAGGTTGGAAATCGCATTAACATCGTCACGCGCTGGCAGGCGCTCGAGTACATCACTTCGCAGAACATGGACCGCCGCGCGTTTGCCAGTTTGAACTGCATTACTGTCGTGCCCGGTGCGGTGGGTGCGTGGCGCCGCGATTTGATCGAGCAAGCGGGCGGCTTCCAGTCGGACACACTGGCGGAGGACCAGGATTTGACTCTGCGAATTCGTCGCCTGGGCCACAACATCGGTTACGAAGAAGAGGCGGTGGCCTGGACGGAAGCGCCTGATCGCTTGCGGTCGCTCGCGCGCCAACGCTTCCGTTGGGCCTTCGGAACCTTGCAGTGTATGCGAAAACATTGGGACGCGCTGTTTCGTCCGCGTTATGGCGCGCTCGGATTCATCGCCCTGCCCAACGTTTGGATTTTTCAAATCCTGTTTCCCCTGGTCTCGCCGGTGATGGATCTGATGCTGGTTTACTCGCTCCTCGTCGCCGGCATGGATCGCCTGCAACATCCGCAGGACTACTCGGCGGCCGCGTTGCGTCAGGTGCTGTTCTACTACGCGTTGTTCCTGGCGATTGACTGGGTGGCCGCATCGTTTGCCTTCCTGCTGGAGAAGCGCGAACACTGGCGTCTGCTCTGGTGGCTCTTCCTGCAGCGTTTCTGTTACCGGCAGGTGATGTACTACGTAATGATCAAAAGCGTAGCGGTCGCCGTGAGAGGAACCACGGTCGGCTGGGGTAAGCTGGAACGAAAAGCGACCGTGGAACCACAATCGTAGGATAGAGTCAGAGGGCGGGACTCAGAGCAATGGCGAAAAAGCGCAACGACAAGCGGGGTGCCGGGCCAGGTCACAGGCGATCCGGCAAGGGAAAGGGAATACTTGTCTTTGCCCTGCTGCTGACGACAGCATTTTTATTTCGCGTCGCCGTCGCGCGCTTGCTGCCCAATGACACGCCAGACGACGGCAAAGTCTATGCGCAAATCGCGCGCAACCTGCTCGAACAACGTGTCTATTCAATCGAAACCGAACCGCCCTACACAGCGACGCTGATTCGACTGCCCGGTTATCCACTTTTCCTCGCCGGCGTCTATACAATTTTCGGTCACGGTAATAACACCGCCGTGCGCGTCGTCCAGGCAGTCGTCGATACCGCGACCTGTGCGCTGGTCGCGCTGGTCGCGTTTTACTGGCAGCCTGACGAAAGGAAGAAGCGGCGCACGGCAATCGCGGCCTTGGCACTCGCTGCTCTTTGTCCCTTCACTACGATCTACGTCGCCACGATCCTGACGGAAACGTTGACGATGTTTCTGGCGGTGGCGATGTGTTT
Organism: Pyrinomonadaceae bacterium; assembly: GCA_030840675.1. GTDB lineage: Bacteria > Acidobacteriota > Blastocatellia > Pyrinomonadales > Pyrinomonadaceae > PSRF01. Next base: position 7,565 of record JAVEEA010000063.1, read on the forward strand.
GACGGCGACGCTCGCGCTGCTTGCCCGCCGGCAACGCAGTGTCTTGTTGCTTTGGTTGCTGACTGGGTTGATCGCAGGAGTGGCGGTCATGTTTCGACCCGACAGCGGACTGTTTGCGCTCGCAATCGGCATCACGCTGGTGGTCGCGACGCTCGGGCAGGCGAGCGACGTAAAGCTAAACGCAAAACGCGACGAGTTGCTCTATCGTTCAGCGCGAACTTCCTACCTCGGCGCTGTTTTTTCGTTAGCCTTCTGTCTCGCGCTGGTTCCCTGGACGGTACGCAACCAGCGCGTCTTCCACCTGTTTCAGCCGCTCGCGCCCGCGCACGCGGAGATGCCCGGCGAATTTGTTCCGCGTGGTTATCTTACCTGGGTACGTTCGTGGATAGACGACGGACGTTACATCGGCCCGGTACTCTGGTCGCTGGATACGTCAGCAATCAAGGTTGATGACCTGCCGGCGAGTGCCTTTGATTCAGCCGCCGAGAAGATGCGGGTAGCGGCGTTATTCGAAAAGTATAACCATCAGTCTGAAGAGCCGGATTTGTTTCAGACTGGACCG
>JAVEEA010000099.1 GCA_030840675.1 Pyrinomonadaceae bacterium
CACGCCGACATGAATACGGGAGTGCGGACGGCGACAACCTACGGCGCGCTCGACGCGTTCTTTCCCGCCGTGCTGGCGCTGGCGGGCGACTTCGATACTGCGGCGCGTTTGCAGGCGTCGTCTTTAAGCATGTGGCGTCACTTCGGTATCGAACCCGAAGAGATCAATTACCGCACCTGGGAAGTGGTTGGACCAGCCTATCCGCTTCGCCCTGAGATCGTCGAGTCAACCTACTACCTGCAACACTACGCCTCAGTAAGAACGCGCGCGTCCCGCCGGCCCTTTTCATCGGGTGCGTCCCTCCGTGGGCTTCCCGCGCGCGGAAGCAGTCCCGCTTCATTAGGGAGTCAAAGCTCCAGCGCCGAGAGCTATCGCCGCGACGGCCAAGTAATGTTTCTAGACTTCGTCACACATTGCCGCTCGCCAGCCGGCTACGCGTCTCTTAAGAGCGTCGTAACTAAAGAACAGACCGACTCGCTGCCGAGCTACGTGTTTGCCGAGACCTTCAAATATTTTTATTTACTCCTGGCGCCGCCGCGCACACTCGACTTCGACAAAGTGATCTTCAACACCGAAGCCCATCCCCTCCGCCGTACGTGGTAGCGCGAATTACGGTACCCCGGTCACGGCGATGCCGCGACTGCGCCCGCAACTCGATTAGCAACCAACTTGCCCGCCACGATGCCGCACCTTAGACTGCCGCGCATGCATTCAATGGCCGACGCCCTTACAGCTCTCCAGCAGCACTTTGGCTTCGCGGATTTTCGTGCCGGGCAGACTGAAGTGATCGCGGCGTTGCTGGCGGGCAAGGACGCGGTGGTCGTGATGCCCACCGGGAGTGGCAAGTCGCTCTGCTATCAACTTCCGGCGCTCATGTTTCCGGGCGCGACCCTGGTTGTCTCCCCGCTAATCGCGCTGATGAAAGACCAGGTTGACGCCTTGAAAGCGCGCGACCTGCCGGCCACGTTCATCAATAGTTCCCTCGCGGAAGCCGAACAATGGTCGCGCCTCGAGCAACTACGCGGCGGTCGCTTCAAGCTCGTATACATCGCGCCCGAGCGCTTTCGCAGCAGCCGCTTTACCGACGCGTTGAAGTCCCTAAATATTTCGCTGTTCGCGGTAGACGAAGCGCATTGCGTTTCCACCTGGGGCCACGACTTTCGTCCTGACTACCTGCGCCTGAAGACGGTGCGGGAAACACTCAAGCAGGGTGGCACACAAACCGTTGCCCTCACCGCCACCGCCACTCCTTACGTTCGCAACGACATCATCACGCAACTGGGACTTGCCGCGCCCGACACCTTCGTCAGCGGCTTCGACCGGCCCAACCTGACCATCGATGTGGTCCATACCGAAAAGGAACGCGAAAAGATCGCGCGCATCAAGCGACTCGCGAAGACTTACGCCGGGTCGGGAATAGTTTATGCCGCCACGCGTAAGGCAGTGGAGCAAGTGGCGTCGCAGCTACAGGCGGAAGGCTTGACTGTTTCGGCCTATCACGCGGGTATGGGTGACAGCGCGCGCGTGCGGGCCCAGGATGATTTCATGTCCGGACGCATGCAGATGATCGTCGCCACCAACGCCTTCGGCATGGGCATCGACAAGCCCGACATCCGGTTCGTGGTCCACTATCAAATGCCTGGTTCGATCGAGTCTTATTATCAGGAGATTGGTCGCGCGGGGCGCGACGGCTTGCCCTCGTCGTGCGTTCTGCTGTTCAACTATGCCGACAAAAACACGCACGACTTTTTCATCGAAGGCTCCTATCCCGACTCGGAAATTATCCGGAACGTCTATAACGCTCTGGTGTCGACGGGCCTCCAGCGGATCGAACTGTCAGGTTCGGAACTGGCAAAACGCGCCGGGGCGCGTAACGAGATGGCGGTCCAATCGTCTCTCTACCTGCTGGAACGCGCCGGTCACATCCAACGCGTCGCCAACTATAGCGGCCCCGGGAGCGCGGGCATTGCGCCTGTCTCCACTCAGCAAAAGTCTACCAGCGCAAACACCTCCCGCCGCGCCCGCGCCATCGTCATGCTGGACCCGACTCCCGTAACCAAACTACGCGTCACACCGGCCGACGTTGAGCGTCGTGCCGCCCTGGAGCGACGCAAGCTGCGCGAGATGATCGAGTTTTGTTACACCGAGTTTTGTTACCGCGCGCATATTCTGGATTACTTCGGCGATCGCTATCACGCTCGCCAGTGCGGCACTTGCGGCAACTGTGCGCCCAATGCCGCCGCGCGGGCACCGCTTTCCAGCATTGAACTATTAAGCGAGACGATCGCTCCGGTTCGCAGTCGGAAAACAGGTGCGCTCAAAGTTATGCCCGCGACCGCTCGCGAACTCTCAGGCGATGAGTATCTTCGGGTGCGGAAAATTCTCGCCTGCGCGTCACGGATGAAGGGACGGTTTGGTAAGAACGTGCTCGCGGGCACCCTGCGCGGTTCCGCCGCTAAAAATGTAATGCAGGCGCGTCTGAATGAACTATCGACTTACGGTTTGTTGAGAGACATGCGGCAGGAGGACATTCTGCTTTACGTGGACGCGCTTTGCGCCGCGCACTGTCTCCGCACGAGCGCCGGCACTTACCCGACCATCGCAATTACCGAACTAGGCGAACGAGTAATGCGCGAACAGGAACGAGTCGCGCTCGTGCTGCCTGAACAATGATCCGTAAGCTTGCCGTTCCAGTTTTCAGTTTTCATTAAGTCAAAGCAACTTCAAACGCGCCGCAATGAAAATGAAAGCCTGCGGGCGCGGGCGCCCGCGCTCCCAACGGGTGTACTTTCGCAACTAAAGCAGCCGCCGAAAACTTGAACTGGCAACTGAAGAATCCGGATTGTTCTGGTAATACTGGAAACAAACAGGAATGTCTGTCCCGCGGTTAACGCACCACGCCGGCGCTGGGACTCGAGGCACTCGCGTAAAGTCGCTTCGGCATACGGCCGGCAACGTACGCGAGTCGCCCGGCTGCGATTGCCAGTTTCATTGCCTCGGCCATTTTCGCGGAGTCGCGCGCTTCCGCAATCGCGGTGTTCATCAACACGGCGTCCGCACCCAACTCCATCGCAATCGCCGCGTCACTCGCCGTACCCACGCCGGCGTCAACTATGATCGTGGCGTCGGGCAATTGTTCGCGCATGATGCGGAGGTTCGCGGGGTTCTGAATTCCCAGTCCTGAACCAATCGGTGCGGCCAGTGGCATCACCGCCGCGCAGCCCGCGTCCAATAACTTCTTCGCCATGATCAGATCGTCACTGAAGTAGGGCAAGACAATGAAACCTTCTTTGACCAGGACGCGCGCGGCCGCGAGGGTTTGCTCGTTGTCCGGGAAGAGCGTGGTTTCGTCGCCAATCACCTCGAGCTTCAGCAGGTCGGTGCCGAGTGCTTCGCGTGCCAGTCGTGCCGTGCGGATCGCTTCCTCAGCGGTGTAGCAGCCCGCGGTGTTCGGCAATATCGCCAGGGCGGGATCGAGGTGATCGAGAAACGACTCGCTGCTGCGATCAAGCGGCACACGTCTAACCGCGACCGTCACCAGCTCAGCCCCTGACGCGCGGTGCGCCTGCTTCATCTCAGCGAAGCTGCGATACTTTCCCGTCCCGATTATTAGACGCGAGGTAAACGAACGTCCGCCAATTTCAAACTGCTCGCTCGCTGCTGGTACTGTTGTTGACATGAGCAAATTATAGCAACCACGCTGCGCAAACCAACAAGTAGCGTTACCCGCCACCGACGAAATGCACGATCTCAATTCGATCGCCGTCGTGCAGACGGGTCGCGTCCCAGTTCACTCGGCGCACCACGGACTTGTTGAGTTCGATCGCCACCTGTTCCGGTTTCAGTTCCAGGGTCGCGACCAATTGCGCTAAGTAAATTTCTTCGGCAACCTCACGCGACTCGCCATTGACGTGGATAAGCAAATGATTCTCCGACCTTTACTGCGCGGGATGAAGAATGCGGCGCAGTTCAGCTGTTTCGCCCTTGGCTACCACGCGAATCAATACCGCGGCGCGGCCGGAAGTGAAAACCGGCATCACGGCAGCGACGCTGGCCACTCCATCGCTCTCAGTCTTTACCGAATAGAGCTGCGGGCGAAAGGTTGTGCCAAGTATCTTTACCGACACTGTAATTCCCGGCAAAGGCTTTTCCCTCCTGGCTGTGCGGTTCTGGACCAGCACACGGATGGTGAACGACTCTCCCGCCAAAAATTCGTCGTCGTCCAGGACCGTCAAGGCCAGCCCTGTGTCGGTAGACGAGGGCTCGCCCAAAGGCGATTCACGACGCGGGTCGTGCACCGTGTAGGTCGACTCCTCAGAGGCAAACTCGGCTTCAGCCTCTGTGTCCGCGGGCTCAGACTCCGCTTCGCTCGCGACCGGTACCGGAACCTCGGGTACTCCTTCAAAGCGCGCGGCTCCCAGCAGTATGTCTTCGGTTACATCGGCTACGACCGGAACGCTTTCAAATTGCGAGGCCCCAATCAGTATCTCCGCGGTGACCTCAGCCGACTCTGATTCAGCAGCCGGTAACATTTCGCCGTCACCTGGTGCAACGGCTGCGACCTGCGATGGCGCGGCCGGCGCCTCAGGTTCCGCGCGCGCACCCATTCGTTTCAACTCTTCCAGACGACCGGCATTGATGGCAGCGCAAATCAAACGGTGCTGCCGCTGCAATCTCTTAATCAATACTTCTTCATCAAAGCCCGCCTCGATCAGGTCCTCGTAACGCGAACGCTTGCTCGCGAGAATCGCGCCACCCGAGTAGACCAGAGAAAGGATCAAAGGCGAGTCGAGACCCTTGTCTTCAGTCTGCACATGATAGACGACGCCGCCGTGCTCGATGTCTGTGTTGAATCCGGTGATCACAATGAATGGATTAGAACTGCTGAAATGCGAGCCGGCGACCAGGCCGTTGTCGGGAGGCTCAAACGAACTTAACACAGCCATTTTTGCAGGGTCAATGAACATTTTTTTCGACAATTACTCGCAGACAAGGTTGCTTGACACCCTTGATCACTTCGACTACGATTCGGCTTGAACAATGATTCCCAAGTAAGCATGATCGTCGGCGAGCAACGATCGATGAGCGACGAGCAACGATCGTTCGCGAGTTATCCTGCCCGGCGCTCTCCGCGCGTCAGGCGCGCATTGATCTGATTTTTAGTTGAACGATATAGATGCCGTTTCCTTTTCGCCTATACGACTATCTTCCGATCCTGCTGATGTTCATCGTGGCCGGCGGTTTCGCCGTCGGCAACATCTTCATCTCGCAGTTTATCGGACAACGAAAACAAACGCGCACGAAGATGATGCCTTACGAGTGCGGTAAGGATCCGGTGGGCTCCGCGCGCGAACGGTTTTCGGTAAAGTTTTATCTGATCGCGATGATCTTCATCCTGTTTGATATTGAAGTCATCTTCCTCGTGCCCTGGGCGGTGGTCTTCAAGACCCTGGCCAGCCCGGCTTATGGACTGCGCAATCTGATTTTCGTCGAGATGATGGTGTTTGTGGCGCTGCTGTTGGCCGGCTACGTTTATGTGATCAAGAAAGGCGCGTTCGATTGGGGCGAGACGGCGCGACGCGAAGCGGAAGGCGAAGCGCGACTGTTGCGTGACATGGAACAGCGAAACATCGCGAAGACGCGCACGGCCGCTTAAGGTTCAAGGGTTACCATGGGACTGGAAAACATCATCGCCGAGGCGCTGCCGGAAGTGTTGACCACGCGCCTCGACTCGCTAATCAACTGGGCCCGCAAGTCTTCCCTTTGGCCTGCAACTTTCGGCCTGGCCTGCTGTGCAATCGAGATGATGAACGCGACTTCTTCTCGCAACGACCTGGCACGTTTTGGTTCCGAAGTCTTCCGCGCCAGCCCGCGACAGGCTGACGTGATGATTGTTTCGGGCCGCGTTTCGCGAAAAATGGCGCCGGTGCTGCGGCGCATTTACGATCAGATGCCGGAACCGAAATGGGTCATTTCCATGGGCGCGTGTGCCACGTCAGGCGGCGTGTTTGATAACTACGCAATCGTTCAGGGCGTGGACAAAATTGTCCCGGTCGACGTTTACATTCCCGGTTGCCCGCCGCGCCCCGAGATGCTGATTCATGCGGTAATGATGTTGCAGGACAAAGTCATGAAGGAATCGTCGCGCGACCGTCGCGACATTCCGGAAGCAGAAGCGCGCACAGCCGTTATCCCCGGTACCTTGCCCGTTACCGACGGTTCGAGTTTGCAGTCAACCGAGTCACGTCCCTATTCGATCGCATCCCGACACGAGCGTCGCCGCTCTTCGTAGACCAGGGCGCGAACTTTTTCATGAGCACAGGGGCAAACAACGAGCGCAACGTGTCAGAGCCGGTTACAACTCCCGATCAAAGACCGACGCCGTCCCAATTGGTGACGGCGTTGCAGCGTGAACACGACGGCTGGTTTGCCGAGATCGTGGAGGCTTACGGTGAAGTCACGGCAGTCGTGCCTCGTGAGCACATCGGGGCCGTGTGCGCGGCGTTGAAAACCGGCGCTGATTCCCAGTTCAACTTTCTGGCAGACCTTTGCGGCGTGGACCGCGGTGTTGAAGAGGAGCCGCGCTTTGAAGTCAATTACCATCTGTTTTCAACCACCCGGCATCACCGGATCAGATTAAAGGTGTTGGTGACCGAAGCCGATGCCCATGTGCCGACGGTGACCGGAGTTTGGCGCACCGCTAACTGGCACGAGCGTGAAACCTTCGATCTGATAGGAATTATCTTTGACGGCCATCCGGATTTGCGCCGGATACTTTTGCCTGACGACTGGCAGGGCCACGCGCTGCGCAAGGATTTTCCGTTACGCGGGTATGAGCCGTACAGTTTGAAGTAGTTTCGAGTTCCGAGTTTCGAGTTAACAACGAAACGCGAACTCGGAACTAGAAATTCGAAACTCGAAACTTTTATGAGTTCGACCATAAACATTCCGGCGCAGTTTGAGATAGTCGATCGGCCGCTTGACACGCAGATGACTATCTCCATGGGTCCGCAGCATCCGTCGACCCATGGCGTGTTGCGTCTGGAGCTCGTGCTCGACGGCGAACTGGTGGTGAAGGCTACGCCCGACATTGGCTATCTCCATACCGGGATGGAGAAGCTCTTTGAATATAAGAAGTACCAGCAGGGCATTGTGATCACCGATCGCATGGACTACCTCAATCCGCTGGGCAACAACCTTGCTTACGTGATGGCCGTCGAGAAACTGCTCGCACTCGAGATTCCCGAACGCGCGCAAACGATTCGCGTCCTGATGTGCGAACTCCAGCGCATCGCCTCGCACCTGGTTTGGCTCGCCACACACGCCCTCGATCTCGGCGCGATGACCGTGTTCTTCTATTGCTTCCGCGAGCGCGAGAAGATTCTGAACCTGATCGAAGCTGCTTCCGGTGGCCGACTGACGCCGTCGTATTTTCGTATTGGCGGCCTGATGATGGACCTGCCGTCCGGGTTCGAACGTCGCGTGCAACAGTTTCAGGATGGCTTTCTCAAAGCGGTCGGCGAGTTTCACACGCTGCTGACCGGCAACACGATTTTTCGCAAACGCACGCAGGGCGTCGGCGTGATCAGCGCGGAAGACGCGATTGACTGGGGCCTGTCCGGCCCATGCCTGCGCGGCAGTGGCATTGATCTCGATATCCGGCGGGCGAATCCCTATAGCGGTTATGAAAAGTATGACTTCGAAGTGCCCACTGAGCAGGATTGCGACGTCTGGGCACGTTACCTTGTGCGCATGCGCGAGCTTAAGGAGTCGCACAAGATTGTGGCCCAGGCGCTCGGACGCTTGCGGCCGGGACCGGTAAAGGCTGACGCTCCGAAGGTGGTGTTGCCCGATCGTGAGGCGATGAAAACGCATATGGACGCGTTGATTCATCACTTCCTGATTGTGGCGGAAGGATTCGATGTGCCGGCGGGCGAAGTCTATCATCCGATCGAAGCGTCGAAAGGCGAGCTCGGTGTTTACGTGAAATCTGATGGTGGGCCAAAGCCGGCGCGGGTGCATTTCCGTGGGCCAAGTTTTGTAAACCTGTCCGCGCTCCCGCTAATGTCGGAAGGCGCGATGGTGGCCGACATCGTGGCGATTATCGGATCGCTCGATATTGTTTTAGGAGAAATTGATCGATAGGGTTACGGGTTTCGCGTTACGAGTTACGGGTTTCGAGTTACGAGGTTACGGATTACGGGTTACGAGTTTGTGTCACTTGCGGGAAGTTGATCGACTTAGGCCAAAACAAAACTTGAATCCCGAATCCCGAAACTCGTAACCCGAAACTCGTAACTCGTAACTAACACACAATGAGTCAGCAGTTAACCCAAATCGTTCCGTTGTCGCAGCCGGTTGATATCGGCGACGAGGTCGCTGCGTTTTCGTCTGAAGTTGAAGCGGAGATTGATTGGCACCGGGCGAAGTATCCGCTGCTGCGTTCAGCGATTCTCCCTTTGATGTTCATCGTGCAACGCGAGCGCGGCTACCTTGATCCGCCGGGAGTTGCGTATCTCGCGAAGCGTTTGAAGCTGCGCATCACGGACATCTGGGAAGTCGCAACGTTCTACTCGATGCTGCATACCGAGCCGGTCGGAAAGTATCACATACAGATTTGCAAAACGCTGTCGTGCAAAATAATGGGTGAACCCGCGATCACGGACCACATTTGCAATCGTTTGGGAATAAAGCCTGGCGAGACTACCGCCGACGGACGGTTCACCGTGTCGCTGGTCGAATGTCTTGGTTCGTGCGGCACTGCACCCATGTTTCAAATTGGTTTTGATTACCACGAGAACCTGACCCTGGCGAGGGTCGATCAGATTCTTGATTCGCTGGCTGCGTAAGACATGAATCGTGTTTGCTTACTCGTTGTCCTATTGTTGTTGTTGACGGGTTGCAGCAGGTGGGCTTACAAGGTGCCAACGGCTGCGATGGAGCCCACAATCAAGCCGGGAGACACCGTTTGGGTCGATCACAAGTTTTACTCAAGTCACCCAATCGCGCGAGCAGAGATAGTTATGTATGAAGCGGGCGAGCGCGGAGACCCGCATCGGGGCCAGGGTACAAGGTTTGTAAAGCGAGTGATCGCCCTGGGCGGTGAGACAGTGGAACTTATTCACGGAAAAGTTTTGATCAATGGGCAGCCGCTGAGCGAAACGTTCGAGACAATCCCGAACCAAGACAACTTCGGTCCCGTTACAGTGCCCCCCGGAGAATATTTTTTGTTGGGGGACAATCGTGACAACAGCTTTGACAGCAGATACTGGAAGCCTCCGACGATCGAGGCGACTAAGATTAAGGGCAAGGTAACTGAGATCAAGCACAACTGACGTTTTGCCAAACGTTAATAGACCGGGAACCTTGGACTATTAGTTTCTACTTACCTTTCCCTATTTACTAAGCAATGTTTATTGGCGCCATCGGATGTGAACCACTGCAGCTCGCGCGAGTTGCGCTCGATAACTCCGCGTCTCTCGACGTCTATCGCAAGCACGGCGGTTACGAGTCGCTCCGGAAAGTATTGTCGGGCATGTCGCCGGACGACGTGATCAACGAAGTGAAGAAATCCGCTCTGCGTGGGCGCGGCGGCGCCGGCTTCCCCACCGGGATGAAGTGGAGTTTCGTTCCCAAGGATTCGCCGAAACCGAAGTACGTCGTTTGCAACGCGGACGAATCGGAACCGGGCACCTTTAAGGATCGCTACCTGCTGGAGCGCGACCCGCACCTGCTGATTGAAGGTATGCTGATCGCCGCTTACGCCCTCGACGCGAAGACCAATTACATCTACACGCGCGGCGAGTATCGCTATTTGATTGAGATCATGGATCGCGCACTCGGCGAGGCTCGGGCGGCGGGACTGCTCGGCAAAAATATTCTTGACTCCGAGTTCTCTTCCGAGATTTACACGCACACCGGCGCGGGCGCCTACATCTGCGGTGAGGAGACGGCGCTGCTGAGTTCGCTCGAAGGACTGCGCGGCCATCCGCGTATGAAGCCCCCCTTCCCCGCCGTCTCAGGTTTGTACGCGAGTCCGACCGTAGTCAACAACGTCGAGACGCTCACGGCTGTTCCTGACATCATCCGCATGGGTGGCGAGGCTTATCAGAAACTGGGAACGGAGAAGAGCGGCGGCACCAAGCTGTGGTCCGTCTCGGGGCATGTGAATCGCCCCGGCGTCTATGAACTTCCGATGGGCTATGACGACATGGAAAAGTTCATCATGGAAGACTGTGGCGGCATGCTGAACGGCAAACAACTCAA
>JAVEEA010000069.1 GCA_030840675.1 Pyrinomonadaceae bacterium
GTGGCGGGTTCGTCACTCGCGCGCTTTCATACGAACAAAATAGTGCAGTCGTTTTTGAAAGGCGTGACGCCCGCGGTCGTTGGTTTGCTAGTGGCGGCGGGCATCAGTCTCGGACGAGCAGGTCTGCACAGTTGGGTGGGATTTCTGATCGCGGTCGTTGCGGGGTTTGTACTTGTGCGTTTCCGCCCGAATGCGATTTGGGTAATTCTCGGCGCCGGCCTGGCCCGCTTCCTGATCGGTTTCTTCGTGGCGTAACCAAGCAGAAGCCCGACCGTCAGGGAGGGCCCCAAGTCAAGCAGAAGCCCGACCGTCAGGGAGAGCCCCAAGTTGCCCCAAAGGTCGGGCTGAAAGAGGCAACGGAGCCCTCCCTAACAGTCGGGCTTCTGCTTGCTGTTACCAAACCTGACAGCGCTTATCTACCGGTCGCACCATGGCCTCGCCGAGTTGACAGTGAAACGCTTCGGCAAACTGCGGCATGTTTGAAAGTGGACCATTGACGCGGAAGCGACCAAGCGGATGCGGGTCCGTCAGGATTTGCTGACGCATGGCTTCCGGAGTTTGCTTGCGACCCCACACCTGCGCCCAGCCCAGGAAGAAACGCTGTTCGGGTGTAAAGCCGTCGATGTCGGCTGGACGCGGTTTGCCCTGCATCGATTTCTGGAACGCCAGCCAGGCGAGCTTCAAACCGCCCAGGTCGCCGATCGATTCTCCGAGCACGAGTTTGCCATTTTGATTCATGGCAACCTCATCCACGCGGAAGCCGGAAAACTGTTGCTCGACGCAATTGGCGCGGTCGGTATAGTTCTTGGCGTCCGCTTCCGTCCACCAGTCTCTCAGGTTGCCCTGCGCATCAAACTTGCGACCCTGATCGTCGAACCCGTGGGACATCTCGTGACCGATGACAGCGCCGATGGCGCCGTAGTTGAGCGCGTCGTCGGCAGTCAGATCGAAATAGGGCGGCTGAAGAATGCCGGCGGGGAAAACGATCTCGTTCATCAACGAGTTGTTGTAGGCGTTGACGGTCGGCGGCGTCATGCCCCACTCGGTGCGGTCCACCGGCCGGCCCATCTTCGCGAGATTTCGCCGGCGTTCAAACTGGCTGGTGCGCAGCAGATTATCGATGAAGGAAGCACGCTCGATTTTCAACGTCGAGTAGTCGCGCCACTTGTCCGGGTAACCAATCTTGACGGCAAACGCGTTTAATTTTCCGATTGCTGCCTGACGCGTCGGCTCGCTCATCCAGTCGAGCGTGGGAATATCTTCGCGCAACGCCACGATCAGGTTATTGACGAGTTCCTTCATGCGCGCTTTGGCTTCCGGCGGAAACGCCTTCTTCACGTAAACTTCACCGAGCGCTTCGCCCAGATTGTTGTCGGTGACCACGACGCAACGGCGCCAGCGCGGCTGATTTTCCTTCGTGCCGTTCAGAGTCTTGCTATAAAAATTGAAGTCTTCATTCACGAATGGGGTGGAGAGTGAATCGGCGGCATCGTGAACCAGGTGCCAACGCAGGTACGACTTCCAGTCGTCAACGGAAACAGTCGTGAGCATCTGATCGACGCCTTTGAAAAAGTCAGGGTGAGCCACGTTCACTTCAGAAAACGCCGGTACGCCCGCGTTCTTGAAGTAAACGTTCCAATCAAAATTCGCCATCACGTTCTTCAAATCCGCGGGCGACATCTTGTGATACTGCTTAGACGCGTCGCGGCGCGAAACGCGGTCAAGCGAAACCTGCGCGAGCTGCGTCTCGATCTTCATCACCGTTTGCGCTTCGGTCGCGGCCTTGGCGGGATCGTCGCCGAGCAGCTTGAACATGTTGGTTACGTGCTCGACGTAGGCGTCGCGCGTGCTCTTCGATTTCTCGTCGTCCTTGATGTAGAAGTCGCGATCGGGAAGACTGAGGCCGCCCTGACCCGTGACGGCGATGACGCTATCGCTCTTTTTGAAATCCTGTCCGGCGCCGAAACCAAACACTGACGGCACCCCGATGCTGTGCAGATGCGCGAGCGTCGCGGGCAGGTCCTTCGTACTTTTCATCTGGTCGATGCGGGCGAGTTCGGAAGCCAGCGGCTTCGCGCCGGCAGCTTCGATCTTCGCCTCGTCCATGCAGCTCGCATAAAAAGCGCCTATCTTTTGTTCGTTGCTGTCTTTGGGCGCCGCGGTGTTTTTGGCGGCGTCTTCGAGTATCTGGTGCAGCGTGGCGATGTTCTTTTCGCGCAAGGGACTGGTGATACCCCACGAAGGGAAGGCGGCGGGAATTTCGTTTTTAGCAATCCAACCGCCGTTGGCATACTGGTAGAAGTCGTCGCAAGCCTTACAGCTCGTCTCACACATATTGGCGCGATCGAAGCCGCGAGGCGCGCTCTGTTGGGCAAACGCGGCAAATACGAAGGTCGCAACCGCCAGGGCCACTACCACGAAGGCCACGCAGGGGCGCAGATTTACATGACGCATAGAAATGCTCCTTAGGAAAAAAGTTGAACGTTATTGAACTGGTACGCAGAATCCAAGTTTTACAAGAAATCGGGGAGTTTGTCAGCTTCGCCCGCTAGCCGTCGGCGCTGAGTGCGACTTCACAGAGAAAACTTTTATTAGCACATTTCCGCAAATCGCCAGACCGGTGCATACCAGTGCCGCGGTGATACGGGCAGGAAGCCGGAAAGGTTTCGTGGCAGTGTCTTGATTGCCGGTCGCGTGTGAACTACTAAGACCGCGGCCCGCGCGCGTACAATTCTTCCATGGCAAAGTATCTCGATGTAACAAGTTGGGCGCGTCGTGACGTATTTAATTTTTTCCGCGAGTTCGACAAACCTTATTTCAACATCTGCACGCAGCTCGACGTCACGCAACTCCTCGCGCTGTTCGAGCGCCGCCCGAAGGTGAGCATCTCGCTCGCGTATCACTACTTCGCGTTGCGCGCGGCCAATGAGATCGAACCCTTCCGCTATCGCTTGCGGGACGGCCAGGTGATTGTTCACGACGTGATTCACGGCGGTACCACCGTGCTCATGGCTGATGAAAACTTTACGCTCGCTTACTTTGACTACGAAGAAGATTTCGCGAGTTTTATCGCCAACGCTGAACGTGCCATCAAAGAAGTGTTGGCCGGCAACGGCGCCTTCCACCCGGACGCTCGCGACGATCGCATCCACTTCACAGCCTTGCCGTGGATCTCATTTACCAGTTTTTCGCACGCGCGGAATTGGCGTGGCGAGGATTCCATTCCCAAGATCGCGTTCGGCAAGTTTACTCAAAGCGGTGAGCGTACGTTGCTGCCTTTTTCCGTCGAGGTCCATCACGCCTTAATGGACGGTCTGCACGTGGGGCGTTACCTGGCGCGTTTGGAAGCAGCGCTGGCGGAGCCGCGGACCTACCTTGGCCCAGGGTATTAGGCCGTGCAGTAACCAACAACTTCGCGAAGCCGGTGACGAATTGCAACCGCGTTGCTTCTCACTCCGCAACTGTCGAAATGTCAGCAAGCAAGTTATTGACACGTCTGAAGGGCCTCACTAGAATGAGCCGACCTCGTAGCTAGACCACCACGATAGAACCCAAACAAGATCTGAACGTTCGGATCTTCAACCACAGGAGAAAATAATGCGCTACCCCCCGTTTCGCTCTCTTGCCCGGAGAGTCATCAGATTGAGTTTTTGCCTGCTCGCCAGCTTCACTTTTGCCACCGGCGCGTGGGCGCAAACGCAGATCACCAGCGGAACTATCCAGGGTACCGTCCTGGACGCGAACGGCGCGGCAGTCCCCGGCGCGCTGGTCACACTGAGAAATACCGGTACCAACCTGACTCGAGATTTGAACACTGACGAAGACGGACGTTTCGCGGCTCTGCAATTGCCCCCGGGCCGTTACACCCTGACCGTGTCGAAACAGGGTTTCGCGACGCTGATTGTCCAGGACGCGGACGTCAGTGTGGGCCAGGCGATGAACCTTGCGTTAGCGATGAAGATTTCCTCCGTGCAGGAGACGGTGACGATCACAGCTTCGCCCACAGTCGATACCGTCAAGACCGAATCGAGTACCACGCTCGATGAGAAGACCGTGAACACCACGCCCATTCTGGGACGCAAGTTTGAAGATCTGTTGACGCTGACCCCCGGCGTAAGTGTCGTGCAGGGACCTGACGGCGACGAGATCACCTTCGCCGGTCAACGCGGCGTTTTCAATAACGTTAGTCTCGATGGCGGCGATTATAATAATGGTTTCTTCGGCGAACAGTTGGGCGGTCAACGCGCCGCGATTGATATTACTCTGGAAGCAGTGAAGGAATTTCAGGTGGTGGCGACCGGAGCCAACGCCGAGTTTGGACGCACCGCCGGCGGCATCATCAATGTCATTTCCAAATCAGGTACCAATGACATGCACGGCAGCCTGTTCCACTTTCAACGCCTGGAAGCGCTCTCGGCCCACACTTCGGATGGCAAGCCGCTCAAGGATTTTCGTCGGGAACAGTTTGGCGGCACGCTCGGTGGTCCACTGCGCCGCGACAAGGCCTTTTTCTTTTTTGCGTTTGAAGGTATTCGCGAACGCCTGACGCGCGCGAATCTCAGCGAAACCATCGGCACGCCCTGCCCGGTTAACGCGCCCGTAGTCACCAGTCCCGCTCAGGAAGCGCTCATCAATAGCAGTCCGGATTGCCAGCGGCTGGCGCTGATCAATTTTATTAGCGGCACGCGCGGCACGAATGAAGGCGTGCCCATCTCGCATCCGATTAGAAATTATTCGATGCTGGGCAAGGCTGACTTCAATTTGAACCAGGCCAATCAGCTGGCCATCTCCTACAATCTGGACTATTCGAAAAACACGAACCAGACTTTCGACGTGGCTACCTACGGCGCCTCGGCCAACGGGATTGAAGGCCTTTCGAAAATCCATAACATCAACTTCAACTTGTTCTCCACCGTCTCCTCGACCAAAGTGAACGAAGCGCACTTTTCCTTCTCGCGCGAGAATCGTCCGCGCGCCGCCATTCCTTCAAACGTGCCCGCCGATACCGGCGTCGGGTTTGGGCCCAGCTTCCGCTTTGGTAATCCGTTCTTCATGCAACCGGCCGTGGACGAAATCCTCTGGCGTACTCACGTCAAGGATAACTTCTCTGTTATCTCCGGCAACCACAACATAAAGTTGGGCGGCGAATGGATTCATACTAAGAACGATCAGGTGTTTCGTGGTTTCTTCACCGGCCGTTACTTCTTCGACTCGGCTGCCGGGTTCCTGCGTTATGCCTCACCTGCCGCCGCCGGCGGTTTTGGACCAAACACCCTCGAGTGCGCTAACAACACGACCGGAGCCGTCACCTTTGTGACAGCACCGACGACTTGCCCGGCAGGCACGAGCTTCACGGGCGGTCCCTTGCTGCTTTATTTGCAGAACGGAATCTCGACCGGCCTGCCCGGAGTGCCCGCGCCGGGTGCGTCTTCAATCAAGAACGAAGACCTCGGTTTGTTTGTCCAGGACAAGTGGCAGCTGCGTCCAAACTTTGCGCTCAGTTTGGGACTGCGTTGGGAAGCGCAAATTTTTCCCGGCGTGATTGTTCCCCCGAGCCAGACGGCGTACGCCTCGCTCTTGGGCAAACCAAACTTTCCTTCCGACGGCACGCTGCATAGCCCCAAGAAGGAACTGCAGCCGCGCGTCGGCTTTGCCTGGGACATCGGCAGCAAGGGCAAATCGGTTTTGCGTGCCAGCTACGGAATATTTTATGGCCGGCAAAATATGCTGACGCAGGTCGGCTCAATTACTGATAACGGAGTGCAACAGTACGGGATCGCGTGCGCTTCGAGTTTCGGTTGTTCCAACGGCGCCGCGCGCCCGAGTTGGCCCAACATTGTGCCGGTAGCGCCCGGCGGCGGGATTCAGCCAGGTTCGTCGGTACGCGTCTTTAGCAAGGACTACGCGAACCCGCGCATCTATACGACGAACGTGCAGTTTGAGCAGGAAGTCGCGCCGGAGACTTCAGTCTATTTTGATTTCACGCATGCGCACGGCGTCCACCTGACCCGGTTCGTGAATCTGAATCGCGTCGGTTTGTTCCCGACGCTGGGCGACGTGTTTGTTACGGAAGCAGTCGGCAAGTCGCTCTATCGCGGGTTCACCATGGGAATCAGGAAGCGCTTCAGCCGCCACTATCAGTTCGAAGCAAACTATGTACTCTCGAAGGACATGGACGACGACTCGAACGAACGGGACCCGTTTACCGATCGCTCGTTCGATCCGCTCAACCTGGCCCTCGACTATGCGCCTTCCGACCGCGACATTCGCCACAAGTTTAATTTCTTCTCGTTTGTGGAGATGCCCTGGAAACTTGAAGGTAACTTCCGCGTACAGGCGCGCTCGGCACAGCCAATCACTCCGGCCGTGCGGACCGCTACCAACCGGAATTCGCTGCGCAAAGACAACAACTACTTCTCGTTTGACTGGCGCCTGCAACGTCCCTTCAGGTTCGGTTTCGACGGACGTTACGCGCTGACGCCGATCGTCGAGATGTTCAATACCTTCAACAACAAGAACCTGATCAATCCGCTCAGCACCGCGGCACTGTTCAACTTCGACGGCTTCCTGCGACAGGGCGTCGGCGATCCGCGCCAGTTGCAGCTGGCGCTAAGGTTCTCGTTCTAAGCGCAGGGGATTTGCAAATCGCGGGTAAGGGCCCGGCCGGCCGTGCCCTTACTCGTTTGAGAGGTAAGCGTTGATTAGTTCGGCAGTTTTCGCCGGGGCGTTGTTCGTCGTATCGAGCGTGAGTCCATTCGGCAGTTTGGGAAACTGAAACGCGCCCTCAGCTCGCAGTGACCGGTACTGCGCGACTGACGCGAGCTTGCCAAACTCTTTCCGCGACGCCGCCTCGAGCCGGCGCTCCAGTTCAGCTTCCGCACAAGTCAATTCAACGAAAACAATGGCGCCGCCGGCCGCGGTGACGATGGCCAGGGTTTTTTCAATGAAGTCCGGGCGGACGGTGCGCTCCGGATTAAAAGTAAATATCAGCGACGTGCCGGTCCCCGCCGCCTCAGCAAAGCAGGCCAGCCAAGTCTGTTCACGCAGGCGGACGAAGGGTTCGCTGCCGAAGGAGAATAGCGAACTGACCAGGTCTACTGTCAGATGGTTGTGGAACAGGCGGAAGCCCGTGAGTTGCGCGAGTTCGCGCGCCACGGTTAGTTTTCCAACCGCCGGCGCTCCGTGAAGGAAGATCAGTTTCATATGGTCGCGTTCCAGCAAGAAGGGAGGCATAAAAACCGAGAGGCCGGGTTTGGCCCGGCCTCAAATCGGTTGGCGGAGACATTCAGCCTCATTTGGTCACTGTCCTCACCCCAGCAACCCATCGCCGTTAACTGTGCATTTTATTCATTATTTCAAATTCGTCAATGCATGAATGTTTGCAATGCGTTTTTATTTTCTTTTGGGCGAAATGCCTGGGGGAGAAAGGGACGATTGCGCGCGTTTTGCGGCAGATTGTAACAGTGGGTCGTAGAGCAGGACGCCTGCTGCCAAGTTAATTACCCGCGATCGTCGACGCTCGCCCGACTCTGAAATCCACGGCAACCGCGCACGCCGCCGTTCTCAATTCTTCAGCTGTCCCGCTGCAGGTTCAAAAACTCGCAGGCTCGGCCCTTCCTGCTCAGTGTCACCGTCTTTGTGGTAAGCTTTGCCCTTCCCGAACGCATCTTCCCAAGTCTCCGGAGCACGCGCGTTAACCACCGTTAGAAAGGTAGAGCCCATGGCCATCAGTCGCGATTTGTTGGAGATACTTGCCTGTCCGGCGTGCAAGGCGAAGGTTGAACTCAAACCCGACGGCAGCGCCTTGAAGTGCGTTGCCTGCCGCCGAGTTTATCCCATTCGTGACGACATTCCCGTAATGTTGGTGGATGAAGCGACCATCGAAGCTGAAACCGCCAACCAGCCGGAACCGAAATAAACAGTCCCCTTGAATAGCCTTAAAGAAATTGTCGAATCGTCGCCGCGGTTGCGCAACCTTCGCTTGCAGAATTTGCGCGGGGAGCTGGACCAGTCGCCTGATAACTCATTCGGGGTGACGAGCGCGCCAGCGCCACTCGCGGCCGCAAAGTGGGATTGGCAAAGAGTTGAGCGAGTGCTCGTCGTCAGACTGCGCTCAATCGGCGACACCGTTTTGTCAACGCCTTCGCTGTTTGCACTCAAGCGATTCCTGCCGCACGCCGCTGTGGACATTTTGTTGGAAGACTGGGTCGCACCGGTGCTCGACGGATTCAGTCACGTCGACAACATCATCACGGTTGCGCGTGGCAGCACCGCGGCCCGCGCGCGCGTTGCACGCCGCCTGCGGGCTAACCGTTATGACGTGGTTTACAACCTTCATGGCGGAACGACGGCGACGCTGCTGACGCGCGCCACCGGCGCCAGGCATCGCGTTGGTTACGAGGCTTATCAATACGCGCGTCTCTACAACTGCCTCGCGCCGCCGTCGGCAACACTCTGGGGGCGCGCGCAGACGCATTCCGTCGAACAACAATTGGCGTTGCTGGGCTGGACGGGAGTGCCCGTGAGCGATCGACCGCCGACGCTTTTAGCTGTCACCGAAGCTGCCGCCGCTACGGTGGCGCAACGATTACAAGCGGCGGGCGTGGCGGATAATTCCTTTGCGGTGATTCATCCGGCGGCCGCCTCGGCTACCAAGCAGTGGGCGCCGGAAAAGTTTGCCCGCATCGCGGAAGACCTAACCAGCCAGGGACTCGCAGTGGTAGTGATAACCGCTCCCGATCAATTGCACGTCATCGCTGGACTGCGAGACAGCATCAGGACGCCGCTTGTTTCGTTTACCGATCTGTCTTTGCCGGAAATAACAGCACTGTTGGCGCGTGCGCGTTTGTTCGTGGGGAACGACAGCGGCATCGCGCATATGGCGGCCGCCGTGGAAACTCCCGCCGTGGTAATCTTCGGTTCGTCAAACACCGCCCACTGGCGACCATGGGCCAATGGACCAGCCGCGGTGGTCTACGAAGAGCTGGAATGCCAGCCCTGCCATGGCTACTTCTGCGCAAAGTTTCCCGAGCCGGAATGCATCAAGCGTGTGCCGGTGGAGCGCGTGTCGGCGACGGTGGCGAGGGTTCTCAGAGAAAGCGCTTGACTTGCGAGGCGATGAGACTCGCAGCTCCCGAATAGTTTAATCATGCCCCAGTTAACTCAACAGCGTGCCGCGGAATTACTGGCAGCGCTGCCCCAAAAGCGGATCGTGGTGCTCGGCGACGTGATGCTGGACGAGTTTGTCTGGGGACACGTCACGCGTATTTCACCGGAAGCGCCGGTGCCGGTCGTCGATATTCAAAGAGAATCGGTGCATCTTGGCGGGGCGGCGAATGTGCTGGCAAACGTGGTAGCCCTGGGCGCACAGGCCGCGGTGGTCGGCGTGGTTGGCAAAGATTCCGCGGGAGCGCGTTTGCGTGCGAGCCTCAAGGAAACCTGTCCGCAACAGCCGGACAGTTACCTCGTCGTTGACGAAAGCAGACCGTCAACCACCAAGACGCGGATCATTGCGCACAGCCAACTGGTGGTGCGCGCCGATCGCGAACAGCGGACTCCGGTAAACGGCAACACCGAAAAGCGGCTCCTCGCTTCGTTGCGTGACGCACTGCGCCAAGCTGATGCTTTTGTAGTTTCCGATTACGACAAAGGTGTGGTCACGCCGCAAATCCTCGGCGACATTTTGCAGTTTGCCTATGATCGCGTTCCCGTGCTCATCGATCCGAAGATAAGAAACTTTCCCTATTACCGGCCCGCATCCCTGATCACTCCGAACCATCACGAGGCGCTGCGGCTGACGAATCTCGAGGAGGATTCAGACGCGGGCCTGCACCACGCCGCGCGTGTCATTCGCGAAAAACTGAGTTGCGATGCGGTCCTGATCACGCGCGGTGAACGCGGGATAATGTTGTTGGAGGGGTACAACGATCCGGTCTTTGTCGGCACCACAGCACGCGAAGTTTATGACGTTACCGGCGCGGGCGACACGGTCATTGCTACGCTCGCAACTGCGCTGGCAGCCGGCGCCACCATGCTGGAAGCGGCGTACCTCGCTAACCACGCTGCCGGAATAGTGGTCGGCAAAGTGGGTACGGCAACCGCCAGCGCCGCCGAATTGTTGGCTACGTTTACGTAAAGCAAACTGTTAGTTTGCGATGTTTACGTAAAGCAAACTGTT
>JAVEEA010000093.1 GCA_030840675.1 Pyrinomonadaceae bacterium
CGCACTTCCGCTCCCACCCCGCGCCAGCTTCGCGCCGGAATATTCAGGTCCAATTTTCCCGCCGCGATGATCGCAGACAAAGTGCCGCCGGTAAGCGTCAGGTCCGCTTGAGTCTCAGAAGCCGAAAGCCGGATGTTGCCCTCGACATTGGCGAGCTTGATAGCGCCACGTCCTATGGTCAACTCCAGATCCGTAGCCACGGGAACGCGAATGCGATAATCGATTTTCCACGGCAAGCCCAGCAATGCTTTGGGAAACTTCCTGCCGACCGCCTTCATGAAAACTTTATCGTGCGTGCCCGTGGTCAACACGCGCAGATGATTCACGTCTTCATCGAGCGTGAAGTTATTGAACGCGGCCAGCAGATCCAGGTTGGCTTCGGTATCCGCGCGCAGTTGGATCTCGGCAGTGATCTCGACTTCGCTTCGCGACCAGCCTTCGATCGTAACTGATCCTGCGGGAGCGCCGACGACGGTGACGGTGCCGCCGTAGGCCAGGCGCCGCAACTCGTGACGCGTGGTGGTGCGCACCAGTTGCGGCGAAGGCGCGACAACGGGAGTCGTCTGGCGTTGGGCAACGGCAGTATTGGAACAAGGGACCAACAGGATAAGCAGGAGTAAAGCTGGCAGAGCTTGCATCAGGCACCTATGACGAAGGACTAATTACCAAGCACGAGATTCGATGTTACCACGCTCCGTCACAAGGCAATGCGGACGCCGGGATCAAAACTGATCGGCGGCGTCCGCATAAATTCCAAGTCTTGCAACTCTCAGCGACGGATGAAGGTGATGCTGCCCTGAAAATTGGTAACAGTAACTTTGGAGCGGCCATCGACGACGTCGCCGACATACTTACGGCCGTCGCCCAGGCTGCGAATGTCTTTGTTCCAGAACTGGCCCAGCGCGACCTTGCGGTTGAGTGCCATCGCTTCGACGTTAAAAGCGGAGTCGGCAGGAATGCGTATGGTGATGTCGCCCTTGCCGGATTGAAACTGGTAAGTGCCGCCCCGCGCAAACTCACCGTCAAAGAAAATGTTGCCGATCGTGTTCTGCGCATACACGCGGGTGGCGCTGATGCCGCTGAGTTCGATATCGCCTTCCGAGGAGACGTGGGCGCGGACCATGCCGCCGCGGATATTAGACACCGTAATCTGTCCGCGCATCGTTTCCAGATCGACGGAAGAATTGACGGGGACTTTAAGACTGAAATTGATATTGCCGATGTCAGTACGTCCCGGATTATCGGCACGCACGTCGACAATGAGTGCGTCGCCGGTTTGCCGCGGAGAAACATTGGCTTTGGGCGATTCCACCGTGGCGATGAGCTTAATCTCGTCGCGGTTCCATGATTCGACGGTAATCGTGCCCCAAACATTTCTTAGTTCAATGCGAACGTCCTTCCCCGCCGGGTAGCGTTTGGACAAACGCTGCTGCGCAGTGACACTGCCCAGGCCGAGGCTACCGAGCACCAACAGGGAGGCGAGCAACACTCTGCCAGGGTTGCGGACACAGGGGATTTCAAATCGAGCGCACGACATTCGTATTCTCATCAAACGTGGGATACCAACTTACTGCTAAGACTTAGTTCACGGGACAACGCGCAGAGAAAAATGGTTTCCGGCTTACAGTTCGGCAAACTCCTTCAGCAGCGAGAGCTTCTCGTTGAGCGCCGCATGCAACATATCTTCGGAGACTTCGTCGTGGGGATTACGACTCAAACTTTCAAACGAATCGTTTACCGCCTGATCGATAACCTTCAGATTCCGATCAAAGGTCTCACGCATTTCGGAACTCCAGCGCGCCTTGTTGAATTCTACCCGCTGGTTCCAGTAAGAGATCATTTCCTGCTGTTGCGAAACTCGCTCGCGCACGTTGGCAGCAGCAACGCTCAGGTTTGCGCCGTCAGCAGCGGCGGCGTTGCCACCCTCAAGCGGGCCGGTTTGCCAGCGACGAAACGCCACCACAGTCGACAGGGCAACTACCAGGACGATGACCGCGGCCGCGGCGATTAGTTGCGGAAAAGAAAGTTCCCAACTGCGCCCGACCCAGCGTTTCAAGTTCGTGCCGCGCCCGGGTGCGGGAGGTTGAGAAACCGGCGCGGCCTCCTGCGCCTCAGCCTCAAGTACATTACGAATCCCCTGCCATAGCGCCTGTGCGTTTGCCGGTGCGGCATACTCACCTCGGTGCGTCTGGCAAAAGCCGACGATCGCATTCAGGTCGCCGCGCACGCCGGCGCACTCGAGGCACTCCTCAAGGTGCCTACTCAGAGTCGCCTGGTCCTCATGATTCAGGGCGCCATCAAGGAAATCGCTGATTAGATCCTGACACTTCTCGCAGTTCATTGTCTTAACCTCTAACGTGCCACCGGCTCGGTCGGTCTGGTAACCACGAACTCTGCGTGGGTTGGTTCTCAAGCAATCAAGGGGAGACTGCGTTCAAAAAACTCGTTTCGGCTATGGTCTGCTTCGTTCCGCCATTGCGGTTTCCGGGGATGAAACCGGGCAAGCTTGGTTGGAAGCTAGTCTTTGGCCTTCTGTTGCCTCAGTAGGCCGCGCAATTTCATCCGGGCCTTGTGCAGTTGTGACTTGGAAGTCCCAACTGAGCAGCCCAGCATTCTGGCAATCTCTTCGTGTTCGTGTCCCTCAATGTCGTGAAGGGTAAAGACAGTGCGGTAGCCGGGCGGCAGTTGACCAATGGCTTTGTCGAGCGCGATGCGATCCACAACCGGCATCGCATTTGGGTTTTCCGTGCCTTTGACTATCTGTATTGGCGTCTCGCCGTCATCCGTGGTCTGCTCCATCTTGACGCCACGTTTGCGAAAGTGCATCAAGACCTGGTTGACGGTCAACCGGTGCAGCCAGGTGGTAAAAGCGGACTCGCCACGAAAGCTTCCAATTTTTCTAAAGAGCTGGATGAAGACTTCCTGTGCGAGGTCTTCGGCCTCCGAGACATTGCTGGTCATTCTCAGGCACAGCGAGTAAACCCGGCGATTATGCCGCTGATAAAGTTGCTCAAAGGCGGGCATGTCACCTTGAGCCGCTCTCTGCGCCAGCGCGTAATCTGTTTCCGGTTGCGTCTCGGTTTCGGCTGCGGTCACGTGTTCGTATTGGGGCTGGCTACGAACGTCACGAGTTCCGCGTTTTCAAAGGAGCGACAACTGCTTTACCTCAATATTTTCTGCGAGGTATCCAGCTGCCCTCAACGCGGGTGTGATGCGGCGCTTCGAGCGCGTCGTTGCCTTACCCGACCCAAAGATGTTGAATTTCCCCAGCCGCACAATAATTTCTAAATCCAGATCAAGTCCAGTAAGTGCGATCGAGTGAACGATAACCCACTGCTTCCGCTACATGTGCGGAGCGGATTTCCGCTGAACCTTCCAAATCTGCAATTGTGCGACTGACTTTCAGGATACGGTCATACGCGCGCGCTGACAAGCCCAGCCGCGTCATCGCTCGCTCGAGCATTTGTTCGCTGTCGGAATCGATGTGGCAGTGACGTCGGATCATGCGCGGAGTCATTTCTGAGTTAGAAAAAATCCGGTCCTCCGCGAGCCGGGCACGTTGGTGTTCGCGCGCAAGGATCACTCGTGCGCGAATGGTTGCCGAATCGTCAGTCTCGGGTGGAGCATCGCCGGCAAGGTCACGAAACTTAACTGCCGGCACATCGATGTGGATGTCAATGCGATCAAGCAACGGCCCGGAGATGCGGCCCACGTAACGCTGAATCTGCAAAGGCGTGCAGCGACACTCGCGCGTCGGGTCATTCCAAAAGCCGCAGGGACACGGGTTCATCGCGGCCGCCAGCATGAAAGAAGCCGGAAAGGTGAGAGACATCGCCGCGCGGCTAATAGTGACTTTCTGATCCTCGAGCGGCTGCCGTAACACTTCCAAAACGCTGCGATCAAATTCGGGAAGTTCATCCAAAAACAGAACGCCCTGGTGCGCGAGCGAAACTTCGCCGGGACGCGGCACTGCGCCGCCACCAATTAAGCCAGCGTCGCTGATTGTGTGGTGTGGTGAACGAAAGGGCCGCTCAGTGACCAGACCGGCGCGTCCGGTCAGTCCCGCGACGGAATGAATTTTCGTGAGTTCCAACGCTGCTTCAAATTCCAGCGGCGGAAGAATCGTCGGCAAACGTTTCGCGAGCATGGTCTTGCCGGATCCGGGTGGTCCAATCAGGAGGATGTTATGCGAGCCGGCACTGGCAACCTCCAGCGCGCGCTTCACTGAGAGTTGTCCGCGCACTTCGCGAAAGTCAACGGTGTAATGGTCCGTCCGCTGCAACACTGCCGACGGATCGATTACCAATGGCGGCGGCGGATTTTCAGTACGTAGCGCCGCGATCAGATCGACTGCACTACGCAGATCGGAGACGGCGTACACCTTTACGCCCGCAACCACTGCCGCCTCTTTCGCGTTTTCGTCAGGCAGGATCACGTGCTTGATCATCGCCTCGCGCGCCAGAATCGCAATCGGCAACGCACCCTTGATGGGACGAACACGTCCATCCAACGACAACTCGCCGACGCAAAGTAGATTGATCAGACTGTTCTCTTCGGCGAGATCTCCATTCGCCCCGAGGATTCCCAGGGCTATGGGCAGGTCGAAGCTCGCGCCTTCTTTGCGCACGTCGGCCGGCGCGAGGTTGATGGTTATCCGCTGAAACGGAAAGAAGAACCCGCAGTTGGTGATCGCGGCGCGTATCCGCTCACGCGACTCCCGCACGGCGGCGTCCGGCAGGCCCACGATTGTTACGGATTGAGGCGACTCGGCCTCACCGCGTACGGGAGTCAAGTCAACTTCAATATCGACCAGGTCGGCGTCGATGCCATACACGGCCGCGGAAAGAGTGCGAAAGAGCATGGGGGTTCGTCCTCTGGTGACAGCGGAGTTGGCCGGGCATTGAATTAAGCGGAGGGTGAAAACGATAAGAGCGCGCTTCGGAACGAGTTCGAAAGCGCGCTCAATAGAACTTCCCGTTGAGGGTGGCAACGAGACGGACGCGTTAGGTTATCAAGAGCAAAAAACTAGCGACGACGCGACGGCGCACCCGCGGCCGCAGCCGGGAGTTTAATTTCCTGTCCGGCGCGCAACTCGACTTCGGGAGTGACGCCATTCAAACGAGCCACTTCATTTGCATCGAGATTACGCGCGGCGGCTATGCTGGCGATGGTGTCGCCTTTGCGAGCACGCACCTTGGTCAAGACAGAGCCAACCGGATCGGTGGTAGGCTTGCGCCGGTAAAGCGTCAAGCGAACGTTGCTGTTGGATACCACCAGTTTATTAGTCGACTTCAAATCGACTCCGGCGTTCATCGCTTGCAACTGCGCGACGCTCACGCCGGTGCGATTCGCAACGTTTTGCAGATCCTCACCCGGCGCTACCGAGATTAGCCGGGCCGAGTCGCGCCGCTCTGCGGGAATTCGTTTGAGTAACGCGAAAAACTGTTTGCCTTTGCCGCCGGGTACGCGAACGTTATAGGCCTCGCCATTCGGTGTCACGTCGCGCCTCAGTTCAGGATTAATGCTCCGAATGTAATCGACGCTGGAGTCGGTCGCTTCCGCGACGAGCTGCAAACTGGTTGCATTCGAAACCTGGACCACGTCGTAGGCCATCGGCGATTCCGGACGTATGCCCTTGAAGCCGTATTTTTCTGGGTTCTTTGCGATCAGGATCGTCGCCAGAATGTTTGGAACGTAGTTGCGCGTCTCCTGAGCAATGTACGGGTAGACCGCCCAGAAACTGGCCGTCCCGGCTCGAGATATGCCACGGTCAATGTTGCCCTCGCCCGTGTTATAGGCGGCAATAGCCAATTCCCAGTTGCCGTTGTAACGGTTGGACAACCACTTCAAATACTTAGCTGACGCTCGGGTAGACTGTTCAAAACTATTGCGTTCGTCGATCCAGGCGGTTTGACGCAGACCAAACCGTCGACCGGTGCTCGGAACAAACTGCCAGAGGCCCGATGCCGCAGCCGAGGACACAACCCTGGGTCTCCAGGAGCTTTCCACCTGACCCAACCAGGTGATGTCAACGGGCACGCCTTCCTCTTTAAATATCTGGCGCGCCATCTTCATATACTGGCCAGAGTGGCGCAATCCGGCCTCCATGGTGCTGCGACCACGGCCCTGATAGTAGTTGATGTACTGCTGAATCAGCGCATTGGTTGTGAAACTAAAGTTTACGTTTTGCTTCGCCTGATCCAGCGCCAACACATCAGCGTCAGAAACATTCTGCTCGTCTGGAGTCAGAACAAGCTTACTGAGTTCGTCAAGCGGAGATGGTTCAAATTTCTGATCGCGAAACCCAATCTGCGGCGGCTCGGCTTGCTGTGGTGCGGCGGTGCCCGGCTTAACGTTCTGAGCCACGAGTTCAGAAACACTACTCGGAACCGGACTGCGGCCGAGGGGCACCTCTTCGCGATAGATGCGTTCGACCAGTTCCAGGTAGAAGCCCTGTAAGCGTTGACTCGCGCGCACGTCCAGTCCCGACTCCAAAATCGAATCTACTGCGCGATCAAATTCATCACGCGCCTGATCACGTTTGTTGTCGGCAAGATTCAGCTTGCCTTTGCGAAAATGATCTTCGGCGGTGGTAATGACCCGAGAAACTTGTTCGTCTGCCTGTTGCACCGCGTTGGGGATATCACGGGCGGAAGAACCGCCTACCGGCAGTTGTGCGGAGACACCGAACGCTGACAGGACGAGTGCCGGAAATAGCGTTATTCGCGCTATCAAAGTCGGGAAACTCATCATCATCAGTGGTCGTTCTCCTTCGCGGGAATGAATGCAAATTATTAGACTGGTCTCACTGGGAGTTCAGCCGCAGTATGTTCGCGAGGTACCGGGCGTGCGACATTTTTGAATTGGATTGATTGACCCAAATGCCCAAGTTCAGCAAGCCCAAATCACCTCGGAGGTTATCACACGGTTTTCCGGGGTGTCAAACCACTCCCGTTCGAAATAAACGGCAAATTAGTGAACTTTTCCACCGGGATGGCCGTCGACAAAAACTAGATGCAACGACTCCAAATCGGGTTGCGCCTGCTCTTTGAACGACTGGATAAGCGCAAGGTTCCATATAAGACCGTCTAGCGGCTTGCGACCATCGATCAGTACGAGCTGCCTGCGTCTTCAGGGCACTGCAGTGTCAGAACTGAATCCATACAGCAGGGTGGCGTTTTTGCGCTCATTCTGTTGAGAAAGTGACCGCAGGCGAACGTCCACCCTAGCTTCTGCCTCATAGAATGGCTTGGAACACCCATTGCACCAGCTGGAGTGCCGGCTTGTACGTTACTTGACTCCTCTCCCATGATAATCAGGAAAAATAATGTCGACTTCCCTTAAATTAGAAGCCCTATCGCTTAATCGCTCGCAAACAGCACGTCTTCCCACTCTGCTGCCGACCGCTGCCGGTGCCACTCGCCTTTTTTTCAACCGCGAGTTGAGCTTGCTCGAGTTTCATAAACGCGTGCTTGAAGAAGGGTTGGATCAAGGCAATCCAGTACTTGAGCGACTCAAGTTCTTGTCTGTTTTCGCTTCCAATCTCGATGAGTTTTTCATGATTCGCGTTTCCGGACTCAAGGAAGAGTTGGAAGGAGACGTCGACGAGTTGTCACCGGACGGCATGACGCCGGCTGAACAACTCGGCGAAATCAGAAACCGCGTGGTTGGTTTGGTAAACCAACAAATGACCTGCCTCGGCGAGCAGGTGCTGCCAGAGTTGAACGCGGCCGGGGTCCACGTTGTGGATTACCACGCCTTGACCTCGGCTGAGCAAGCCTCGCTACGCGGCTATTTCATTGAGAAGGTATTCCCTGTGCTCACCCCGTTGGCGGTCGATCAAAGTCACCCATTTCCCTACATTTCTCCGCTCAGCTTGAATCTGGGCTTGATGGTCGAAGCACCCGAGACTGATTCGCCCGTAGATCCCAGACACAAACAACAAGCTCGCTTTGTGCGAATAAAGGTGCCTTCGGCGGTGCCGCGCCTGGTCCAAGTCGGCAAGTTTGGGACGAAGTTTGTCTTGCTCGAAGGACTGATTGAAGCGAATCTTGAGTCACTATTTCCGGGAATGATCATTGGAGACTGCCATCGCTTTCGCGTGACTCGCGACGCCGACATCGATATTCGCGAGGACGAAGCTGAGGACCTGCTGCGCGTAATCCAACAGGAATTGCGCAAGCGGCGCTTTGGCACCCCAGTGCGACTCGAAGTCTCGGCTGACATGCCGGAGCAAATGGTTGAGTACTTGACTGAGGAGCACGGTCTTTCGCATGACGACGTTTACGTAATCGCTGGTCCACTCAACCTACAGGACCTCATGGCGCTCTACGACTTGAACCGGCCCGACCTGAAAGATGAACCGTTCTGTCCGGCGGCGCCCAAGGAGGCTGAGCAGAAATCGATCTTTGATGAACTCAAGGAGCACGATATTTTGCTGCATCATCCTTACGACTCGTACGAAAGCGTCACGAATTTCATTAATGACGCGGTCGACGACGAAGACGTAGTTGCCATTAAGATTTGTTTGTATCGAACGGGACCGGAGTCTCCGATTCCGACCGCGTTGATTCGCGCGGTAGAAAAGGGTAAGCAAGTGACCGCGCTGATTGAGATCAAAGCCCGGTTCGACGAAGAACATAACATCGAGTGGGCACGAAAGCTGGACGAAGCGGGAGTGCACGTCGTCTATGGTCTGCTGGGATTGAAGACTCACGGCAAGCTTACTCTGGTCGTGCGTCGCGAAGGTGATTCACTCAGACGCTACATGCATATCGCTTCGGGTAACTACAATCCAACGACCTCGTGCACGTACACGGACGTCGGCTTATTCACGTCCGACGAAGCAATTGGCGCAGATGCAACTGAGCTGTTCAACTATCTCACCGGCTGCTCGCGACAGACGGAGTACCGAAAGTTGTTGATTGCGCCGGTTAACATGCGCGAGAAAATGTCCACCTTGATCGATCGCGAAATAAACAACGCTCGCCTGGGCCAACCGGCTCGCGTCACGGCAAAACTTAATCGGCTTGCCGATAAGGAAATGATCGAGAAGCTCTACGAGGCGTCGCAGGCCGGCGTAAAGGTTGACCTGATAATTCGGGGGATTTGCATGCTCCGGCCGGGCGTACCGGGCTTATCCGAAAACATCACTGTGCGTAACATCATCGGGCGGTTTCTTGAGCACAGTCGCATTTTCGCGTTTGCGAATGGCGGCGAAGCGGAAGTCTATATCGGCAGCGCTGACTGGATGTCGCGCAATCTGAATTACCGAATCGAGGTCATCACTCCGGTCTCGGATCCCGCTTTGAAACATTACTTGAACGACGTCCTGCTCCCCGCTTACCTGCGTGACAATGTGAAGGCGAGAGAGTTACAAGCCGACGGTTTTTATGCGCCCGTACAACGCGCTGACAATGAAAAGGATTTTGATAGCCAGAAGTTTTTCATCAAACAGGAAACTGCGGTGGCTGCGTTCGGTACGTAAACCCGAGCAGAGATTCTCGCAAACGAAAAAGGCCGCTCGCTGCTGATTCGAGCGGCCTTCGTCTTTAATTTTATTCGATCTAATGAAGCGGCGTACCGGGCACTGCGGCTGCGGTTTGTTTAGTCTGGATCTGCTGCCAATAATCTTCCACGAAGTCTTTCATCTTGCCGTGACCGAAGCGCGTGTAAAAATCGTAGTCCTTCATTTCCGCATAGACCTGTTCAAAGTTCCAGTGGTACTTGCTGAAACGATAAGCCGCCCCCATGACGCCCGTGCGATGACGTCCCCCAGCGCAGTGGACAAAAAACTTGCCCGTCGCGGGATCGTTCGCGAGGTTCAAAAACTGATTGACTTGATCCAGTTTGGGATACTCTTTGTCGTCCATCGGAATGCTAACGTAACGCATGCCGAGCGCCTCGACCTCGCGTTGCTCGTACGTCTCTGAATCTTTCCGCAGATCGATTACGGTCTTGATTCCCAACTCCGCCAGCGCTTTATAATCCGCTTCTTTCGGTTGCCCACCGCGGTAGAAGCGCTCATCCATCTGCCCAAAATTCTTAATGTGTATATTGGCAAAACTACTGTCGTGGGCCGTAGCCGGGGCGACGGCTGACAGCACGAAAATTAAAGCGAGAAATGCCAGGTGGGACGGGAATCTGTTTACCAAAGTCATAAATCCAAACTCCTCAAAAAGCTAGCCGAGCAACTATACACCGAAGGTTGTTCGATCAATAACTACACCGGCCGCGCGGATGCGGCCTGCGGCACACGCTGCGGTCGCGGTCCCGAACTGACAGGCGGTACCACCAACTCTTTCAGCGCTTCGCGAAAAACCTGACGCATATTGTCGACGAAAACAAAGCGTATGTCCTTGAACGGCTCTTTCGGAACGTCCTCGAGGTCGCGCCGGTTTTGTTGCGGCAGGATGATTGTGGAAACCCGTGCGCGACGGGCGGCTAACACTTTTTCCTTTACCCCGCCCACCGGCAGGACGTTGCCACGCAACGTTATCTCACCGGTCATCGCCACGTCTTTTCGCACGGCCCGCCCGGATAGCGCCGATACCATTGACGTCGCGAGTGTAATTCCCGCCGACGGTCCGTCCTTGGGAATCGCGCCTTCGGGAATGTGGATGTGGAGATCGTAATTGCTGAAGTCCTCTTCGTTGATTTCGAGTTCCTTAGCGCGAGACTTGGCATAGGAGTATGCGGCCTGTGCGGATTCGCGCATGACCTCGCCCAGCTGTCCTGTCAGCACCAGGTTGCCCTTGCCTTTCATCTTGAGCGCTTCGATGAACAGCACGTCACCGCCGACCGCGGTCCAGGCGAGACCGGTCGCCACCCCAATCTGGTCCTTCTTCAACGCTTCCTCCGGAATGATCTTGGGCGCGCCCAGAAACTCATGAAGGTTCTTGACGGTGACGCTGGTTAATCCCGGGTTGCCTTCAGCGATTCGGCGCGCGACCTTGCGACAGATTCGCCCGATCTCGCGTTCGAGTTGACGCAGTCCAGCCTCCTGGGTGTACTGCTGGATCGTGGCCGTCAAGGCGGTCTTCGAAATGTGCAAATCCTTCGCGGTGACGCCGTTTTCCTCCATCTGTTTCGGCAACAGATGCCGTCTGGCGATCTCGCGTTTTTCTTCCTCGGTATACCCCGCCAGCCGAATGACTTCCATGCGATCACGCAACGGCGGTTGAATGGTATCGAGCACGTTTGCCGTGGTCATGAAGATGACGTTGGACAAATCGAAAGTGACGCCAAGGTAGTTATCGCGGAAGCTGTTGTTCTGCTCCGGGTCGAGCACTTCAAGCAATGCCGACGAGGGATCGCCGCGAAAGTCTGCGCCCACCTTATCGATCTCATCGAGCATGATTAAGGGATTGTTGGTGCCCGCCTGTTGCAGCGACTGGATAACGCGGCCGGGCATCGCGCCCACGTACGTTCGGCGGTGCCCGCGAATCTCCGCTTCATCGTGTACGCCGCCGAGCGACAAACGCATAAACTTACGATCAAGCGCGCGCGCTATCGAACGACCGAGGGACGTTTTGCCCACTCCGGGAGGGCCAACCAAACAAAGGATCGGTCCCTTTGGTTTTTCCTTCAACTTGCGGACCGCCAACGCCTCAATAATTCGGTCCTTAACTTTTTCCAGGCCGTAATGATCTTCATTAAGGATGCGTTCAGCTTTTTGCAGATCGAGATTATCGACGGAAGCTTTGGACCACGGCAGGTCCGTCATGATTTCCATCCAGTTTCGCAACGTCGCGGTTTCGGCCGCATCCGGATGCATGCGTTCCAGTTTTTTCAACTGCCGGTACGCTTCGTCTTCGGCGGTCTTCGGCATGCCGGCGGTTTCAATTTTTTCGCGAAACTGCGCGACCTCCTCAGCCAGTTCGTTACCTTCGCCGAGTTCGCTTTGAATAGCCTTCATCTGCTGACGCAGATAAAACTCGCGTTGCGAGCGATCGATATCGGCGCGTGCCTGAGTATTGATCTCCTGTTGCACCGTTAGCACTTCGATCTCTTTGTTAAGCAGTTCGTTGACGCGCCGCAGTCTCGCGGTAGTGTCGGCAATGTCGAGCACGGACTGGGCGTCTTCAACCTTGAGTTCTAAATTGGAGGCCGAAAGATCGGCGAGCCGGCCCGCGTCGTCGAGGTTCGCGATGATGGCCATCACTTCCGGTGAAATGTTCTTGCCAAGGTTAATCGCCTTCTCCATCGAGGCGCGCACATTTCTGACTAGTGCTTCAACTTCGAGCGAGCGTTCGGGCGGCAGCACTTCGTCCATCACGTGCAGACGAGCGCGAATGTACGCGCCGCTCGTGTCTACGGTTTCGATCTCCGCGCGCGCGAGTCCCTGGACCAGAATCCGGATGCGGCCGTCGGGCAGCTTCAACATGCGCATGATCACGGCAGCCGTTCCCACCTTGTACAAATCATCGGCAGTCGGCTCTTCTTTATCGAGGTCACGTTGGGAGGCGAGCAGGATCATCCGATTTTCGCCCAACGCTTCGTCGACGGCCCGGATAGACTTTTCGCGCGAGACGAAAAGAGGCACGATCATGAAGGGATAGATGACGATGTCCCGCAACGGTAAGACCGGCAAATCCGTGGGGATCTGTAATTCCTGGGTACTGTCCGCGCCTTCAATGCCTTCGGTCATTTCTGCGTCTTTAATAATTGCCATATTTGATTTTAGCCTAGTTCCACGCTTCACGTCTTAATCGGCGTACAGCACGGGTGCCACCTCGCCGGAAAACTAATGTGCGCCCTCGTCACTCACCGGAATCTTGAATTCCACTCCGCGACGGTCCTCAATTTTAGGCATGCTAATCGTCAGCATCCCATTGGCCACTAGCGCCGTGGCGTCCTGAATACTAACAGTCCAACGTAGCGGCACGATCCGGCAAAACTTCCCGTAACTGCGTTCCGAACAGAGATGCGACTGTATCTTGTTGCGGCCGACGCGGCGTTTCTTATCACCCCAAATTCGCAACTGCGTGTTGGTGGCGCCAATGTTAATCTCCGCGGCCGTAAGTCCGGGCAATTCAATTCGCAGCACAATAGCAGCGGCAGTTTCACAGAGATCGACTGGCGGCGCCCAGGTTTCCGAAGCCAGCGGATCCTCGGCCACCGTCGCTTCCTGTAATGCCGCGAACAGCCGGCCGACGCGATCGCGTAAGCGGTGGAGTTCGAGACGTTCAAGACCAGTGGCGCGTGCGGGTTTAATCATCTGGTTGACGACCGATCCTAGCCTTTCTTCGCCTGGTTGGCGCGAGTACGTACCAGCTGCTTGAGTTCAGTCATGAATTCAGAAACGTCTTCAAACTCAAGATACACCGAGGCGAACCGAACGTACGCAACTTTGTCGCTTTCCTTCAAGCGACGCATGATCATCTCGCCGATCTTGCTGGTCGGCCGTTCACGTTCGGACGATTCCTGCACGTATTTTTCAATGCCGTTGACGATGGAATCGAGCTTGGCTGAGGGAACCGGTCGTTTCTCGCAGGCGCGCAATAAACCGGCCATGACTTTATTGCGATCGAAAGGCTCGCGTCGCCCGTCCTTCTTAATGACCATGTAGGGAATTTCATCGATGCGTTCATAGGAAGTAAATCTCCGTTCGCAACGCAAACATTCCCGGCGGCGACGGATCGCCTCGCCTTCTCGCGATTCGCGTGAATCGACCACCTTGTCTTCGAGATACCCGCAGAATGGACATTTCATCGCCTTAGCCCTCGTCGAGTTTTATTAGGTTCTTCCGATCCGTTTACTCCCTGGCAGCGGCTGGCTGCGCGAAGATTGCATTCGCTGAATTCTCCGGAGAAATCTCCTCATCTTCTACCGCATGTTCTACGGCCTCAGTAGAGGTTTTCGCACGCAGACGAGAGAGGTTGATATCGCCACGAACAATGTAATAGACACCGAAGATCAGCGCGGGACCAAAATCCACCACATGCAGCACGATTGAAACAGCAGCGGCTTTGTCTCGCGGCACGCCGAGCAAGATCAGGCCGGCCGCAGTCGCTGCATGAAATGCGCCGGCAGCGCCTCCCGGCGTCGGCACAAGTGAGCCGACCAGCGACCACCCCAGCACAAAAATTGTTTCCGTCATTCCGAAGGCAAGACCGAAGGCACGCAAGACAAACAGGTTTGCCAGCGCGATGCCAAGCCACACCAAAGCCGACCAGCCAACCGTCACAGCAAGTTCGCGCGCGTCAACCAGCACCCGCAAGGCGCGGGCAAGTTGCTCCAGCGTGCTTACCACCGCACGCGTCAAGCGTGCTGGAACAAAAGCTCGCCCGTCGAGGGTTTGCTTGATCCAGCCCACTGCCGCGGCGGACTTTTTTCTGAACTGAGTTAGCCCAAAGACGCCGGCAATCGCGGCCAGCAACAAAACAATTCCTACCAGGCGAACGCGACCAAATTCAACTCCTGCGTTTGCCGGCGGCTTGAACCAGAGGAGGTTGACGGCAAACAAAACCACAACCGCGATCATGTCGTAAATTCGCTCCACCATGATCGTCACGAAAGACGCGGCCGGCCGAATCTTCGGGTCGCGCATCGGCAAAACCACGGGGCGTACCACTTCTCCGGTGCGCCCGAGTAAAAAGACGGCGCTGAACCCGACGGTGGTAGCGATGAAAAGGTTGCGGAGGCCCACCGGAGCGAGCGGTTTGAGCAACGCGCCCCAGCGAGCGGCGCGAAAGAAGTAAGCCAGGCTAATAATCAGCACGGCGACCCCAAGCAGATAAGGATTCGCGTGACCAACCGCCTGCCGCACTTCGCTCCAGTTTAGCTTCCGGCCAAACCACCAAAGAATTGCCAGTGCCAACGCGCAAAGTGCGCCAAACTCGAGATATTTTCGTGCAACAGACTTCATTAAATCCTAAACCGCTTGACTTGCCAGGAAAGCAAACCACAAGATATTGGGCCGCGCGCAGGCTACTATAGTTCATAACCTTGAGCAAGACAGGCAGTCGTCGGGTTTGCCGAAGCTCAGGTCTGTCCTACGAGCGCGCCGAATCAGAGTTTGAACTACACCGGTGTGGTACGAGCGCGGGACTCGTAATGGGCCGGAACTTTCCTTTTCAACCAGTCGTAATTCCGTCTCGACAAGGGGAATCCCGAATGCTCGCAAGTGCGAGCGAAAAATATTAGAGGCGGAGACGCAATAGTGGGGGCTGCAAGAGCTTTGGCTGCCAACGAAGGAGCCGAATTAGTGCGCAAGTGCCGTGCTGGAGACGGCGCGGCTTGGGAAGAGATTGTTCACAGTTACTCCCGGCGCATTTACAACCTGGCGTACCGCTTCACGTCTCGCGCCGACGCCGCCGAGGATTTGACACAGGAAGTCTTCATCAGGATTTACCGATCTTTGGAACAGTACGACGCGAAACAGGGTGACCTGCAAAATTGGCTGATGCGGCTGGCGCGCAACCTGATCATCGACGACTATCGAAAACGCCAGCGTACTCCCCATGACAACCAGGCAGACGATTTGGCTGATCACACTTATCACCTGCACACGACGTCTCGTTCCGTGCAACAGGAGATGGAACGGCAGGAGTTAGGCGCGCAGGTGCAAGCGGGTATCGATAAGCTTTCACCGGACCTGCGAACCTGCGTGATTCTCAGAGACATCGAGGAGCTTAGCTACCAGGAAATTGTGGATCTCCTGGAGATACCGGAAGGAACTGTGAAGTCGCGAATCAATCGGGGACGGATTGAACTGGCCAAGGTTTTGCGGCGCATGAAGGTGTTAGCTGTCAGCGAACGTGATTGAAACGACTGTTTCGTCTGCGGGGTCGAAACGGTTTGTTAGTGAAACACAACGGGGCGGGAAGAGAAATTTTGATGCTGTGTGATGATTTTGAAGATCGGATGACTGACTATCTCGATGGCGTACTAGAGCCTGAGGTGCATCAGAAGTTTGCCGAACACGCAATGCGTTGTCCGGTGTGCCATGAGACGCTCAGCGAAGTTAAGAACACTTTGCAGGCGTGCCAAGCGGGGACTAACCTGCCGGCGCCGCCAGACCTGGAAGCACGAATTCTGTTGAGCACCATGCCCGAAACGGCGATGACCTGCGAAGACTTCGAGGAGTTTCTGACCGATTATCTCGACGGATTTCTACCCGCCTCGCTTTACCATCGCTGGGAACGGCATGCAATCCTTTGCGCCCGCTGTACGGAGCTTCCCGGCGAGGTAGTGCGCGCGATCGGCACATGTTACATCTACATCGGCGAGGAAAAAGCTGTACCGGCGGGCCTGCACGAACGAATCCTGCTAGCCACGTCCGGCTCTCAGATTTCGTTGGAAATTCGCGCGTCGTTCGGCGAAAGACTCGCGGCGTGGTTGCGTCTGTGGCTCGACCCGATCATTTCGCCGCAGCTCGCGACCGTCGCGACTATGCTCCTGGTTGCAATGTTTGTCTTGACTAATACGGTCTCAGCAGACGGCTCCATCAGCGGCGTCTATAGCGCGAGTCTGCGTCTGGCGGAACAGAGTTACGCGGCCCGCCCCAAAGATATCACCAACGGTCTGAAGGCATTGGTGGGAGGCGAACAACAACCACCTGCCGCGGAACCGCAACTCGGCAGTAGTCAGCCGAAAGAGTCTCCTAAAGAATCTGGCGCGCCGAAAGTTGAACGACAGAACAAACAGTAAATGACAAACGTGAATCCTGGAACAGCGATGTTGTATTGCTCTTATCATCCCAAGAACCCCGGCGTGGTCCAATGCAATCAATGCGGCCGGCGCCTCTGTTCTGCTTGTGATCACCGCATTCGCGGCTTCCCGTTTTGTCAGGATTGCATCGTCGCCGGCGTGGAGCTCCTGCGACAGGACTCACGGTCGTCCACGGCGCCAGCCAGTTACCGCAAAAGTTCTCCGTTTGTCGCTGCCTTACTGTCGTTCGTACCCGGACTGGGCGCCGCCTACAACGGACAAACCGCCAAAGCGATTGTTCACTTCGCCATCTTCGCGAGCTTCTTCCAAATGGCTGTGTTGACCCAGGGCATGCACTTCTTCATCCTCGGAGTGCTGGGAACCTGGCTCTTCGCCGCGGTCGACGCCTGTCGCACCGCGCAATTGATGCGCGCGGGACTGACGCCGGATACCGAAGAAGATGTTATCGCGCGCCGCCTATACGGAAATCCTTTTGCCTGGGGCGTTACGCTGATTTTGATCGGTACCCTGTTTCTGCTCCACACGTTACTCGGGGTGCAACTACCAGTGCGCCAGTTGCTGCCGGTCGCGCTGGTAGCGCTGGGTGCCTACATGCTTTTTGACTACGTCCGCCGTCGCGGCACCGGGAGTCGCGTTATTCGCTTTGATTCCAGACGGCCACCCCCTTCCGTAGTCGTAAACTCGGTCGAAACAGCACGCTTCAGTTCTGGCGATACCACGCAGTTTGGTCGCAGAGAAATCGAGGCGCTGCCCTTCAAACGAAGTTCTTAAAACACCAGGCACGGAATTATGGCATTCATATTCAAAGCGGTTGCCGGCATCACGGCTCTACTCGTCCTGATCGCAACGTTGCTCGGCTCGCTTCTGACAGTGGGTGGGTTTCTGCTCGGCGCGCTCAAGGTTTTGATCATCGTTGTCTTCGTTGCCGTGCTGGCAATGATTCTCTTCTCCACCATCCGATCCCGCTCCCATCGTCGTCGCGAAACGAACGATTTCTAACACAAACCGTAAGCCCGGGCGTTTGCAATGACGCAAACTCGTGTGGTAGGGTCACCGTTCTTTGCAGCCCCGCCGGGTCGTTTTACCTCAAATATCTGAGGTTTTAGCAATCCGCTGCATTCTTCAAGCAGGTCAAAACTTAACCTTGTAATACGAAGTAGTCGCACAAGTCCCCTGCGATTGGTGACTGTGCTTTTCACTTGCTCGCAACAGCCCCTGCTTGCTGAAGCAAACGGAGAAGACTAATGGCTCGTGACGATCGATTTTATGCTTTCATAATTGCGCACACCCCTCGTTCAAGTTCAAAAATCCGGCGCTTCTGCGTCGAGAAGAGATCGGTAAGGCTGGCGGCCTGCTTCGCGCTCCTGCTGTTTTTTGGTTCGCTATACGGGTTCTATGGTTTGACGCAGCAGGCTGCGCACTTCCGCACCGAAGTTGAGAATCAACGGCTGCGCGCGGAAAACGAACGGCAACGTCTGGAGCTGACGTCCCTCAGCAACCGAGTCAATGCAGTTGAAGACACTTCGAGAAAACTTGCCGAAAAGTCAGGCGTGGTTGCTGAGCAGCCAGGCATGCCAGGGACCGGCGGCCCGGCACTTCCGCTTGACGCGGATAGTTTGGCGGCGCTCCAGGGCAAGATGAGTGAGCTCGAGCGAAATATGCATACTTACGAAAACGTGTTGCGCGAGCGCGGCTACATGCCCTCGGTTTGGCCGGTCGTCGGCAAACTGGAAAGCGGCTTTGGTGGTCGACGCAATCCCTTCGGCGGAAGTTCTTATGAGTTTCACTCGGGGCAGGATATCGACGCGGCTACAGGTGATCCGGTCGTGGCGGGCGCAACCGGAACGGTGACGTTTGTCGGCTGGCAAAACGGTTATGGACAACTGGTGGTCATCAATCACGGCGGCGGACTCACGACGCGTTACGGGCACCTCTCCCATATCGATGTCGCTCTCGGGGAGGCGGTCCAGCGAAGCCAGTTCATCGGCCGCGTCGGCTCAACCGGACGCTCGACTGGTCCCCACCTTCACTACGAAATTCGCATTAACGACGAACCGGTAAATCCGCTGCAATACTTGCTTACCAGTGCGATGCGGTAGATTGGGGATTTAGAGCCCTGCGCAGAGACCGAAAATCCTGCTTGACAGACGAATTTGCTATCGCTTAGTATGCGCGCTCGTTTGGGCTAAAGCTCAACATGTCTCTAAGTTTTCGCTTTACAAGCTTTACAGCAATGTCTTCCAGAGTTTCCCCCCGTGAGTATGCATGACGAAACGCGCCAACCAGCGCTTTTTCGCCATGCATTTTTTGTTGATTGTGGTTCCGTATTGCGCCCCCAAAAAGCGCGTCCGGCTCACAAGCTTTAACCCGCGTCGCGCGAAAGCGTTATCAAGCTCTCGCCCCGTTTTACCGAATCGTAGGAGGATTCGTTGTTATGTCTAGAATATCCGGTAAGGTCAAGTGGTTTAACAATTCGAAGGGCTATGGTTTTATCGAACAGCCAGGCTCCTCGGACATCTTCGTTCACTATAGCGCCATCCAGGGCGACGGCTTCAAGACTCTTGAAGAGGGTCAGGAAGTTGAATTCGAAGTAACCCAGGGTCCGAAAGGACCGCAGGCAGAAAACGTGATGAAGGTGTAGTCTCCCCGGCTTGCTCTGGCAACGCCACTGACTGCTTCCGGTCTCTCGGTCCGGTAAGCGCACAAGAAAAAGGCAACCCACTGCGGTTGCCTTTTTCATTTGCCTGCTACCAAATCCTGCCTATCCTCTTTCACCCTTGGCCTTGAAACTGACGTGGCCCCCTTCCACGTCAATCGAGAAAGAGACTCGTTCGCAGCCGAGCCGTTCTTTAAGTCCATCGGCACGCGAGGCGATCAGACGGTGAAAACGCGGGAACGAAAAGTTTTCCACTGACTCTCCGCACACCTTCTTCGCTTCTACCAACGCGCTATATAGACTCTTCACCAGCTCCACATCCTTGTGGGCATCGTCACAGACGAAGTCTGTCCGCTTGAAATCCGCGACTGCCTGCTCCTTGGCGTTGGCCCTTGCAGTCGCTCCCGGATCGCGACCCTCTTCCCTACCCTGCATCGTACGCCGCCACACGTCACGGAAGGAATTATAGCGAGATGCCAGGGAATTATAACGATAACGCTGTGCAAAACTGAGCGTGCGATCGTCCGCGATGCGCTTCATCATCGTGTCCACGCGTCCCTTGGTATCGTAAGGCGGACGCTTCGATGCCCCGTTGAAAAAGATGTCGAACTCGATCTTTAGGCGGCGAATGTCCTCTTCGAGTCGGGTCAATTTCTCATCGACGGACGGCTCAGTATCAAGAACGCCGAACTTCCCCTTGCTCTTGGCGCGCAACTGGGCTCGCATTAATGTGTTATCTCGTTTGGACATCGCTGAACTCCTTAAGGGCGGGAACGATTGGAGGGAAGCATCGCAGGCGATGTGGCGGTGCAGCTAAACCGAGTCTAGAGTTTTCAAAACCTCTCTGTCAATATCTACCTCCGGAGGTAGTGATCTAATTTGCATTCTTCTCTGCGGAACCTCGGCGTGCTCTGCGCTCGGCGGTGAAATCAGGACGAATGCCGAATGTTTGCTCCAGTAACCAGGAGCGGCTATGCTACCTCGCAACCGGAACCGCTTAGAAACAATGCCGAAACCTGCAACCTCAAGAGACCCGAACCTACGCGCCATTCCTTCAGTCGACCAGTTACTTCGGGCTGAGGGCGTCGCCCAACTCAGGAGTTCCCGGGGTGTTTCCCCTCTCACCACCGTCGCACGAAGAGTAACGGCAGAGATGCGCGACGAGTTGCAAGGCCAAGGATTGCCGGGGACCAAAGAACAGCTATTGGCGGAAGCCGTGCAACGAATTCACACCCACTACCAACGCGAGACGCTGGCAATGCTGCGCCGGGTTATCAATGCCACTGGCGTAATTTTGCATACTAATCTCGGCCGAGCTCCCCTCTCGCAAGCTGCTCGTGCTGCAGTTCAACAGGCCGCGGGCTACTGCACGCTCGAGTACGACGCCGCCGAAGGGACGCGCGGCAAACGAGGCGGACAAGTTGAACAACTGCTCGTAGAGTTAACCGGAGCCGAGGCTGCACTCGTGGTCAACAACTGTGCGGCCGCCGCCCTCCTGATTCTGACGGTGCTGGCTGCCGCGGGTGAAACGATCGTCTCGCGCGGAGAACTGGTCGAGATCGGCGGCGACTTTCGCGTTCCCGACGTCATGTCAAACTCCGGCACGGTGATGGTTGAGGTTGGTTCAACCAACCGCACGCGGCTCGCTGATTACAAAAAAGCAATGAACGCCGAGACTCGCCTTATCCTGCGTGTCCATCCGTCCAACTACCGCATAGTTGGTTTTACTGATTCCCCCAAGCTTTCGGAACTGGCCGCGCTGGCCCATGAAGCGGGCTTGAGTTTGTACGAGGATGCGGGCTCGGGAGTGCTTAATGATCTCAGCGAGTTTGGACTTGGCGATGAACCGATCATAAAGGAATCCCTTGCCGCCGGCGCGGACGTAGTTTCTTTCAGCGGCGACAAGCTGTTGGGAGCGACGCAAGCCGGACTGATAGTCGGACGTAGTGAAATCATTGACCGACTGCGGCGGCATTCGCTTTATCGCGCGTTGCGCGTGGACAAACTGAGTCTCGCGGCCCTCGGAGTCACTCTCGAGGCACACCGTCGTGGTGCGTTTGAGGAAATCCCGGCGCTGCAAATCCTGACGCAAACAACCGCAACGATCGCCAGTCGCACGAAGAAGTTTTTCAACAAGCTGTACAAGAATACGACCGAGGATCTGATTGCGAACCTGGTTTCCGGCGAATCGGCAGTCGGTGGCGGTTCGGGTCCGAACGTCCACCTGCCGACTACACTGCTGGCAATCAAACATGCGCGCCTCACAGCTGACGAGATTGAGTCGAAACTGCGCCATTCACCGGTGCCTGTGATTGCTCGAATTGCGGATGGTCAGGTGCTGCTGGACTTAAGAACAGTGGCGACTGAAGAGGAACCGGAACTGCTCAAGGCATTGATCGCACTGGAAACCTAACCACCCCAACGACGGTGGAAGCTGGATCTGCCCGCAAACCTCCACCGCCATTTTTTCAGTAGGATAAACCCCTTCCGAATGTGTATAATTCCTCCGCTTTTGCCACTCTCGGCAGCTGCACCTAAGCCAACCAGCCTTAGTCAATCGCCTCTTCAGTTCTTAGTTACTTAATCGTTAGCCCTGCTAACCTGCTTAGTCAATCGCTCGCCCTTCAGTTCCGCAAAACAATTGGCACGTTTGTCCTCCTTAAAATCCGCTTTGGTCTATGTGCTGGCACCCACAGGCGCCGGCTCGATTAGTCTTGCCTTGTGGTGGGCGGGAACGTTGCGGCCGCTGGAAAATGCTCTGCTGCTCCAGCCGCAGCTTCCCGTTCCGGAGTTGCTACACCCGACTTTTGGGATTGGCGCCGCGCTTGTTTTTGCGTGCTCACTGGCGACTGCCATTGCTTTCGGCGTACTTGGTGCAAGACGAGTTTTTGCCTACTTCGCCGGGGCCACACTTTCCCTGGTCGGGTTGAGTCTCTTTGCATCCTGGTACTTTGCAGCCGATGTATTTTGTGTCCCTGTATTACTCGCCGCGGTCATCTCGGCCGGCTTGCTGCAGCTCAAACGATTGCGAGACGAAGACAGCAAGCTCACCGACAAGCTCAACCTCGCTGCGCGGAAATGTGAATCGTTTCATGAAGGCGATGCGCAACACAGTTTGCACAGCGGTCTCAAATTGCTGGAGACCGTACTTGCCCCGACCGAGGCAGTCGTCTTCCGTCGAGACAACGACGGGCGGCTAGTCTCCTCTGCACGTCTGCGCGCAACGCAGGTCATATCTCCAAACACGGGCAGAAATACAACCTGGCGCGACGGCGTGAACTTGTGTGAACGCGCGATGGCCAGCGGCCGAATCATAGTCGAGCAAACCGAATCCGATGAATCCACTATCGCGCTGCCACTGCGGCACGAAGAGCGTACTGTCGGCGCACTGCTGCTGCGCGTTAGTGGCGGGTTCGCCGACGAGGACCGGGCCTTGCTGCTCGCGGTGGGAGCGCAGATGGCTCGTAACCTGCAACAGGAGGAAGCGCACCAGGCCAGGGATCGACGCAGCCCACTCGCTTTCTTCTCCGCTAGAGAATCAGGACAACGACTCCAGTCGCTCTAC
This sequence comes from Pyrinomonadaceae bacterium, assembly GCA_030840675.1. Lineage (GTDB taxonomy): Bacteria > Acidobacteriota > Blastocatellia > Pyrinomonadales > Pyrinomonadaceae > PSRF01. Next base: position 22,896 of record JAVEEA010000093.1, read on the forward strand.
GTGCTCAATGGGGCGCTACTCGAACAGAGCATCGGCGCCAACGCGCTCGCGGAATTACAAGAGGGTGTTGCGCTCGCTTACCTCGACGGCCGGATTGCTTACACCAATTCAGCCTTAGCGAGCCTTGCCGGAATTGCACTTGAACAAACCCGCAAGCTGAGTTTCTTCGAACTGTTGGATCACTTTCGCACTGACATTTTCGACGAGCCGGCAATTGCAGTACGCAGAGTCTTGCAGACTGGTGAGGCCTATGAGCGTGAACTCAATTTCTCGGACCGTAGTGCCACCTACGGCTTGCGCATTTCCCTGGTAACGCAGCCAAGAGATGAAGCAAATGAGATGCGCGCTGCTGACCTGGACTCAGCTTCGCAACCGCTTTGCCTGGCGTTGATAGTAAAAGACCTGACGGTGCTGAAGGAGTATGAACAATTGAAGAGCGACATGATCTCGCTCATGTCGCATGAACTGCGCACTCCACTCACGAGCATCAACGGGTTTGCGGAACTACTCACCGCGGACGACACGCTGCCCGAACAAGCGAAGGAGTTTGTCACGATCATCGCGAACGAGTCGCAACGACTTTCGCGCATGATCAATACCTTCCTGACTGTGACTAAGCTGCAAAGAAAAGATCGCCAGGAAGTTTTGAAGATTCCGCTGCGGCTTGACGAGGTAGTGAAGGAAACCGTGGCCGGGTTGCAAACGGTCGCGAAAAAACGACGAATACGTCTCGTCGAACAACCCACGCAAAGGTTGCCGCCAGTTGCCGCTGACAAGAGTTTAATTACGCAGGCAATCAAGAACCTGGTTGGCAACGCCATCAAGTACAGCCCGGAACGCACCACGGTCACGGTCTCAACGGCCTTGGAAGCAGAGTCGGTCAGGCTGTGCGTGGAAGACCGCGGTTACGGAATTCCTGCCGAGGCAAGAGATCGTGTTTGGGAAAAGTTTTATCGCGTGGTCCGTGAGGGACAAGAAAAAGATGAAGAGTCGACGGGACTCGGTCTCTCGTTCGTACGTGAAGTCGTCGAGCAACACGGCGGTACGGTAGACCTCGACTCCGAAGTGGGCCGCGGCTCGAAATTCAGTTTTACCTTGCCGCGACTGTAGCGTACTAACGAGCCGCGGTCTGAAGCGGAGGACACGATCCGAAAACCTTGTACACTCTGCATTCCTTTTCCATTGTCTGATCCGCCTTATCGGCGCAAATCCACGGCTAGTAGTTCGGTTTGTTAATAGTCCCGCGGCAGGAAGGCGCACCACAGATGCACCTTTTTTCATTCGAGTGAAGCGTTGACTCGTAGTCGATCGTAATCTCTTCGCCGGGTGCGATGTCGCGCAAGGCGATGAAGAGAATGTGGCCGTAGAGGATCTTCATGTAAGCGTTCGGCTCGCAGGAATGATTGATGTAGTGAGTGCCGTTGCCGCCGCGACTGCCGTCGAGGCTCCAGCGATTATTGATCGCGCAGATGCGCAGCTTGCGCCGGCCGGCCCGGCGATTGGCTTCGGCGTTGCTGATCTTCTCGCCTGAGTACTCCGCAATCTTACGCCTCCCAATGAAATGAGCAGTGGCAAAACAACCGCTGCCTTCGATAGCCGACTTCTTGATTGCGAGGCCGGGAGCGAGCTTCAGTTTCATGGCCGAGATTGTAAAGCAAACTGTTAGTTTGCGTCGGGCCGATTCAAAGTGGAGACGGAGAAAAACAATTTGGCCGCCAACGCACAATGCCTGGCGGCCAAATTAACCTAAATAAGCGACAACTACTTAAGCTTAAAACTGCGCGCGATCAAGTCTGTCTGGTTACGAATGCGCGCGAGCTTGTCACGCGATCCGGTGAAACGCAGAGCATAGATTGTGCGACTATCCGCCTGCACGTAGTAAATGCGTCCCATCATTGGCTTGGCAGTCTTAATGAACTCATAGGAAACCGTGACGCCACTCAAGCGGCCCCTGAAGGATTCCTCTTTGCCTTCGACAAAGCCGGGCAGGAAGCGCAGCTTTTGCTCCATGTCGCGGCGGGCCAGATCCGCCGGCGTGGTGCCCGCCTCAACCACTTCCTTGCGAATCTGCAGATAACCCTCCAGGCGCTCGCCGTTAATGAACTCCGCGTGTTCATGGGAGCCGTCTCGTTCGGCGATGACACGCCACTGCGACGACGGCAGGTCAATGGAATATTCAGCCTGGTCACTCGTGTACGGCTCCTGCGCCGAAACGAAAGAGCAGGTTCCCGCGAGTACCAGCAAGGCCGCAATCAAGTATTTCATTTTCGATCCATCCTCAAATTTTATGAAGCTTTTTGGTAACGGAGTTTGGCGTGTTTCAGAAAAAGTTTCGAGCTGCTTCAGACCTGGGTTTCGATGCGAGCCACGGGAGCGCTCGTTGTCCGACGGCGAGTCGGCACCTCCTCGTGGAACTTAACGAACACCGCCGCATAAATCAACTGACGGCGTTTGCTATTCGCCGCGGCGGTTACGCCTTCGCGCTCGCAATACTTGGGAGCGCGGGCGCCCCCGCCCGCATTCTTCGGGTTCGCCCCGACGGTTACGCCTGCGCGCTCGCAATAGCCGCCCGTTGAATAGCCGCCAAAGTTTGAATTCCGCCCGCTGCCAAAGCAAGCAGACTGTCCATTTGTTCTCGCGAGAACGGCTCACGTTCGGCGGTGCCCTGGACTTCAATGAAACGGCCGTCGCCGGTGCAAACAACATTCATATCAACTTCGGCGCGAGAGTCTTCGTCATACTTCAAATCCAGCAGCGCGAGGTTCCCGACGATACCGACGCTGATCGCCGCGACTTCATTCGTGACGATATTGGTTTTGATCTTGCCGTGCGCCAGTAGCCGACCGGCAGCGAGTGCAAACGCCACGTAGGCGCCGGTGATCGCGGCGGTGCGCGTCCCTCCGTCCGCTTGGATCACATCGCAGTCAAGCGTTACGGTGCGTTCACCCAACGCTTTCATATCAGCGGCCGCCCGCAAGCTGCGACCAATCAGGCGTTGGATTTCGTGGGTGCGACCCGATGGACCACCGCGTCTGACTTCGCGCGGCGTTCTCGTTTGCGTGGCGCGCGGCAACATCGAGTACTCCGCGGTGATCCAGCCCTGTCCGGTGTTCCGCAGAAACGGCGGCACTCGGTCTTCCACCGACGCTGAACAAACCACGCGCGTCTGGCCCATCTCGATTAGCACCGAGCCTTCCGCGTACGGCAGGTAGCCCGGAGTTATCTTGACCGCGCGCAACTCGTCGCAGCTGCGTCCATCAGTTCGTTCTAAGCTCATCGTGTCCCCAAACTTCGACTGCCTCCAATACCGCAGGCGCCGTTCCCAAAAATCTTTCCGCCACTTTTGCGAAACGCTCGGCGGCATCAGTCACATAAAAATGATCCAGATCGTCACCAAGATGACGCTCCCGCAGTTCGGCGGTAGTACCCTTCGCTGACAAGAGCCCGTTTGACTGCAGCAGCGTTGCGACTTCAGCGGCAGCGGCCTCGCCCGAGTCGATCAACGGTACGTCACGCCCGATTGTTTCGCTAATGATCGCGCGCAGGATTGGATAGTGGGTACAACCCAACACGAGCGCGCCAATGTCTTCCGCTTTTAGTTCAGTCAAATATTCCGCGGCCACCGCGCGCGTCACGTCGCTACCGGACCAACCTTCTTCCGCCAATGAAACAAACAACGGACAAGCACGCTCAATTACCTCGAGGGCCGGATTGATCTTGCCAATGGCGCGGGCATACGCCCCGCTGTGGACCGTGGCTTCCGTAGCAATCACTCCGATTTTTTTTCCCGCGACAATTGCCGCCGCGGCCCGCGCGCCTGGTCCAATGACGCCTACTACCGGTACGTTCACCGCGGCGCGTATCGCCGGCAGGGCCAGCGCCGAGGCGGTGTTGCAGGCCACGACCAACAGCTTGATGCCGTGCGCTTGGAGGAAACGGGAGTTTTCAATCGCGTAACGTTCAACCGTGGCCAGGGATTTTGTGCCGTAGGGAACTCGCGCCGTATCACCCAGGTAGACGAAGTGTTCGTACGGCAGACGTTCGTGCAACGCGCGATAGACAGTCAG
>JAVEEA010000022.1 GCA_030840675.1 Pyrinomonadaceae bacterium
TTAGAACCATCCGCGGAACCTGCCCGGCGCACGTCGTCATACTTGAGAAAAAATTCCTTCAGCTCCGCGCTGTAGAAAGTTTGCGCGGGCCGAATGATTCCCTGGGCCGCTGTCTCCGCCAGACCAACGGGTTCCGGTGTGGTGTAGGAATAAAACGCTGCGTCCATATCTTTGTTGCCGGGCCACCAGCCATGACTGATTACTTCATGCGAATACGCTTCGCGCGTCATCAGGTCCGCGCCGGGACGTTCGGGTGCGGGCCGCCCGGAAAAGCGTGTCACTGCCATATCGAAGCTGCCCCAAAAGAAATGCACCGGGCTAACCTTGCCGATGAAGCGCGCGCGAAAGTCTTTCAACACCTCGTCAATCTTCACCAGTGCCTGCCACACGCGGTTCGCATACTCGGCGTCGTAGGACTGGTGAATCGTATCGTCTTCGAAACGAATCGGATCCGGGATCTCCACCGGCATAGTCCAGATTTTGATCTCCAGGCCGAGGCCGCGTAACGCCCGCATCACTTCCGCGTAGAAGTCGGCTACTGTTTGCGGTCGCAAGGCAAGCGAAGTGACCGCGCCATCGCTGCATTTGATCACGAGCAGGTGGTCGATGAAGTCAAACTCAATTTCAAAGACGCGCCCGTCGCGATAAGGAATGGCAGAGGTGGTCAACCCGCGCGCTGATACATACAGCGGCACGTTCCACCAGTGGTTCACGAGCGGCGTTTGCACCAGCCGGATCTTGCCGACCACCTGCGTCCACATGTGCAGGGTGGCGAGCGTGTCCTGCCAGTCAGCGAATTTTATTTCAGGCCACATAGGAGTAGACAGTAGTTAGCAGACAGTAAACAGCCGGAAGGTAAATAGTGAAGCGGAAACCCTGAATAGTAAAGCGAAGACGGCGCGGGCTGAACCGGTAGGGGCCAGGGCGGGCCGTGCCCCTACCTTTGAGAACAACACGCGAATCCGTTTCAGACCTTCGCGGCTTTGGCGCGAATGAACGCGAGGTTTAGTTGCGGCAGAGAATTAAACGCGGCTGCCTTGCCACATAACTCCTTCGCCTTCGCCATGTCGCTCTTGCCCTGGTACGCCTGACATTGGCGATAAAGGTCATAAGGGTTTTGCAGGTTTGACTGTTGAAACTCGGCGATGGCTGCGTCGTAGTCTTTCGACTCGAGGGCAATCATGCCGAGCAGTTCGTGAACCTGCTTGGTTTGAAACGGATTCTTCAAACCTTCAGTGCCTTTGCGAAACGCTTCGGTTTCCGTTTTCGCCGCCGGTAGATCATGCTTCGCGATCGCCACCCGCGCGAGGTTGTAGTGATGGAAGAGCGCGGCGTTGTCTTTGATCTCCTGCGAGAGGCTCGAATCCGTCGTCAACTTAAGCAGGCGTTCATAAAGCGCCTTGGCCTCATCCGGTTTGCCCATTTCCAGCATGATATTTCCTTTGGCTTGCAGGTCACCGGCCATCGCCGCTACATCGTTGGTTTTCTCGCCGAGGGCGTACTGCTTGTCGAGATCGGCGAGCGCCTGGTCCAGCTTGCCGCTGTCGACGTCGACTACGGTCAACCCAAACAGTGCCGTCCGGCGTTCCGCGTCGCTGCGCGCTTTGTCGGTAATCTTCTGTAACTCCGCCGCGGCCTCCGCCGCCTTACCCTGATACATCAAAGCCGACGCGATGCCCTGGTGCGAGTTAATAAGGTTCGCGTCAATCGCGAGCGCCTTTTGATACTGCGCGATCGCTTCGTCAAAGCGTCCCACCTTCAAGAGCAACTCCGCATAGGAATCGTAGGGGTTCGGATCTTTGGGAATCAACTCGATGTACTTCTTGAACGCGGTCTCAGCATTCGCGTAGTCGGCGTTCTGGCGATAGGCGTAACCGAGAATGTTAAAGGCGGTCGAATAGGTGGGCGACAGTTCGGTTGCTTTTTTGTAGTGCTCAATGGCCTGTGGGAAATCCTGCTGGCCGAAGTAGTAGCCGCCGAGATTAAAGTGCGCGCGCTCGTCGTTGGGATACGCGGCGACGAGCTGGTCGAGCAACTCTTTTTGTTTGGCGGCATTGCCATTTGCGCCCGCCTCGTTAGCAAGAATCAACAAACGCTCGCCGCTGGAAGCTTTGTCAGCGAGGCTGACGGCCTTTTTCAAGTGATCGAAAAACTCCTGACCCGTGGGACTAACCTGGGCGCGGTTCAACTCGGCAATGGCAAACCCGGGATCAAGCGCGATCGCTTTGTCGAAGTGTTGAATTGAATCCTGCACGAGCAACTTCTCAGCGAGGTCGCGGCCCTGCAGAAACTCTTTCCACGCGTCTTCAGAAGTTGTAGTGATGGGCAGTTTACCGCTCGTGCTGTCGGCGCTCGCCGGATTCGTGGCAGCTACCGGAGTCTTCGTCTCATCAACAGTCGTGCAACCGCTCAATGCAACGGCGAGCAGGCACAGGGACGCCAGAAAAAGGAAGGCGGATCGCTTGGGATACATTTTGTTTCTCCTTACAGGTGTGGGCCAATCGGTTGATCGCAAAGCGGCGGCAAGTCTTTTGCGACGGGGAGAGCGGGACAGAAAACGAAATGCTAACGGCGCTAACCAAGGTGAGCGTTTGGCGTTGCTTGCGCGGGTGCCGCAACCAGCCGATCCAAACAATTCACGCGGTTAAGATTGGGGGAGAATACTCAAGCGCACAAATGGGGTCAAGCAAATTGTGGCCGTTGCTTTGGTCCATGCAAGCAAATGGTTTTATTCCAATTTCTCGTACTCCCTCTTTGGATTTTCCTTGTGAATCCGTTCGCGTTCCGTGCATTTCATTAGCGCGAAGGACGTACACGGTGCGCACAGGAACGCAAAGTCTCTCGGCATAGAAAAAGTTTTCAGATCGCAACAAACCGCGAACAAAGGTGACGAAGGGCCGTTAATTGGTCCACTTTTTTCCTTAAGCGATTACGCCTCAAGTCATCGCAAGCAACCTCAACCACCTGGCTCAAGTTTTCCTCAAGGATTGCTCAACCCGCCCTTTTTATCGTGTAGGGGTTGCAATAACCCAAGCCGATTCCGCGGGAGACCGGACAGCTCTCAATGAACCGCCAGAGCGCCAACCTGAAACCACTTGAGGAGAAATTCATCATGCGTCGACTTCTGAAATTCGCAGCGCTGGTCGCAATCGTCGCGTCCCTGCTCGCTATCCCGATGTTTATTTCGCGCGCCGGCGCCAGCGCCAACGTAGCCGTCATTGTGCAACTCAAAGACGATCCAGCGGCGGTTTATCAGGCTCGGACTGAGAAAGCGGGCAGCACGCTTTCAACCGATCAACTCCAGGCCTATCGCACGCAACTGAGCGCAAAGCAGGATGAGTTCCTGAAGTCGCTGTCGGCGAAGGGCGTCACTTTTGCGGTCGTCAACCGCAGCATCAAGGGTTACGACGGGAACGTCGCCGCGACCATCGCCTTGCGCTACACGCTGGTGCTCAACGGCCTGGTGCTGACTGTTCCTTCGTCAGCGATCGAGACGCTGCGAGCGATGCCGCAGGTGAAGAGTGTGGCGCCGGACGAAATGCTTACTACTTCTTTGAACAACAGCGTCAACTACATTCGCGCGCCGCAGGTTTACGGCGACCAGCAGGAAGTTTCGCAGTTTGATACTTCGCACCTCGACGGCTACGAGGGCCAGGGTATCAACGTTGCGATCATCGACACGGGCATTGACTGGACACATCCGATGTTTGGTGGCGACCCAACGCCGCCGCGTCTCGCCGTGCTGCCTCCGGGACCAACTCAGGACAAGACAAACAAGAAAGTAATCTATTACTTGCCGCTGGCCGACGCTGCGATCGAAGACGGCTTTGGTCACGGTACGCACGTCGCTTCGACTGTCGCTGGTTACCTCGCGCAAACGCTCGACGGAATTCAACTGCACGGCGTCGCGCCGCAGGCGAAGCTGATGTCCTACAAAGTTTGTAGCGACATTGAGTCGACCGTGAGCCAGGTGCAACCGATCGGCGGTTGTGATTCCGCCAATATCATCATGGCGCTGGAAGATTCCGTGTCGCCCTTTACGCTGCCGACCGTGCAGGGTCAAGCGAATCCCGCGAGTGGATTGTTTCCGAAGCCGGTCGCAAAAGTTATCAACATGAGTTTGGGCGGTTCCGGTGGTCCTGATAATCCCACCGCCGTTGCCGCCAGCAACGCCGCACTCACGGGCACGATCGTAGTCGCCGCGTCAGGCAATTCGGGTCCCGGCGAAGGCACCACCGGTTCACCAGCCGCGGGCACGCACGTCATCTCCGTGGGCGCCACCACGCATCCCGGCAGCGCCGGTTCCGTCTGGTCGGCAGACTTGCTACAGGCGAGTGCGGTCAGTCAGACACGACTCGGCGCGGTCACGCCGGCAAACAGTTTCCCAACCGCTCCCGGCAACACGCGCCTGCAACTCTTCGCAATGTCGGGCAGTGCGGGGTTGCCTGCGGGCGCCATCGCGCAACGGTACGTTTTCGTCAACAACCCCACCGTGACCTGGCCCGCCAGTGTCTCGGGACGCATCGCGCTCGTGAAGGCAGTCACTGGCGGCACCAATTTCGACATCATCGCGCAAGCGCAAAATGCCGGTGCGGTCGCGGTCATCAAGTCAGACAGTCGCGGCGCGGTCAACGGCGTTAAGACTTTGATTCCGGCGGCGACTATCGCACCGGCGGATTTCGAAGTTCTGGTGGACGCGCTCTCGTCGACTGACGACAACGCGGTCGATCCGGCCAACGGCGCAATTTCTGAATTGCCCGTGCGCATGAATCCGATTTTCAACGAGAGCTTCATGGGCGAGATGGCCGCCTTCAGCTCGCGCGGTCCCGTCCGTGGACTGGGCCAGATCAAGCCGGACATTTCGGCGCCCGGCGTGCAGGTACTCGCCGCGT
>JAVEEA010000025.1 GCA_030840675.1 Pyrinomonadaceae bacterium
ACATATTCGGCCCCCACTTCGCGGGCCGCGTCGCGCGCCTGGGCCAACATCTCCTCACTGGTTTTCGGCAGGAATATCTGGCCGCCCGTCTCCTGGGCCAGGTCGCTCAGCATCTGCTGACTTCTTAACACTTCGGCTTCATACGCTTTTCGCTGACGCTTCATTTGCGGGTCAAACGTTATAGTTCCCAAAACGTAAGTGGGGCTGCGCGTGGTACCGGGTGGCATCGTCGGATCATTTGCGGAGATGGGATCGTGGGAGACCGGCATCTGCCGAATCTCGTCTGACTTTTTGCTTTTGGCTTTTTCCTGCCGGACAAACTCCGTGTAGCTGATGATGTGCACCGTAGTGCGAGCGGCCGCGAGTTGCTTGAGCGCCTGTGCCCGATCGATTTTTCCGCCGGGCGTATCGACGCCATCAGTGATGAACACCACATGGCGACTGCCTTCCGGCCGGTCCTTCATTTCTTCAGCCGCCGCCGCAACAGCATCCGAAAAACGCGCACGCTTTCCGGATGACAGTTTTGTCTTCAAGACCTTGATCGTTGCCGGACGCTCGCGTGACCAACCCTGCAGCAACTCCACCGAGTTATTAAACTGCATAACCGCTACCCAGGTGTCGTCACGCAGCTTGTTCAGAAACTCAATCGCTACGTCGCCGGTTAACTTGGTCCGTTTCGAAATGCCGCCCAGTCCGCTTAACTCGCCTCCGGTATCAAGCACCAAAAGAACATTCGCGGGAATTCGCCGAACACTCTTGATTGGTTGAGCCACACCGTCTTCGAGCACGAGCACATCGTCCGGGACAACGGTGGGATCGTAGTGACCGAACTGATCAACTGCAATGATCGGCAGTCGGACTTCTTCGGTAAAGACCGTTACGCGTTCGTCCTGCTGTGCGGGAGTGGCCGAAGGAACTGGTGATCCTCGCTGGGCCTGCGCGGCTATCGGGAAGACTGTCAGGAGGAACAATACAAAACTCAGATAGCTGTGGAACAAAATGGTCGACCTACCTCTCGGAACAAAACTTTGTTGGGGGTTGGATGCAGGGGGACGCGGTGCGGCGTTGCCCAAAATCTAAACTTTCCCTCGGGCTGTTGCTCGCTCTCCAATTAGTTCAAAAAATGGAGACGCCCGCGGTCCCAGCAGGAGTCTCAGGAGAGGGTTTGTCTCGCCTGGGCCTGCACCGCCGTGATGGCAACCGCGTCGACGATGTCTTCGGCTTTGCAGCCGCGGGAAAGATCGTTTGCGGGTTTGTCGAGGCCCTGGAGAATTGGTCCAATCGCGGTTGCGCCCGCGAGTCTTTCGGTGAGTTTGTACGCGATGTTACCTGACTGCAGATCGGGGAAGATCAAAACGTTTGCCCGTCCGGGCACGGCCGAGCCCGGCGCCTTGGAGAGGGCGATTGCCGGTACCAGGGCGGCGTCCGCTTGAAGTTCGCCGTCAATTTCCAGTTGTGGCGCGCGCGCTTTCACGGTTCGCGTCGCCTCGACAACTTTATCCACCAGCTTGTGTTTCGCGCTTCCTTTAGTAGAAAACGAAAGCATGGCGACGCGCGGAGTGGTCCCCAGCAACGCGCGCCAGGAATCAGCCGAGGCTATGGCGATCTCCGCCAACTCCGCGGCCGAAGGTTCGATAACCACACCACAGTCCGCGTAGATCAATGCACCACCGTCTCCGGCGTTGGTATCGGGCAAAGCCATCAGGAAGAAACTGGAAACTAGTTTGAAACCGGGACGCACGCCGATGCAGTGAAGTGCGGCGCGGACCGTATGCGACGTGGTGTTGGTAGCACCGGCCACCGAACCATCGGCCTTGCCAAGCCGGACCAGCAGATTGCCGTAATAGAGTGGATCGGCCACGAGTGTGCGCGCCTCATCCGCCATCATGCCCTTGGCGCGGCGCAGGTCGTGAAAAATTGCGGCCATCTTTTCGAAGTCGGGCGCGCGACGATGATCGATCACTGCGACTCCGCCAAGATCGACGCCTTCGCGTTGCGCTGTTTCGCGAATGATCGCTTCGTCTCCCAACAGAGTAATCCGCGCCAGGCGATTACGCGCGCAACTGGCGGCGGCGATAACGGTGCGCGGGTCATTTCCTTCCGGCAGGACGATATGCTGTTGCCGGGCGGCAGCGCGTTGGCGAATGCGTTCAAGTATGGACATAGATTGACGAAGCTTCGTTTGGCTGATTGAGTTGCCGAGTCTAGCGAACCCGCGCGGAGAGAACAAGCCGCTGTGCGCTTTGGTCGTCTGCTGATTAGAAACTCTTCGACTTGGCAGGGCCGGCTTGCTCAGCGGCGAACAGTTTGTATTACAACCAGGGTTGAAGTCGTGATAATTTAACCGGCACGCTTAGAGTCAACGATGAACCCAGCTCGGGAGAGAACTATGTCTCAACTGCTAGCCAGGCGGCGCTTGAAAAATCTACTGCTATTTTTTCCCAACATGCTGCTGCTTTGTGGCCGCTTGCTTACTGACTCGCGCGTGCCTGCCCCGGAGCGCGCCCTCCTTGGCGGGGCGATTATCTACGCCATCATTCCGTTTGATTTGATTCCCGACATGATCCCTTTCGTCGGCCAGGTTGACGATGCCTACCTGATTGCGTTGACTCTGCTGCGCTTGCTGGAACGCACCGATCCGAAAGTGGTGCGCGAGCATTGGAGCGGGGGCGGTGACGTGGTGGAGCTTGTGGGCGCGGCCGCGTTGGTCGCGGCGAAGTTTCTGCCGCAGCGAATTCGCCGCGTGCTGACCGCGAGGTTGGAAGTGGCTCCCGGGAAACTCGAGGACCTGAAGGGCTTTCCCAAACCGCTGCTGGTGGCGAGGATGGAACCCGCGGATCTGCCCGCTCACAATTCCGATCCCGATCCCGCTGCCTGATCCGCGACGCTGTTTTTCAGATGTTTTCAGAGGTGGGATCAATGTGTGGCTTGGGTGGCAAGGGCATGCATTCTGTTCACTTTCTTTTGGTGTTTCTAACGGAGACAAGGAGAGTCTGGACGACCACCGCGGATGTCAAATTTGAGAAGCTCCCAAGCGCAGCATTCGAGTATCTAAAAGACAGATCGAAATTCGCTAAAGTTCGTGGGCCAGGTAATGTTACTGGTCGGCGGCGGAAGCGGTGCCTGATTTCAATGAAGCCAGCAACTTCTCGTGGATACCGCCGAAGCCGCCATTGGACATGATCGCGACTACGTCGCCGGAGCGCAGTTGCGGCAGCAGGTGGGCGATAATTCCCTCGGCGTCAGGCAGCGCGAAGGCCGGCTTGTCTTGTTGAGAAATGTCCGCGATTAGTTTGCGCGTGTCGAGTGACGCGCCTTTCTCCGAAACCTTCTGGCTATCAAAGACGCCGGCAATGACAACGTAATCGGCCGCCGTGAAAGCATCAGCGTAGTCGTCCTGAAACACTGCCAGGCGCGAGGACCACGAACGTGGTTCAAACACCGCAACCAAGCGCCGCTCGTGATAGCGCTTACGCAGACCACGCAGGGTTTCACGGACCGCCGTGGGGTGATGCGCAAAATCGTCGATGATCGTGACGCCGCCTTCCTCGCCGCGAATCTCGGCGCGCCGCCGCACATTCTTGAAACTGAGAAGCGCCGCGGCAATCACGTCGCGACTGATGCCCCAGGTATCCGCGGCGACGATCACAGCCAGGCAGTTGAGCAGGTTAAAGTCGCCAATCAAGGGCGTGGCAAAACTTCCCCACTCGACGCCGGCGCGGGTGACGGCAAACTTGCTTAGCTCGCCGGAAAAGTCGAGATTGGTGAGTCGCCACTTCGCGTCTGCGGCGGCGCCGAAGGTCTCCACCTTGGTGAACAATTTCTGGCCCAGCGACGCTACCACGTCGCGCACGTTTGCACTATCCCAACCGGCAATTAAACGCCCGTTGCCCGGAACCAGATTCACGAATCGGCGAAACGCCAGCTTCACTGCCGCGAGATCGTTGTAGATGTCGGCGTGATCAAACTCGATGTTGTTGACGATCGCGATCTCGGGCAGGTAGTGCATAAACTTCGGGCCCTTGTCGAAATAGGCCGTGTCGTATTCATCGCCTTCGATGATGAAGTAGTCGCTCTCGGTGACGCGAAAGCTGACGCCAAAGTTTTGCGCCACACCGCCGATGAGGAACGTGGGATCGAGTCCGCCCTGGTCCATGACCCAGGCGGCGATACTGGTGGTGGTCGTTTTGCCGTGCGTGCCGGCGACCACCAGCGAGCGCCGGCCGCGTATGAATTCTTCTTTTACAACTTCCGCTTGTGAGCGATAGAGCAGCTTGCGCTCCAACATAGTTTCGACTTCCGCGTTGCCGCGCGGAATGGCGTTGCCGACGATAACGCAATCGGGCGTGGGTTCGAGATGTTCGGCACGATAACCCTGATGCACGACGATGCCCAACGAAGCCAGCATCGTCGACATAGGCGGGTAAACGTTTTGGTCGGAGCCGGTAACCTTATTTCCCCGCACCTGCAACATGCCCGCGAGCGCGGCCATCGCAGTGCCGCAAATTCCAATTAAATGGTAGTGCATATTTTGATTTGGGAGCGGGCGCCCTGGCTGTCCGGAACCCTGGCGACGCCGATTGCGGCTGGCCGCCGCTCGCTCAACTCTGTTCTGGCCTGAGCATTATGAAAAAGCAATGAAGCAAGTGGTTCCCGTAATCATAGCTTTGTCATGAAGGGAAATTGTTGCAGATGCATCGATTGAAGTAAACCGGTAGCCTGACGATAGAGACATAGAGACCTTGAAGGACGCAGAGGTATTAGTCAAAATATTTTGTGGCGTCCTATTCAATTTCCGAGTAACTCGGCGTCCTCTGTGACTCTGCGGTTAACGTGTTCGCAAATTAGGTCACTACCGATTTTGGACCACCTTGACGCAACCGGGAAATAACATAGAATGAGTTTTCTCTGGTTTTGGTCCACGGAGCCTATTCTAAATGCAGCCAGCGCAATCCTCTGTTACCACGCTACTAAAGCAAATTCTTTTCAGGCCCATCATCAAACATCCCCGACTGCAGCGCTTCTGGAGCCAGTTGCACACCGTCGCTATCTTCGCTATGAACTACGGCGGCGGCGGGCTGATCGAAAGCAGCGGCGAGCAGTGGGTGCTGGCCCAGGTCGTGAGTAAGGTTTGTCAGGGCGTTCGGGAGCCTCTCATTTTCGACGTGGGCGCTAACGTTGGTGACTATTCGCTGATGGTACGCGAACTCGTGCCGGCGGCCACTGTTTTTGCGTTTGAGCCTTCGGGTGCGGTGTATCAGGAGCTGGAAAGAAGACTGGCCGCGGCGGGTCAGTCAGCCAACGTTAAGGCTTTCAATCTGGGTTTCTCTGACACGAAAAGAGAAGTGGCGCTTCATTCCTACACGGCCGACGGAAACGAGGCTTCGCTGTTGTCCTCGATTGACCTGCGCTTGCCGACACAAGTCGTGGCGGTGGAAGCGGTGGCCACGGAGCAGATTGACGTCGACACGCTGGACCATTTTTGTGAAGCCCATGACGTCACGCAAATTAATTTTCTGAAACTCGACGTAGAGGGACATGAGCTGGCGATTCTCCAGGGCGCACAACGCCTGCTTGCCCAGGGTGCGATAGCGATGATCCAATTTGAGTTTGGCCCAGCCAACATTTATTCGCGAACTTACTTTTATGACTTCTGGTCTATCCTGGCCGAGCGTTTCGATATCTTCAGAATCATTCCCGGAGGCATCGTCTCCATTGGCTACTACGGCGAGCACCGCGAGATTTTTCTCACCACTAATTACCTCGCGATTAAGAAGCAAGGCAGTTAGGCCAAGCGATGGGCGTGAATACTCCAACCAACGGTGACGCGCTGTATCACGGCGCAGTCTCAAAACGCCGGCTGCCGGTCAATTACGACCCGCGCGACGTCGCCCTCTTTAGCCATGAACTCGAAAAGGTAATTCCAGCGACCACGTTGCAGCAGTTGCGTGACGTGCGCGTCAGCGCCGATGGCATTTTTTTCAGAGGCCGACGGATGTTGCCCGAGTCGTTTGCATTTCCCGCGAACCTGGAGTTGTGGAACTGGCGTGGTGTCTTAAAGTTTTTCGTCGCCAACTACGCCGGGCGCCGGCGGCGCACGTTAACCTATGACGTGCTGTGGATTACTGACGACTGGAGCAACGGTTACTTCCACTGGCTGACCGACGCGCTCACCAGGCTATTCGTCATGCGCGAGCGACTGGACGAGTTGGTTCTGCTGCTGCCGTGGGACTACCAGGCGCGGAATTTCGTTACGGCTTCGTTGCGGGCTTTCGGTGTTGACCGGGTTGAGTTCATCGCGCGTGATGAAGTGTTGCGTTGTCCCAGCGTTTTCCTACCGACGCACACTGCGCCTTCAGGTCATTACAACGAAGAAATTCTTCTGGGCGTACGCCGGTTGCTACTCCAAACCTACGGCGAAGCGGCACCGTCGAGTGCCGGCGAACGCATTTATCTGAGCCGGGGCCGGGCGCGCAAGCGGAAGATTCACAACGAGGCCGCGGTACTCGAGCTCATGGCGGAGTTTGGCTTTGAAACCATTTACGCCGAGGACATTTCCTTCGAGCAGCAGGTGAAGATCTTTTCGCGCGCGCGGTATTTCGTTTCAAACCACGGCGCCGGACTGACAAACATGCTCTTCATGCCCAGCGGCGCGTCAGTGCTGGAACTGCGGCATCAGACTGATTGTGTAAACAATTGTTACTTCACGCTTGCCTCGGCCCTGGACTTGAAGTATTTCTACCAGACCTGTCCCTCAGTCGCTGATCTCGATCCGCATGCAGCAGATTTAGTCGTTGATTCAAGCATACTGCGAACTAATCTTCAGTTGCTGCTCAAGGCGTAAGCTGGTTAGCCACGACCGTCGCCCACCCAAACGGTTTAGAGACTCAAACTTTAGTTTGTCTTTTGCTGAGCGCGGCTGTCCCGCCCGCAACTTATTAAAAAACTCGTTGTTCGCGCTGCGCGCTCATTGCGGGCGGGTCGCCCGCGCTCCCAGCGACGAACTGAAGTGTGAACTCGGGGCCGCCCGCAACTTAGAAAAAAAACTCGTTGTTCGCGCTGTGCGCTCATTGCGGGCGGGTCGCCCGCGCTCCCAGCGACGAATGAAGTGTGAACTCGGGGCCGCCCGCTATGGGCGCCGGTCTCGATTCTGCCTCGCAAATAAAGCTTGCTTGAGATGTTTGGCGTGGAGTTCTTTGGCGAGTTTGAGATCGGGGGCCGCAACGCCGCGTACCCGGCGCCACAAATATTGACTGGCGCCGGTGACGTAGCTCGCGAGTTGGTTGGCGAATAGTTGCGGCCGGGACAGCGACTGCTCCTGGAAGAAATAATTCGCTTCAAGTTGCACGCGTAATTTTTCCAGGTTGTCCCACCGTTGTAGAGAACTCTTAGCGCCGTGGTGCAACACGACAGCGTCCGGCTGAAAGACGAGTTGCCAATTGGCGCGCACAATCCGCAGGCACCATTCATTATCTTCACCGTACATGTGAAAGCGTTCGTCAAATCCGCCGACGGTTTCGATCACGCTGCGCCGGACCAGCACCGCGGCGCCGCTCAGCATCGGCACGGCGCGCTCGCGTTTGTGGTCCCAGTGACCACCGAGCAACAGCTCGCCACGATAGCCGCGCGGCAACAGCCGGTAGAGCTTCATTTGCGACAGCAGAATTTCCCAGGCTGCCGGTGGATTGCGCCAGACGCTAATTTGCAGCGAGCCGTCGGCGTTCAAAAGTCGCGGCCCGGCAGCAGCGATGCGCGGGTCAGACTGAACTGTGGCCAACAAGCGGTCAATGCTGCCGGCAGTGACTTCGGTATCAGGGTTCAGCAAGAATAAGAAGGGCGTGGTGGTGGCGGCGAAAGCCTGATTGTTGGCGGCGCCAAAGCCACGGTTGTCATGGTTCTCAATTATGCGCAAGCGTCGCTGCTCGAGCAGGGTGCGGGAAACGGTAGTCGCGCGAAGTAAGGAGAGGCTGTCATCCTGAGAAGCGTTGTCCACCACGACGACTTCATATGCGAGCGCGGGTCGACTCGCGACGACGCTCTCAACTGCGTGCCGCAGCAACTCGCCGCCGTTCCAGTTGACAATGATGATGGACAGTTCGAGTTTCGACACTACATCCTGCCTGTGGCGGCTCGCCGCTTAAGTGAGTAAATCTTTGACGGCACTATGAACACCACGCGAGTAGGCGTGATACCGCAACGTCAGCAACTCCTGAAGGATCAAGGGCGCGCGACTGAGCCGGCGACCCGGCAAGTTGGCCCGCATCTCGAGATGCGCAAGGCGCTCCTCGATCCTGCCCAACGCCTCGGCCCCTGCGAATGCCTGCTGCCTGTCGATCAGTCTTTGCCGGACACTACGCGCAAGCGCCAGCATCTCGGGATAGGGATTCTCGCGGCGCAGCGCGGCTCTGAAAGAGCCCGGCGCGAACCCGTTTGCCGCATAAGTGCCTTTCCGTTTCAGGGCGCCTACCTGCTGGCCCGCGTGCTGTCGATACTTAATTAAAGGGGTGGCTAAGGGAAGAATTCCTGCGACGGCGGAGATTAGCAGCGCTATCCAGGCGTCGTGGATGATCGAGAGGTCGTCGGGGATCGGCAGTACCAAATCTTTGAACCGCGCGCGAAAAGCCATGGTGGCGCCGGTTACGCTGGCACCCTGGAACAACTCGTCAAGCGCGCGATTGCTTTGTAGACGGCGACGTTCGGCGGCCGCCAGCGGCAGTTTTTCCCACAACGTACAACCGACAGAGGCAGAGTCGTCATTTACTAACTCAGCGTCAGTGAAGATCAGACCGACATTGGGAGCACGATCAAATTTCGCCTCAAGTTCCGCCAGCTTGTGCGGCAGCCAGATGTCATCCTGGTCGCATAGCGCAATGAAGTCTCCGCGGCAGAAACCAAGGGCGCGTTCAAAGTTTTTCGTGGAACCCAGATTCCGTTCGTTGGTATGGCAGTGGACCGGGAAGGAAACCGCGCGGGCGAATTCCGCAATGATTTTGCTGGTTGAATCGGTCGAAGCATCGTCGCATATCACCAGCTCCTCGGGTGGTCGAGACTGAGCAGCAATGCTTTCGAGTTGTTTTCCCAAGTGGCGCGCGCCGTTGTAGGTGCACATCGCTATCGAGAACTTATTGGACATTGCTGTCAGACACCTGGAGCACCAGCTTCAGTGGCGCGCACGCAAACTCCCTGAGACTGCCGTCTGAAGCGAAGGATTTGGAATCACCACTCACGCGTCAGGCTATGGTCTCTATCTGCCGCTGCTTGTTAGGAAGGTTGTCGAGCGCATCCAGATCCCCTTTGACCATTTGGCTGACTAATTCTTCAAATGTGTAATTCATTTTCCAGCCGAGACTACGGCGCGCCCTGGAGGCGTCGCCAATCAGGAGATCAACCTCAGCCGGGCGACAGAATTGTTCGTCTATCTTCACAAAGTCGCGATAGTCAAGATTGGCTTTGCCAAACGCGAGTTCGCAAAAGTCGCGTACCGTATGCGTTTCGCCGGTGGCAACCACATAGTCCTCAGGCTCGGGCTGTTGCAACATCAGGTGCATTGCCTTCACATAGTCCTCCGCATGACCCCAGTCGCGCTTAGCTTCGAGGTTACCCAGCCGTAACTCGCCGGCCAGTCCCGCTTTGATCCCGGCAACTGTCGAAGTGATTTTGCGCGTGACGAATTCATAGCCACGGCGCGGCGATTCGTGGTTGAAAAGAATGCCGCTGACGCAATACATGTCATAAGCTTCGCGGTAGTTGCGCGTCAGGTCAAAGCCGGCGACCTTACTGATCCCGTAAGGTGAACGGGGGTGGAACGGCGTGGCCTCGTTCTGGGGCGACTCGCGCACCTTGCCGAACATCTCGGACGAACCCGCGAAATAGAAGCGGCATTCCGGCTGCAACTCGCGTAGCGCCGCCAGCATATAGTGAGTGCCGTTGATGTTGGTGTTCATCGTCGAGAAGCCGTCGGCAAACGACTCGGCCACGAAACTTTGAGCGGCCAGGTGATAACACTCGTCAAACTTGTGCTTGCTGATAATGTTGAAAAGTGAGGGATAACTTTCCATGCTCGCCGGTTGCAGGTTAATGCGGTCGCGCAAGTGGTCAATCCGCGAGAAACGACGGGTCGGGTCTTCGAGAGCGACTCGTCTAACGATGCCGTGGACTTCGTAGCCCAGTGACAACAAGTGTTCGGCAAGGTAGCTGCCGTCCTGTCCGGAAATGCCGGTGATTAAGGCTCGCTTCACAGCTTGAAATCCTGGTAGTTTTGGTCTCGTTCGATTACCACTCGCCGACCCACGTCCGGCCACTCGATACCGAAAGCCGGATCATTCCAACGCACACCACGTCCAGCTTGCGGCACGTAGCCTGAAGAAGATACCTGATACAAGACTTCGGTGTCGGCCAACAAGGTTTGATACCCGTGGGCGAGTTCTTTAGGGACATAAAGCATCAGATGATTCCGGTCCGAAAGCTCAATCCCGAACCATTGCTTGAAGGTAGGGGAACCGGGTCGAATGTCTACCGTCACATCATAGACTTTCCCGCGCGTGCAGCGGACCAATTTTGTTTGTCCGTGTGGTTCGGCTTGATAGTGCATGCCCCTGAGCGTTCCTTCTTTTCGATTGAAAGAAACATTACTTTCGATTATTTCCGCTTCCAGACCTTGTTTCGCAAACTCATTACGCGACCAGGTATGGGTGAAAAAACCACGTTCATCTTTGATCTTTTCAGGTTCAATAACATACACGCCCAAGATCTTTGTTTCTCTGAAAATCATATCGAGGTTCAGCGGGGAGTGGCTAGACTGCGAGCCTGCGGGCAAGTCTTTTCCGCGACGCTTGACTCAAGTGACGCGCGGTCTTCATCAAGGTCTTACCAAAAAAACTCTCAAGCAACGCGTAGCGTAAGCTTTGGTCGAGCAGCCAGGAAGGATCGAGCTTTAAGCAGTTCAATGATAGCCGGCGTGCTGCGTTCAAATCAGTCTCTCTTATGTTAAGCGCAGCCTGGGCCAATTCAGCGGCGGCTACGCGGTGCGTCAAACTTGCGAGGGCCGCTGAGGGTAAACTATTTCGAACCCACGACGCAAAGGTACGTTCCGGAGAAAGCGGCTCGAACGTATAGGTAAGCTCGAAAATTTTCTCACGGAGCCACGCAATGAAAAACTTTCCATCGCCCGTCAGCGTCGGATCGGTCTGAAAAGCTGCGTCTAAACTGTGAGTCGCCTCCGGCTGTTGACCCAGGCAAAAGCTGTAAAAGGAGGACTGCAGGTCTATCAGCGCCAGCGTACGTGCGTCGATCGCAAGCGTCTTAACGGCTTCAGCTTTCGCCCGAAAGGTGAGCATGACCTCAAGCGCGCGCCTCATGTTTTCGTGTGGCTCGATGTTACCGCTTGTGTTGTAGCCGTGCACGCGATGGAGCACGAGGTGATCATCGAGAAACGCGACCGGACATTGTGCTGTCATGCGCAGCCAGAATTCCCAATCGCTGTAGAGTAGCGACTGATCGTGCAGGCCAACCTTCTCAGTGCACGAGCGACGCATGAGAACCGACATCCCGGGAATGGCGTTGTTATGAATCAAACGCCTCAAAGGATGTTTATCTTTGGTAATGTCGCGACCGAAGCTGGGAAATTCGGTAACGAGTTGGCCGGCGTCGTCCACCGGTCGCGCGTAGGAATAGACCCAGCCCAGCTTGGGATTGGCGTCGAGAAAAGCGACCTGCCGCTCGAGCTTGTACGGAACCAACATGTCGTCGGAAGGTAAGCCCGACCAATACTCGCCTCGACAATGTCGGTAAGCCAGGTTGACTGTTTCAGAAATTCCAAGATTTCGGTGTTCCGGATGAGTTAAGACGAGTATGCGCGAGGGATGACGCAGAGCGTACTCCTCGGCTATTTCCAAGCTACGATCTGAGGAACCATCATCGACGATAATTATTTCAAAATCCTGGTAAGTCTGCCGCAGTATGCTGTCAATGGCGGCCGGCAAATACTGCGCGTGGTTGTAAGAAGGCAGGCAGATACTGACCCGAGGAGTTTTTGATAAATCAACCATTGCTTGCAGCTTAAGTGAGGTAATCCGTTTCCTCACGGGAGATTCGCAGATTCACCCTGGGCGCAATTTGCTTTTGAAGAATCGGTGGCAAAAGACTTAATGACATCGATAACATAATCAACTTCTTCGGTCGAAATATGGGGGCCAATGGGTAAGCTCAATACTTCGGCTGCCAGTTGCTCGGAAATGACGAGACTTCCTGCTGCCTGAATGGATTCCGCATACGCGCCTTGCAAGTGGGGCGGTCGGGGATAATGAATCAAGGTGCCCACGCCATGATCGGCCAGGTGTTTTTGCAGACGCTCGCGATCAGAATGCCGCACGACGAAAAGATGCCAGGTCGGATCAGTATGCAGCGGCACGAAAGGAAGTTTCAGATTAGGAATCCCAGCGAGTCCTTTCAGATACTGATTCGCCACCTCCTTGCGTCGTTGGTTCCAGTCCTCAAGTTTCCGCAGCTTGACGCTTAAGAAGGCGGCTTGCAATTCATCCAGACGCGAGTTGAAGCCCTTAATTTCGTGCTCATATTTGATCTGGGAACCATAATTCCGGAGCGCTTCAAGCCTGTCTCTGATTTGTTTGTCGTCAGTTACCACTGCGCCTGCGTCACCCAAAGCCCCCAGGTTCTTCCCGGGATAGAAACTAAAGGCCGCCGCATCGCCCAGTCCGCCGACGCGCCTACCTTTGTACCGGGCGCCGTGCGCTTGCGCGGCGTCCTCGATGACTTTCAGTCCGTAGCGTTTGGCAATTTCATTGATGGGATCCATGTCAGCCGGTTGGCCGTAAAGGTGGACCGGTATGATGGCCCGCGTCCGCGGTGTAATCGCAGCTTCAATGCTTGCCGGATCGAGGTTGAAGGTCGCGACGTCAGGTTCCACGGGTACCGGAGTAGCGCCTGCGTACGAGACGGCGAGCCACGTCGCGATGTAAGTGTTGGCAGGGACGATCACCTCGTCGCCTGGACCAATATCGAAGGCCCGCAGAATAAGGTAAATGGCATCGAGTCCATTTCCGACGCCAATGCAAAACTTCGTTCCGCAGTAGTCTGAAAATTCTTCCTCGAACGCACTCACTTCAGCCCCCAGGATAAAAGAGCCGGAGGCCATGACGCGCTGTGCCGCCGCGTCCAGTTCGGACTGCAGGCTGGCATAAGCGGCTTTCAAATTAAGAAAAGGAACCTTCATGAATACGAGAAGCAGAAAGGAGATGTGGCCTTTATTCGTGAACCTTCTCCGGTCTTACGGCGCGCAGGAAATCCTTGTAGTAACGGTAGTAATCACTCTCATCGTAATAATCGGAGGCCAGCACCATGCAGACTGATCCGGAAGAAAAATTGTCCATCAGGCGCCAGATCTTCGGACAAATGTAGAGTCCATAATGCGAGCGATTCAGATGAAACTTTTGTTTGGTATACCCGTCGTCCAATTCGATGTCAAAACTACCTGACATCGCAATCACCAGCTGTTGCAAGTTCTTGTGCCCATGTCCCGCGCGAGTTGAGCCACCGGGAACGTCGTAAAGGTAGTAGACGCGCTTGATCTCAAACGGGAGATGACGGCCGGCTTCTATGAATGTTAAATTGCCGCGCGGGTCGTGTACTTGCGGCAACTCGATTATCTTGCAGTCATTCAGGACCATGATCTCATTTATACCGTCAACTCGTAAGTATCGTAAACCACGGCGCGTCCCCCAAAACTTTCCTTGTGTTCCGCCAGACCCGCGTTTAAGTAGCGGCCGTCCGCTTCGGTTGAGACACCAAAGTCAAAATAGCGTTTAGCCACGTAATACTCATTAATCAGAAAATCCAGAATTAAATCGAGCGCCGCGAGCTGTTTCCCCTGATCCGTCGTGGCGATGTATTGCGCATGGGCCACGTTCCGGCTTTCGTAGATGATTACACCGGCAAGCATGGTGTCATCTTTAAAGGAACCAAACAGTTTAATGTTTTCCGGAAAGCGGCCGGCGAGCAGCGCAATTTCAGCGGCGCTATGTACCGGAAGTTTGCCATACTTTTTCTGTAGCACTTCGGTCTCGATCGCCATGAACGTGTCGTAGTCTTCGCTCTGGCGAACTGCGATTTCGTGACTGCGACCCTGTTTCAGGCTCCACTTTCGCCCCTTGGTCAGAGCGGGCCGCGCGCTTTGGCGAACAGTAGTGGAAAGATCGCGGCGCACTAGCCGAGCGTTCTGACGAAAGAGAGCGTACAAGTCTTCTTCCGCAGGCACGTCGTGATAGATGTATGGAACTGTCTTATATAGCAAACGGCCGATGCTTGCCGCGCGGACATACTGATGCAAGGCCTCGAAAATTTCGAGCATGGTGCCGGCGCGCATGCGCGTGTTGGTCACTATGCCTCCGAAGGTCAGTCCGCCGTGACTGATCAGGCCGTCTTTTGTGAGGTTGGCCGGCAGCAAGCCAATTAGTTTTTCCTCGGCAAAAAAAAGCAATGAATTATCGGTAAACCGATCGGCGTGATACTCCATGTAATCGCGGTTGAACAGAAAGACGCCGTTTTTCGCCTGGTTAACAAAGTCATTCCAGGGGCGTTTGTGCCGCTCCTCGTATTGGACCACCTCGATCATTGTTTGCTGGGAACCGATAACCGTGGGCTATGAAAGTCCATTTGCCGGCAGGGCGTAGAGAACCAGGTCCATGCCGTCTTCGCCGTGCGTGCGCAGGAAAAAAGCATAATCCAAATTAAGCCGGTCAAGGTAAAGCGGCAGTTGCCACAAATCGTCGGGACGATGATACGCGCTCAAAGCCACTAACGGACGCTTGCTTGTTAGTAATTGTGCACAACCTTTTAGAGCTTCCCACTCGGCGCCCTCAACATCAAACTTCAAGTAGAGTTGGCTATCGTCCGAGGGGATTACTTCATCAAGCGGCAGGACGCTTACTTCCAACTCGCCCAACGCGTCGAACGACGAACTCATGTTCCCGGCGGCACTGAACCGCAAAGTCTCCCGGCGGGCCCCGACCCCGGCGTTGAAAACATGTATGCGCCCGGCTACGCCCGCACTAAGCGTGTCGACATAAGCCCGCATACGATTGCAGTTGCCGGCGTCAGGTTCGAACGCATAGATGGAACGAAATTCGTTGCTCTGGAAAGTCAAAAAAGCGCGAATCGAGTCGCCATCGTAAGCTCCACAATCGACAAATGTAGTGTCAGCCGGTAAGCGTGGCAACAGATTTCGGGGGAAGGCATTGTCGTCGGTGGCGCGTGGCAGCGCCTCGTAATCAAGCTGGAGGCGGAACTTGAGATGCGCCAAAAACTGCCGCTGCGATTCCTCCTCGGCGAATAGTTGAAAGGCGCTTCTAATATCACCCGCCTTTTCGAGTACCTCGGCCGGCTCTTCAAATTGGTAATACGGCAGGAACGCTTGTGGATAACGCCAGGCAAGATCGAGAAACGAAACGATCGGATGCCGAGTGAACTCGCTGAGCCGGCGCCGCGCGGTCACGAAGTTGAGCTGGGCATTCAGGATCGTAACTACGGTTACCGTCTCTGGCCCAAAGCGTTCGCCGACCTCCCGTGGTGGCAACACTGGCAGGCCATCAATGACTTGTCCCTGCTTCTGCTTAGTATCGTCGGCGAATGCCACCGGTTCGACGCCGACCGAGCGCAGCCTGGCCAGCACGGTTTGTCCAAACTGGCCGGCGCCGTACAGCACAAACGATTCATCGCCTTTGATAGCAGCACGGGCCACCTGGTCCATGCGCCGCTTCGCTGCCTGGGGAGATTCGCGCAGCAGCGCGTCCAGCTCTTCCTCTGGCGAGAGTGCCAATTCCGTTGTCGCTGCCAAAGTTTGTTCCAACTTGATCGCCTTCTGCTAGTGCCTAATCCATCAATGCATTTCCATACGGTCTAGACGGTCCTGGCGCCATTCAGTCACCGTCGTTCCTGTTTCGCTCTCGTATCCCAGAAACTTACTGAGAAATTGATCGTCGCGATATTTACCGGCAAGCATTTTGGGGAAACTGATTTGTTGCTTGATGAGCGGCAGTGTGTACATGTGATTCAGTGCGCGACGAATTCCCTGTGATCGGTTGCGACCGCCGCGATGGAAGAGCATTGAGTCGAAAACCAGCACCGAGCCCGCCTTCGCCTCGACACCTAATTCATGCCGGCGAAAAAACTCAGCCGACGGACAAGCCTCAGTTTTGTGCGAGGCAGGCAGAACATGGGTACCGCCATTTTCTTCGGTAAATTCATCGACGCAGAAGAGCGCACTAATCGACAACGGTCGCGAACTCACAAAGTGCTGGTAGTTCAGATCGCGATGCCACGATCCGGCGTTTTGTTCGTCACCCACCAGGGGCACGTTGATGATTCCGTTTTGCAGCATCAGCGTGTAGTAATCTCCGAGAAACCGTTCAACAATACGGAGGACCAGCGGATTCGTGGCCACAGACAAAAAAAGTTCATCGTAAACGAGCAACGCGCGCGCGGTATGCGTATCGTTGATTGTTTGTAACCGCTGCTCGCCGCCAATCTCGTCCACTTGTAGTTGATAAATATGATCGACTTTGTCCCGGATTTTACTCAGCTCAGGTTCGCGTAAAGCGTCAGGCACAACCGTATAACCAAGCAGGTTGATCTCCTCGACGTGAGCATCCAGCTCGGAGGCGAGCTGCGTGTGCTCTTTCACTCCAAATGTTCGCACTGCTTCCTGCATCTATATCAATCCCTGGCGCCCGTCTGATTTTTACCAATGCTCCAGCTCAGCGTAGCCGAAGCCATCTTTTCCGTAATTGTTTCCGTTATAAAAAAGGAAAGTACGCTCGCCGGCGGACACCACGCTTGGGTAACATTGCATTTCACTATCCCAACCATGCGCCGCGACATCGATACCAATTTCGTCGTCTTTTCGTTGCCAAAGTATTCCGTCCTCTGATTCGGCGTAAGCCAGCCGGTAGCCTGCAGTTTCGGTGCCCGCCGAATAAAACATGCGATAGCGGTCGGGGCTGCGGATCACGAACGGGCGCCCGACGCGATACTCGCCCGATTTCATGTCGACACAAACTTCAAAATCCTGTTCGAGCTGATAGCCATCGCGGGATTCGGTGTAGCGAATGTTGTAGTTGGGCAACTGCTTGCCGTCCCGACTCAACGTGTATTCGCTGCCGCCGCCATACCACACTCGCCAGCGGCCGTCTTCGTAGCTGATTGAATGGATAACGCGGAAGAACAACTCGCGGTCCGTGCGATCGCAGACCGGGACTTCGCTGTAGCGGCTGAAGGATTCACCCCCATCTTCGCTGATAGCCAGTCCGCTGAATACAAAAAACTTAACCTTCTGGCCTAACTGATATCCCGCGTAATAAAGGAAAAGCTTTCCGTCGCGTTCGAGAATGGCGCAGGGAACCACGCCATTTTCATCAAAAGCCCCCGGCCGGCCAACATCAAGCGCCGGTGTTTTTGACACTCGTAAAACCTCACCAGGGTTCTCGGCTGAAACATCCACGAATCCAACTCGGCTTACACCTTCGTTGTCACGAAAACCTGCGAAGACGCGAATCGAGTTTTCAGCGGTTCTCAACAGCGGGGTCGGTTGCAAAGCTGTATTGCTGGCCCAGGCGAGGTCACCTTTCGGACTGTAGATTAATCCTTTTTTGTTCCACTTCATCCCACGGTTATTCCCGGTTTGGCAATTCTTTCTTCAGTTTCCTTTGCCGCTTCGCCATTCCAATACCTTCTTAAGCTGCGACCGTCCACCGCCAAGCACAGTTCTGACCCGCTTGCCCGCCAGGGCCTCAATCTGACTGCCCAGCGTAACCGCCGGCTCCGGCGCGCTTTGAACGAAGTGGTGAATGTCGTCAAGGATTGCATTCTGCGCTGAAAAGTCGCCCGTACTTTTGACAAAAACTTCGGCAGGATGATCAGGACTCCACGAGCGCGGTGTGTTTGAACAGAAAAGTTTTTGCCAGTGGTTGGGAAAATTCCAATCGCCGCGAAAAATATAGTCACGCGCGTTGTCCAGATAGATAACTGCCCGGTCAACAGAGACTCGATCAAACAGTTGCAGGTAATGATCGATATGCTGCTGACCCATTTCCTGGAAACTTTCGATATTTATGCACACGTCATACTTCTCTTTATTGAGTTCGTCGAAATACCAGGCGGGTATGACGTAGCAATCGAACTCACTCATGTCGAAGTTGTCCCCGTCGTAATAAGAACCAACTCGAATTTCCGGGCAAACACTCTCGAGATACTTCTTCGAGTAATAAAGACTAACGGGCACTGAATCTACCAAAACATAACGAATGCTTTTGCCGAAGATGTTGAAGGCGGCCTCGGCAAGCCTGCCGTATCCCCCTCCAACCTCCAGGATAGTAGTAATTTTTCGGGCGGGATCGAACGCGTAGGTATAAAGAAAGGTCAGGTCCATCAGGGACCCGAGATCGGCCACCTTCAAAGCTTCGGCGTTCGTGCTTTCTTTTACGTTTGTTCGCCAGAGCCCAAGAGAATCCCTGCGCTGCAAAAACGATCCATAACTCTCTACCAGAGGGAGTGCCGACTTTTCGCTAATCAGTTCGGCGTTACGGTCTCCCACCCAACCATTCATCCTTTGGTCCAGGTCAGCAAATTCCTGCTGAAAAACTTCATCCGAACCTGCGCGATCAAGAATCTCAGACAGGTCAGTGCTTTCAATTTCGCTGGGATGCTTACACAACAGCCAGGTAGGCGTGGGAGTAAATGACCCGGCGGATTTACACATGTCGTCGAAAATCCGCCGAAATTCTTCCCGGTTGGCGACGATGTTTGTGGCGCGCTGTTTCCTGATGGTTCTGCTAATTAATTCCAAGATTCTTCTCCGAAAACTGTTAGATAAAACGCTAGCGGCTGGTCCAATGCGCGCCGAAAGAAAACGATACGGCGTTCCGCGGGCAGCAGGTTAGGAAATTTGGATCGCTGCCAATCGAGGGAACTCATTTGTCCTGCGCATCTAGACCGAAGACGTCAAAGCTGTCCTTGATTACTCTGGACGGGTTTCCAACATAGACTTTTTGCGCTTCCGTATCTTTATTGATTACAGCACCCATCCCGATGAAACAATCCTGCGCGATCTTCACGTTGTTCGCAATGCAACTATTCACGCCGAGAAAACAATTCTGGCCGATTTCACAATAGCCGGAAATCACTACGTGCGATGACACAAAGGCATTGTCCGCAATCACCGTCTGGTGGCCCACGTGATTACCACTCCAAAGCACGACGTTGTTTCCCACGCGCACCGCATACTGCAGCACGTTGTTTTCCAGAATGAAACAGTTTTCTCCAATTTCGACGTTGCGCCAAACGAAAGCTTTTGAGCTGACATAGGAGACAATGTTGTAGCCCTTGCGTTTAGTTTCCTGGTAGAGCCGGGCGCGCACGCGGTTGAGTTTTGTATAGGAGATGGCCACGAAGGCGGAGTGTTCAGCGGGAGCAAACCGGCTCTCCAAATCCTCAAAAAACACAACCGGCAGTCCGAACAGTTCTTCCTTCTTCGCATACTCGCGTTCGACGCTGAAAGCGACGACTTCATGCGGCGAGTCGTACGTGAAATACTCGTAAGCCAACTCAGCCGTTTCGCCGTCACCCACGATAACGATTTTTGCCATTCACTCTAAGCTCCTCAAAAAGATTTATGAGCGCAGCCATGGTCGCGGGGCTCGGACGCCCATTCCAGGGAAACTATCCCGCAAGCTTTTTGACGAAGCTCTTTACGGGTGCAGGTAAAATCCTACCAAACCTGCGCAACCCGGAGGACCTGACCCGCGGGGACTCTCCCAGCAGCGAGTTCTCGGACCAGTCCTTACTTGCGGCCGCTAACAACGAAGGCGCGGACAGAACCTCTTGCGGTTCTCCCTTTATCGCCAGCAGCGTGCAGCGATCTTCAAACTTCTGCCAAACGGGCGGATTATAGCATTCGTAGACCGACGTGAATCCGGCGTGGGCCAGCAAATTGAAGAGTGAGGGGCGGGTCAGCCAGAAACTTTTCACATTATCAATCGACGCCCACAAGCTTTTCTCTCGCTCCGCGAGCGTGGTATCAGGCTCATGCTCAGTGAAGAATCGGCCCCAGTATTCTCTCTCACGATATTTGTACGAGACTTCCTTTGTGTTGCTAATGTGAGTGTCAATGACCAGGCATCTGGTACACACTTCCGCCATTCGGTGTACAAAATCGAAAACATCCGGCGCGTCCAGGTGGTACAGAATTCCGAGACAAAGAACCGCATCGAAATGGCCGTATTTCTCTGAGTTCAAATTCCTCACGTCGTCCTGCACGAAGTTGAGATTGTCGAGTGCCAATGCCTCCTTAGCAAAGCGCGCCTTGGCCAAATTCTCCTCTCGTATTTCCACGCCCACGCTCTGGGCGCCATGCTGAGCAAACTCGATCGCATACAGGCCCTCCAGACACGCCAGGTCCAGAATTCGGGCCGTGCTCAGCGGATTCTTTAACACGTCGGAAACTATTTGCAGGACCCGACGGGCCAGAACTTCGTCACCTCGTATTTGGTCTGAGATGGTGTAAACGTTATCCGCGAGTCGAATATTATGCGCGGTCCATTCACCATACTGCTCGACAACGTGCTGCTTTCGGTTGACGATCTGTTCGACCCCTGCGGTTTGCATTTGCGTCAGTTGCCCTCTCGTTAATCACTTTTTCAGATAGCGGGGCTGCTTCAGTCTTTCAGCTCGACTGCTATCTGTTGTTCAGGAGCACTTGGAATTGCTTGCGGCGCGACAAGTTCCGTGGTCCACGGCAGACGAACGCGCACTACGCCAGGCCAGTTGCCGCCACCCCCAGCCTCGCGCAGAACGCCGGTATCAAAAACGCGAAAAGAAAGCACGTGCGGCGCCTCAACCTCGACCGCGAGCGGTCCCAAGGTAACAACATAGACGGTTATATAATACAAACCCTCATTGAGAAAGTTTGCCGGCAGTGTGCATATGGCCCGGAACAATCCCTCAGGATGCGGCTTGTCAAACCATTCTTCCGGAAGAGCGTTGGCGGCCGGAGTGTTTCCGGTGCTGAGCACCACAGTGCCATTGCTGTCCAAAAGGTAGATAGTGACGCAGAGGTTCCGCGCGCCGGGGCGGCGGTTCCAAAATTCGACTTCAACTTCGACTTCCTTATCGATGTCAACTTCGCTCTTTATCACTCCATGCGATTTTACGCGCACCGCGTGCAGCTTTATGTTTTCATTGCCGGGCGCACGGCGCAGGTCCTGCCAAACTGATTCCGCACCGCCGCCACTACCCGCCTGCAGGTAAGCGGCAACTACGTCCGCGGTTTTTCCGTTCATGACCAGCCGGCCGTCGGCGATCAACAAGCAGCGCGAGCAGAGTTGGTTAACGGCGGTCATGTTATGACTAACAAACAAAACCGTGCGACCGTGGTTCGCCACGTCTCTCATCTTGCCGAGACACTTTTTCTGAAATGCCGCATCGCCGACTGCGAGCACTTCATCTACCAGCAGAATCTCCGGCTCAAGATGTGCGGCGACGGCGAAAGCGAGTCGCATATACATCCCGCTTGAGTAGTATTTCACGGTCGTGTCGAGAAACTTTTCCAGTTCCGCAAACTCTACGATCTCATCAAATTTCCGCTGGATTTCTGCGCGCTTCATTCCCAGAAGCGCGCCACTCAAGTAAATGTTTTCCCGCCCGGTCAGTTCAGGATGAAAACCGGTACCAACCTCAAGGAGACTACCGACGCGTCCATAAAGGTCGATGCGTCCCGATGTTGGCTCGGTAATGCGCGAAAGGATTTTCAGGAAGGTTGAT
Organism: Pyrinomonadaceae bacterium; assembly: GCA_030840675.1. Classification (GTDB taxonomy): domain Bacteria; phylum Acidobacteriota; class Blastocatellia; order Pyrinomonadales; family Pyrinomonadaceae; genus PSRF01. Next base: position 21,829 of record JAVEEA010000025.1, read on the forward strand.
TTGCCGGCGCCGTTACGTCCAATCACGCCGACGACCTCGCCTGGTTCGACATTCACACTTACGTCCTTAAGGGCCCAGAGCTTTTCGTTGGCGGCAGCACGGCCGCCGAGCGTTTGCAAGGGATTGCGAAGAGCCCTGACTAGTGACTCTCGCAAAGTTCCGTAAGCCGCTTCACGACGGCCGATACGATACTCTTTGCTTAGCTTGGTAACCTGAATAATGGCTGTCATACGGACACTGAAACGCTAAATGATATCAGCAAATCCCCGCTCCATGCGGCGAAAGAAGAATGAGGCATAGACGAAGGCGAAGCTTGTTATTACGGTAGAAATCGCCAGCTCAATCCAATTGATCGGCTTTCCAAACAGGGCAGCGCGATAGCCGTCAACAATGCCGGTCATCGGGTTCAACAGGAAGGCAACGCGCAACTTTTGCGGTATCAGGGTGGTTGGATAAATGATGGGAGACAGAAACATCCAAATCTGAACCACAAAGGGAATCGCGAATCGAACGTCGCGATACTTCACGTTCAAAGCTGACAGCCACATGCCAACCGCGACCGCTAGTAGAGTCGTCAGTAGCACCAAAAATGGCAACAACAATAGAGACCAACCCGGTGTCATCTGGTAATAGAACATTAGCGCGATAAGCAAAACGAAACCGATTGCGAAGTCGACCAGGCCCGCGGTCACCGCTGCGCCCGGAATGATCATGCGCGGAAAATAAACTTTCGTAATGAGATTGACGCTATTGATCAGGCTGTTGCCGCTGGTCGTGATGGCATTGGAAAAGAAGGTCCAGGGAAGCAGGCCCGCGAATGCGAAAACCGGATAAGGCACTCCGCCGGTGTGTGACTCGAAGCCGGCCAGTCGTCCGAATAGCAGCGTAAAGATGATCATTGTCAGTAGTGGCTGCAGGATGGCCCAGGCGCCGCCCAGCAACGTCTGCTTGTACCTCACCTTTACATCGCGCCACGTCAAAAAATAAATTAGTTCGCGATAAGCCCACAACTCGCGCCACTGCAGCGTCGGCCACCGCTTGCCGGGCTGAATTGTAATTAATGGTTTGGAAAAATTTGCTGGCGCAGCCGGCATCATTGTCGTTCCCAAGTCTGACTTTCAATGAAGAGTAGTTGCAAAAAGACTGGTTGGAGACGCTGGGGAATTTGGTTTCGAATAAGCTCTCATTCACTCAATAAGCGCCCCGGCCGAAGTAAAACCGCGCCAGGCTGAAGCTTGGTTGCGCCCATTCGGGCCAGGAAAAAGTAGGGCGTTGGAGTCTAACTACGGAGGCCAGGTGCGTCAAGCAAGGTCGCCATTCAATTGCTGGTGGCGCCGGCCGCGGGCTGAGGTGGCGGGCTGATTTTTTCAGGCGCGGGAAGAGTAGCGCACAGACTGGGACAAAAAAAGTTCCCTCCATACCGGCAGCACCGGCATGGAGGGAAGCAATCAGCGCAGAATTGGATCGTCGCTTATTGTGTACAACTTCCGGGAGCCGGCACTGGCGTGGCAGCGCCGGAAATCTCTGTCGTGTTTCCGTAGTTCTTGTTATTCGAACAAGTCTGCATGGTGCCGGAATTGTTCAGGCCGGTGCCATTCCGATGAATGGCATTATTGTTGATACGGACGGTACCTTGAGCGGTGCCTGCTGAGATGCCGGCCCCGCCATTGTTGACGACTTCATTGTTGTCGGCATTAATCACCGAGCCGATAGCTCCCTGGGCAACCATGCCGGCGCCGCCGTTGTTGGCAACCACGGTATTACTAATGTTGACTGTGCCAGCGTCTACCTGCAGGCCATTGCCCGCACAGTTCTGGATGACGCTGTCATGGATAGATGAGTTTACCGTTCCTGAAGTAGTGGTGTGGCTTATTCCGACCTGACAACTGTCGATGGTCGTACGCGTAACGTTCAACGCTCCGCTACCCGTGAGAGCTACTCTGATGCCGGTCGTGCCGAAGTTAAAGATCTGACAGTCTTCGACAATCAGTTGACTGCCCGAGATGTAATTAATTCCGTTGGTACCGGTGCGCGTGCCAATAGTACCGCTCGCGCCGGAGCCATTGATGCTGAGGTGCTTCAAAATCGCTTGTCGCAGGGGATCGTTGGCGTTTCCGGCTGCGATATTGACGGTGAAGCCGACAAGGCCACTAGCGAGCGTGGAGCCCCAGCCTGCGCCGGTGCCGCCATCCAGAGTGATGGACTTGCTAATGGTCAGGGTACCGTAACCGCCTGGATCGAGGGCGTCGATTTCGCCATTTATGAAAGTCTTGGAAAAAGCTCCCGCCCAGGTTTTGCATGGGGCAGTGCGGCTGCAAGGGTTGACGTCGTCACCAACGCCCGAAACCCAGGTGCGCGTGGCTTGCGCCTGTGTGACAACAGCAAAAGCCAGCGCAAACGTTAAAAGAACGAGTACTCTCAGGGAAACACGAAGTTTATTCATGGGTGATCTCCTTAAATGGAATGTTGAGTGGTTCCGCGGTGGGAAGCCCGACAGCTTAATGAATTCGACCAAGACTCTAAGCGGTTCTAATCACTTTGGCCAGGAGCGTTCCGGTGGAAACTGGAGACGGTTTAATAGTCCATTTGGGCGGTTCCTGTCAACAAAATTTAGACCGAAAGCGGTTTTTGGGGGATTGATTTTTTCCGGCAAACTCTATATAAGAGCCAGCTCGCGTTTTTCCCCGAAGGTAATACACGTCTTAAGGAATAATTCTACAATGAAGAGAATCGTCCCCGTCCTCCTATTCTCACTGTTTCTATTCGCTTCAACCGATCAAATAACCAGCGCCGAAGGAGACGGTCCGGCGGTAAACGGTAGCTTTCAGTTTTCTATCGCTGGCGCCCAAACCAGTAATATCGACTTCAGCGTCACTCAATTAAGAGACGGAACCACGCTCGGTGAGATGACCTTTGCGCAAGACCGCCCGGAAGGGAATCAAGGCAGTCCGGAGACGGACCAGGGAACCAGCTCGTCCAGGTTTTTTCTAAAAGCACAGCTTGACTGTCTCGTAGTCAGCAAGACTAAAGCCATCATAAGTGGCGCAATCAGTGAAGCAAGTGTGAAGAGCTATATCGGCAGGAGAGTGATACTGGTCGTCGAAGATAATAGTAGGGAAGCGAACGGAAAAAAACCGGATCGATTAACCTGGGGTGTTTACAGAGTTCCGAAACAGGATTGGCTGGCGAGCGACTCCGAACGTCCTGATGATGCGGGGGTAGCGCCCACCTGGGTAGCTCAGGATGTCGAGCGTGTTGATGATGCGGGTGTGTTGTCGACTCAAAGTGAAGGTATTGGTTGCAGTAGCTTTCCGCTTTCAGCGTTCTCGTTTGTTGATGAAAGAAGCGGGCACGGAAAGATTCACGTTAGCCCTTAAGACCTACCTCGATTCTGCCTATGAAATGGCGCCATCGGTTTAACTTCGGATACGGCGAATCTAGTCCACCGGGATCACAGTGTTGCGGCTGCGTGCGGAGGTTACCAGTTAACCCGGGCGAACTGCGACGACCAGATTCAGGACCTGATTCTGTGCGAAGCAAATGTGTGGTCGGATCTGAATCTGCCGGCTGAAGAAACACGGTGGGCGATGAAAAAAGGGAAGGCACGAACGAGCGTCGTGCCTTCCCTTTTTTCTGCTGGTACCGATTGAGGCGCGGCGACTGGTTGTCAGTCGCCGCCCTCGGGTTTCACACCTATTTGAACTTAAAGATAGCAGTGTGATTGCTACCGTCATTAAGAACAACATTCAACTGGCGACATGTGTTCTTCCATGAACTATCTGTCTTCCAAACGTAGTTGTAACGATCCGAGCCGCTATCGTAGCTAAGGCTACTGTTGCCGGCTGTTACCGTTTCCTCAATGTCGGATAACGGAGCACCGGTGTCGCAGGCGACTTGCTGCGAGCTCGGTGAATCGGCCGCGAAAATATTCAGGCCCTTATACCCACTCAAGCTGAACTTCGTGGGTACCGCTTGACCCGCCTTCATCTGATTAATCGTCGGCAGGTTGTCAACTGGCTGGAAGAAGCCAGTAAAGTTGTAAAGGACGGTTACGGTAAACGTGCAAGAAGCCGTATTGCCGTGTGAATCCGTCGCCGTTGCCGTGACGGGCGTTGGTCCCATGTTAAAGACGGAGCCGGACGCTTTGCTATATCCGATGGTGATGGGCGCACCGCAATTGTCCGTTGCAGTCGCGTCCGGATAAGTAACAGTCCTGCTTGTCGCCGTGGTACTCAGCGGCAGATAGACAGTGATGTTTGCCGGACACGAAATCACGGGTGGCGTGTTGTCATTTACAGTGAAGATCACAGTGTCACTGTTCGTGTTGCTGTGACCGTCGGTAACGGTAACCGTAACGGTATGCGGACCGTAGCCCACCAGAGTTCCGGGTGCCGGAGACTGCGAGAGCGTCACCGCGCCGCAGTTATCAGCAGCCACGGTGCTGGGCCGGTAATCAGGGATTGCTGCCTGGCAGGTAGCGTCAGCATTAGCTGAGGAATCTGCCGGAGCGGTGATGGTTGGCGGCGTATTATCAACCACAGTCACGCTCTGAGTGGCTGTCGCTGTATTACCCGACGCATCAGTGGCGGTGTACGTGACAGTGGTAGTACCCACTGGGAAGTTATTCCCCGAGGGAACCCCGCTGCGTGAAATCGTGACTCCGGCACAGTTGTCGTTAGCCGATGCACTACCCAGAGTCGCATCGCCGACGACCGTTCCGCAGGAGGTGGCGCTCGGTCCAGTGTTAACTGTCACGCCAGCTGGCGCCGTGATCGTCGGCGGGATGGCTGGGCTTTCGGTAACGGTCACGTGCTGGATGGCCGTCGTCACATTCCCCGCCCCATCGGTCGCCGTATAAGTGACGATCGTGGTGCCAGTTGGGAACACAAAGCTTTCGCAAGTTCTGGTGGGATTCCCTGGAATCGGACAAGCGAATGTTGGGACACCCGAACGAGTGATCGAAGCCGTTCCGCAATTATCCGTCGCAGTTGCGACACCCAGCTCGTCATCAAGCGTTGCCGTGCAGGAGCTGGTAGTAGCGGATACGTCGGCTGGCACGAGGAGTGTTGGCGGCGTGCTATCCGCACCGGAAGAGCTGATCGTTATGGTCTGAGTGCAGGATGCAACGCGGTCCGAGTCGTCAGTCGCCGACCAGGTGATTGTTGTCGTCCCAACCGGATATGGATCGCTGGTCAGGTTGAGATTATCGCTGCGCTGACTCGTTATTTGTATATTGCTACCCGTCGCCGCTGGCGTACCGATGTCGGTAGCAGTAAGAGTTTTTCCATCGCAGTCGGCCGCCTGGAAGTTCTTATTGGCCGGACACGAGATAGTCGGTGCGTCAACTGACGTAACGACTATGTGCTGCGTACAGGAAGCGGAGCGTGCGTTAGGATCACTGCACTCCGGCGCATCGTTACATTCAGCCGCGGTCCAGGTGATTGTTGTCGTGCCAACCGGATAGCCATCGCTCAAGGAGCGATTGTCATTCCGGACGCCTGTCAAAACTGCATTGGTGCCGGTAAAGCTTGGCGGGTTGACAGCTACTAACGCTTCATTGGAACTGCCGGAGGCTGTGCCCGACTGATCCGCCGCGCACGTAATCGTGGGCGCCGCGGTCTGAGTTACGGTCACTGTGAAGCTGCAGCTGCCGCCTCCAGCGGCGGAAGAAACACTCACCGGGGTTGTGCCTACCGCGAAAAACGTGCCGGAGGCTGGTGAACTCGTGACCGCGCCACAGTCGCCGGAGGTTTCGATATTACCGGCGAAGTTGACGAACGCACCATCTTGTCCGGCTTGAGTAGTATTGGCCGCCACCGTCATATTCAGAGGGCAGGCCAAAGCGCAAGTCGAACCGGTATCTCCAGCTGCTCGAATCTCCACCTTTGACGTGGAAGAATTACTTGTCGGGTGTGGATCTGTTGTGGTGCTGATGATGTCAACTTCACTAGTCAGAATGGAAGTCGGTGCACCGGAGCTGACGTCATAGTTAATTGTGAAAGCAGAGGTTGCCCCTGAAGGCAAATTACCGGCGGGCGTACAGTCAACCACGCCCAGGCTCTCAGAACACGTAAAGGATGTACCGCTGCCGGCGGTGGCAGAGGTAAATGTCATGTTGGCGGGCACGTTCTGTTTCACATGTACCGCCGCAGCTGCGTCCGGACCATCATTTCTCAAATAGACGCTAAACCCCGTAGGGTCGCCCGGGGTTACGGGAGCTGTTGCTGTACTGTCACTAAAAATAATCAGGTCGGCCGCCGCATTGTCGGGATCGGTAACGGAGAAGAAAGCGGTCCCGCGACTTCCGAAATCTGCGCTTGAATGGATCGAGGCGCGCCAGATTCCCCGGTTGTCGATGACCAGGCCATTGACAACTGATGTGGTGCTGCTTGGCAGCGTGAATATAAGCTCCTGGGGATCGGTGGTAATCTCGACCAGTGCCGCCACCGTTCCGTCAGTTCCGTCAATACTGAGCAGTCTCCCACTCAAATCGGCACTCGCCCTAACACAGACCTGGTCCGGCGGCCTCGACATGCCGTCGCCCACGCTGAACGTGTCTTTCGGGGTATTAGTGCAAACGCCGCTGACAACTTCGTAGGTGGCGAGGGTGTCGAGGGCGAGCGGCGGAAGCGGTGACAATGGAGCGAGCCATCTGGTTGCCGCGTATCTTGAACGCGCCTCCCTGACACCCACGTGGTGGGTGGCGGTCCTGGCAGAATGTGCGGCATTGGCCGCTTTATCATTCGTCGAGGCCAAAGAAGCGGTATAAAGCGCGGAGGCAACAAGAATCGAAAATAGCGTGCCCAAACAAATATATGATGCAAGAGCGCGAACCCGAGGTCGGGCACGATCGGTTATCGCAATCGTAGATGTTCTTTTTGTTTTCACAGCATTAATCCCTTCCACTTTTTACATACCGGGATACCGAACGCAGAGTGCTTAGACCCTGTCTCCTCAGGTGGGAACCGCAGGTGGATGCTGCATGCACCCACCTGCGAATAGACTAGAGCTAACTGCCTGGACTTTACTTCGGTGCCGTCGCACCGGGCAGAGCTTCGTTACCGGTGTTCCCCGCCACATGGTTGTTGCCGAAGGTCACGTAGGTGCCGCCGCCCGCGAAGGCATTGCTTAAGTTGCGATAGATATTGTTATCGCTCAGGCGAATGGTCCCGGCTACCGCGTTAAAGCCGTTGCCATTGGAAGTTACCTGATTTGTGCTGGAATTAACGACGGCGCCGTTGTTGACTAGTATGCCGTCGCTGGAGTTGTTATCAACCACGGAGCGACTGATGTTCCCCGTGCCTCCCAGCGCTTCAAGGCCCTTGGCATTGCCTGCCAGCACGACGTTATCGTAAAAGCAGTTGAGTGTGCCGACGGTTGTGTTCTGACGTATCCCGTCACCCGAATTGTTTTCGATAATAGTGTCCTTCACCGAGACGTTGAATGTTCCGGAGCCGGCGGTGAAGTTTATCTCGATGCCGTCAGAAGTTGTGGCATTACCGGACTTGAACCCGGAGATAACGCAGCCCTCTATGTAAACCGCGCGGGCCGATGTGATATTGACGCCGTTTACACCCGTCCCAGCGCCATTGATCGATAGATTGCGAAGACGAACGATCTTGGTTTGCGGAGCGCCGCTGCCAGAATCGTTGACATTCACTCCGTTAGTACCCGCGGCCAGGATAGAGCCCAGGGTGCCGGCGCCGTCGATGGTAATGCTCTTGGTGATCGTGACGGTTCCAAACCCACCTGGATCGATACAGTCAATCTCACCGCCATCAGCGGTTTTTGAAATGGCACCCGCAAATGTTTTGCACGGCGCGGTGCGGCTGCATGGATTGGCGTCATCGCCAACACCGGATACCCAGGTGCGGGTTGCCTGCGCCTGGGCTAGAGATGTCACTGCGAAGATAAACATCATGACTGTTAAGATGTTTAAGATTGACCGGGTCTTACTCATTGGTTAATTCTCCTTATACATTTTCTAGGTGTTGGGTTTGAGCCGCCACATCATAAAATGGCGCCACAGAGTATCCGAAAGTACTTGCTGTTCTTTTGCGACGATTTAATTCGAACAGTCGAAGGTTGATTGCAGTCGCGAAGCGATGCCCTTAGAGGTTGATCTAGTCCACTTCTACAGGTTGCTGCTTATCGCGAGACATCGGCGGGTAACGTTGGGAGCCGACAAAATTCCGACAAAATCCAGAAACGGCCAAAGGCTGCAAGACATGACTTCTCAAGAGGGCGGTATTTAAGCTATTCCATACAAGAAGTCAAGCATTATTTTTGACACAATTTCAACGTTTGAAATTCCATGTTATTTTCCCGCTGTTTATTCTTCTGCGGAAGTGGTTGACAGAGAGTTGATTTCTCGTTAAATGAGTTTCATGCGAAAAATTTTCATTACCGGCGGCGCGGGTTTTATCGGTTCCGCCTTTGTGCGACTTCTGCTCGCTGAACTGCCTGACTGCGAACTGACCAACTTTGACGCCCTGACGTATGCCGGTAATCCGGATAACCTGGAAGAATTACACAACGAGCGCCACCATTTCATTCAGGGTGATATTGCGGATTCCCGTGAAGTTCTAGGGGCCCTGGAAGAGGGCACGGACGTGCTGGTCAACTTTGCCGCTGAGTCTCATGTAGACCGCAGCATAGCCTCGGCAAAGGAGTTTATTCGGACAAACGTCCTGGGTACACAAGTGCTGCTGGATTGCGCCCGACAGCGTGGCGTGCGCCGTTTTATTCAAATCTCGACTGATGAGGTAATGGGCAGCTTGCCCGAGGATTCCACCGCATACTTCGTCGAAGATTCTCCGTTTGCCCCCAACAGTCCTTACGCGGCTTCCAAGGCCGCGGCGGAACATCTGGTGCGTGCCGCGCACCACACTTTCGGCCTCGACACCGTGATAACTCGGTGCGGAAATAACTACGGCCCCCGCCAGTTTCCGGAAAAGTTCTTGCCGCTTGCACTTTCAAATGCCATGAATGATCAGCCCATCCCCGTTTACGGTGACGGCCGCAACGTTCGAGACTGGATCTACGTTGACGACCACTGTCGGGCGATACTCCTTGCTATGGAAAACGGACGGTCGGGAGGGACCTACAACATCGGCGCTCGTAACGAACAGCAGAATATCGATGTCGTTCATTCGTTGCTTGATACGCTGGGCAAGCCTCGCTCGCTGCTTAGTTTTGTGCAGGATCGTCCGGGGCACGATCGTCGCTATGCCATGGATCCCACTCTAATTGAAACTGAATTGAACTGGCGACCGCGCGAGACTTGGGAGAGCGGCCTACAAAAAACCATTCATTGGTATCAGGAAAATGGACGTTGGCTCGAGCGGACCCGCAGCGGCGCCTATCAGGACTATTACCGTCAGCAATACGGCGCGGAGATTCAAGCGACTTGAGAGTTCTGGTGACAGGCTCGGGAGGAATGGTCGGTCGGGCACTCGTGGCGCATTGTCGCGCGAGTGGAGACCTTGTCTTTTCCTACGACCATCACAGTCTGGACATCAGCGACGCCGACGGTGTCATGCGAAGGGTGCAGGAAGACAGACCGGAAGCGGTCATTAACTGCGCTGCGTGGACAGACGTGGATGGCTGCGAGCGTGATCACGAGAGAGCCTTTGCAGCGAATGCTCGCGGACCGGAAAACCTTGCGCTCGCGAGCCGCCAACTGGGTGCGGTTCTGATCACGATTTCCACTGACTATGTTTTTGCCGGGGACAAGGACGGATTTTATACGCAACGGGACCAGCCTCATCCGATTAGCGTTTATGGCATTTCTAAACTGGAGGGTGAACGTAGTGCCCAACAAGCCTGGGCTCGGACGGCCGTAGTCCGCACTGGTTTTGTGTTTGGTGCGGGAGGCAACAATTTCCTGAGTACGATAATTTCACGCGCGTCGCGCGGGGAGCGACTGAAGGCAATCGGTGATGCGTACGGCACGCCGACGTACGCGCCTGATTTGGCACAGCGCTTACGGGAATTGGCTGTGCTGGATCTTCCGGGAATATTCCACGTGGTGAACGCCGGACCGGGCGTCAGTTATGCGGAGTTTGGCCGGGCGGCGCTGGATCTTGGTGGCTTTACCTCGTTGCCACTGGAGTCCGTGTTGGGGGACAGTTTAAGCAGACCGGCGCCGCGGCCGCGAAATTCCCGGCTTCACTGCCTGCTGTCGGCAGCCATTGGCCTGGCCCCGCTGCCATTGTGGAGCGAGGCTCTTGAGAATTTTGCGGCGCTCGACGCGCTCACCGGGGCAGCCAGCAAGAGCTAGCACGGCCTTCGCTTCCCTCGCGCTGAGGGTGGCGACCAGGCCTCTGAAGCGCAGGCGCTGCTTCTTTTTACTCGTTTGCTTTCCCTTGTTTCCCCTATTTGTGGCTTGCCAGACGCGAGGCGTCTGTTATTATTCTCTTATCTTCGAGTGGTCCTGATTTGAGGTCTGGAAACAAAGATGTCCCAAGATAATCGTCTGCTGCCGGTTAGTGCGATCGACCGCACTATGGATCGCCCTCTGTCGGATTTTTCCGCGTCGAAACCCTACGGAGTTTCCGCGACCGAGCCGACAAATATCCGCGAATACTTGTTCGTGGTCCTTAAGCGGAAGTGGTTGATTCTGAGTCTGGTGTTAGTGGTAACTTCACTGGTTACGATTCAGGCGTTTCGCGCTCCTTCAATTTACGCGGGCGAAACTACGATTCGAATTGAGCAGAAGGCGCCGAACGTTTTGCAGACTAAGGAAATTGTGATCGCCGGGCAGGGCGACCCTAATTTCTGGGGCACGCAACTTAAGCTGCTTGAAAACCCGGCGCTCGCTCGCCAAGTCGTCCTGACACTCGACCTGCAACACAATCCTTCATTCTTTGGCGGCCAGACCCAGGGCGGCGTTTTTTCGTCGCTGCGGCGAATTTTCGCGAAGCCAAAAAAGGCAAACGACTCGCCGGCCGTGTCTCCCGGATTGACGGTCGTGGGCGAGAGTGAAGTCACTGGCGGTTCGTTGACTCCGGAACAACTGGCGGAGCTGGAACCTTACGAGGACGCGATCGTTGCCGGCGAACTGGTGGAGCCGGTTCCCACCACTAACCTCGTCAAGATCAAATTCATTCATTCCGATCCCGAGCTGGCCCAGAAGATCGCCAACACGCTCGCCGAAGTTTTCGTCAACAACAACCTGGAACGGTCAACTGAACATTCTACCAAGGCCGAAGATCAGCTCGCGCGCGAGATCGCAAACCTGCAAACCAAGATCAAGCACGATCAGGAAGTGCAATTTAACTACGCGAAAGAAAAGAACCTGCCCTTGGTAAACGGTACCGCGGGCAATCTTGAAGCGACGCGCCTGGCCACGCTCAGCGGCCAGTTGTTGCAAGCGCAGAATGATCGAAAAAACCTTCAGGCCCAACTCGAAGCAGCGCGCAAGGAACGCGACCCCTTCTCTGTTCCTGACGTCAATACTTCAGCCCGGGTGGAAAAATTGCGGGATCGAATTTCGGCGCTCAAAGAAACACGCGACGCTCTATTGACGACTTACACCCCGGAATGGCCGGGAGTGAAAAAGATCGAGGCACAGTTGCAGGGGCTCGAGGCGGAGTTAGACAAGGCGCCCTCGGAAATTGTTACCGCGATGCAACGTAAGTATGAAGCCGCGGTCTCCCAGGAAAACCTTCTGCGGCGTTCCTATGAACAGCAGAAGGGCACCACTACTCAGCAAACGCGCGATCAAATCGACCTGCTGGCGATGACTCAGGAACTGGAAACGAATCGTCAGATTCTCAACACGTTACTGCAGCGACAGCGAGAATTTCAGGTGAGTAATGGGGATCGCTCGAACGAAGTCAGTATCGCGACCTATAGCCGTTTGCCGCGCGAACCGATTGGTCCACAGCGTTTTCGGAACATCTTCATTGCGTTCCTGCTCTCGCTCGTTGCCGGTATCGGTCTGGCATTTCTGCTCGACTTCCTCGACGACACCTTGAAGTCAGTGGACGACGTCGATCGTTACCTGCACCTGCCGGCCCTGGCTTTGATTCCGGCAAGCCGCGATCGTGGCCGCTTGATTGGGATTGGCGGCGCAGCAACGGCAGCGCCGAACGACACCACGGCGCTGGCGATGATTAGTGACGCTCGCTCGCCTGTCGCTGAATCTTACCGGCACTTGCGCACGTCGCTTTTACTGTCGTCAGCGGGTCAACCGCCGAAGACTATCCTGGTAACTTCGAGTCAGCCTTCGGAAGGCAAGACCACGACGGCTATTAATACGGCTTTCATGCTGGCCCAAACGGGCGCGGACGTTTTGATCATCGATTGCGATTTGCGTCGCCCCCGCTTGCATGCTCATTTCGGAATTCCCAATAGCAAGGGTCTGACAAACTGGCTTTCCGGCGAACGAGACATCGATAACCTGATGCAAACCTACCCGGCGCAACCAAACCTGAAGTTGTTGACCTCGGGTCCGGTGCCGCCGAATCCCGCGGAACTCCTGGGCTCCGATGAAATGCGCAAACTCCTGGCCGTCTTAACCGAACGCTTTGGCCATGTCGTCATTGACTCGCCGCCCGCAATATCGTTTACCGACGCTTCCATCCTTTCCACGATGGTTGACGGCGTGGTCCTGGTGGTCCACGGCGGACGTAGCTCGCGCGCCGTGGTGCGCCGCGCCAAACAGCAGTTGCTCGACGTGGGCGCACACATCTTCGGCGTGGTGCTGAATAACGTTAAGGTCGAAACGCAGGACTATTACTATTCGGGTTACTACTCGGCGAGTGAATATGACGATGCGGACGCGCCGGGAGGTGTTGCGGGAGAAGCCCGTTAGCAATTCGTTTCTCGCACCTGCCCCGTTTTCCGTGTTGCCGAAAGGAAGACGGGGTTTGACTATGCGGTAGTCCGGAACGCTGCCAGTAGAAAGTCCCTGTAGTTAAAGCCGCCCGGGTTTCATTCCAAACTCACCTCCGATGAAAAAACGAACCTTTAGAGTCGAGCGAGAGTTTGGTCTGATCGTCGGCAGCATTCTGTTATTGCTCGGCGGCTGGTGGCTCTTCCGCGGCAAGTTCGCATTTGGCAGGCAGGCAGCCTTAACCACCGGCGCGCTGTTAATCGTGCTGGGGTTGCTATGGGCGCGAGCGTTAGTGTTACCAAACAAGGCCTGGATGTTTTTGGCTGAGGGTCTGTCATTTGTTACTACCAGAGTGATTCTGGCGCTGGTGTTTTTTTTGGTGGTCACGCCGATTGGCGTCGTGAAGCGACTGATGGGTTGGGACCCGCTCAGTCGGCGCGGTGAACGCCGTGCGTCATACTGGCAACCGTATTCGGAGCGCCAACGAAATCCGCGTCACTACGAAAAGATGTTTTAGAGGAGTCCGCACCATGTCGAAAGTTCAGGTTGTCAGTGAACTCTGGCAATTCATGAGAGAGAACAAGAAGTACTGGCTGGCGCCGATCGTGATTACGCTGGTGCTTGTGGGCGCCCTGCTGGTGCTGGCGAAGAGCTCCGCTATAGCGCCCTTCATCTACACTTTGTTCTAGGTGGAGGCGCTCAGTTGGTTAGCATCCTTGGTATCTCGGCGTTTTATCACGACTCTGCTGCCTGCCTCGTTGTTGACGGCGAGATCGTGGCGGCGGCCCAGGAAGAACGCTTCACGCGTGTTAAGCACGACCAGAATTTTCCCGTTCAGGCCGCCCGCTACTGTCTCGCGGAAGCGAACCTTTCAATCGACCAACTCGATTACGTCGGCTTCTACGACAAGCCCCTTTTGAAATTCGACCGCCTGCTCGAAACCTATCTCGACTACGCACCCGCGGGCTTCAGTTCGTTTCTCAAAGCGCTGCCGCTTTGGATGAAAGAGAAACTGTGGATGCCTGACTTGATTCGCACCGAGTTGGCCAAGACTACCGGTGAGACTGACGAACGGGCGGCTAAAAAAGCAGGCAAGAAATTTGAGTGGCAACTGCTCTTCGGCGATCACCACGAGAGTCACGCCGCGAGCGCGTTTTATCCGTCGCCGTTTGCAGCAGCCGCGATCCTGACAATCGACGGCGTGGGCGAGTGGGCCACGAGTTCACTCGGCGTTGGTAAAGGCAATGAGCTTACCTTGCTGAAAGAGTTGCGCTTTCCCGATAGTCTCGGATTGCTCTATAGCGCGTTCACTTACTACACGGGCTTCCGGGTCAACAGTGGCGAGTACAAGGTCATGGGCCTCGCGCCTTACGGCGAACCAAAATACGTTGCGCTGATCAAAGACAAACTGTTGGAAGTGCGTGACGACGGCAGTCTGAAGATGAACCACGAGTATTTCAGTTATTCCGCTGGCTTGCGGATGACTAACCGTGCGTTCGCGAAATTATTTGGCGGACCCGCGCGCCGGCCGGAGTCGCCGATTACCCAGAAAGAAATGGACCTCGCCCGCAGCATCCAGGTGATCACGGAAGAAGTGATGCTGAAGATGACTCACTTTGCCCACCAGGAAACGGGACTCAACAAGCTTTGCCTGGCTGGCGGCGTGGCGTTGAATTGCGTGGCCAACGGACGCGTGCTGCGTGAGGTTCCGTTTGAGGATATTTGGATTCAGCCGGCCGCGGGCGACGCGGGCGGTGCGCTGGGAGTGGCGCTCGCCATCTGGCATCGCTATCTGGGCAAACCCAGGGTGAGCGCGGAAACGCAGAACACCTGGCAGTCCGCGCGTGCAGGTAACGAGGGCGCCGCGCAACCTAATGGCGTCGCACCAGCGTTGACCAACTATGCCGATGGCATGAAAGGCTCTTACCTCGGTCCAGCGAATACCGCCGCGGAGATTGAAGAATTTTTGCGCGGGCGCCAGTTGCCTTTTCGCGGATATTCACGCGCGGAACTGCCGGGAGTCGTGGCCGGTCTGCTGGCCGCGGGGAAGGTGATTGGTCTGCACCAGGGACGAATGGAGTTTGGACCACGCGCACTGGGTGGTCGCAGCATCATCGGCGATCCGCGTTCGGCGCAAATGCAGGCGACTATGAATTTGAAGATCAAGTATCGCGAAAGCTTCCGGCCCTTTGCTCCGAGCGTGCTGCGAGAACACGTCGCCGATTGGTTTGATTTAGACGCCGACAGTCCTTACATGTTGCTGGTTGCCGATGTGACTGAAGCTCGGCGTCGCAAAATGAGCGCCGCTGAAGAGGCGCTGTGGGGTATCGAGAAATTGAATGTCAGGCGTTCGGAGATTCCGGCGGTGACCCATGTCGATTACTCCGCGCGCATCCAGACCGTTAGGCGCGAAACCAATCCGCTGTACTGGGAAATCATCGAAGCGTTTCGCCAGCTGACCGGTTGCCCGTTGGTCGTAAACACGAGCTTCAACGTGCGTGGCGAACCGATCGTCTGTACGCCCCAGGATAGTTACCGTTGTTTCATGCGCACGGAGATGGACGTGCTGGTCCTGGAAACGTGCGTCCTGCTGAAGGAAGAGCAGCCGAAGTCGGCGGAGAATTATGACTGGAAGCAAGAGTTCAAGGCGGATTGAAAGTTATCGGCGCTCCTTCCCGAAGGCATTGAGATAACCCGGCAAGGCGCCCGCGCGGAAATGCCAACCGGTCGGTACCAGGTTCATACTGATTCTTTCCAACATCTGCTAGCATCTCGCCCGTGGATCATTCCCTGAGACCCGCAGTCTCCAACAAGCTCGAAATCAGCGTCATCATTCCCGTTCGCAATGAAGCGGACTCGATTGGAGCGTTGCTCGACAGCCTGCTGAACCAGACGTTGCCGCCCAGGGAAATTGTGATCACGGACGGCGGGTCGACCGACCAAACTCGCGCCATCATCTCCGCGTACGTGGCAAAGTCCCCAGTACACCTGCTTCAAGACGACGACGCACTTCCGGGCCGCGGGCGCAATCTCGCCGCCGCTCAGGCAACCAGCGAGTGGCTCGCTTTCATTGACGCGGGCATCACTCCCGAAACTTCGTGGCTGGAGTTGCTGGCGCAAGCAGCCCAACGCGGCGCGGTTGACGTAGTCTATGGCGCTTTCGAGCCCGTCACTGACACGCTCTTTAAACAGTGTTCGGTGATGGCCTACATTGCGCCGCCGGTTGCAGTCGCCGGCAAATTTGCTCGCACGCGTTCGGTGGCTTCAGTACTGATGAGACGCAGCGTTTGGCAAGCCGTCGGCGGCTTTCCTGAAGACCTGCGGTCTGCCGAAGACCTGCTGTTCATGAATCGGATCGACGCGCAAGGTTTTCGGGTTGAGTACGCGCCGGACGCACGCGTCCACTGGCAGGTGCAGGCGACTCCGGGGAGCACTTTTAAACGCTTCGTAATTTACGCGCGTAATAACGTACGCGCCGGTTTGTGGCGGCAGTGGCAGGCGCCGATCTTCAGACGCTACGGTCTCTTGCTCGTGTCGCTGCTGCCGGTTTTTTGGTTTGGATGGCGCTGGTTATTGATCACGGCAGGACTGTGGTTAGCTATGTTGCTGGCGCGGGCAGGCGTTGCTATCTGGCGCAACCGCTTTTGTTATCCCGGCAACCTCATCAGGAACACTGTGCGGTTGTTGGTGCTGGCGGCGTTAATCGCACTACTCGATGGCGCGACCATCATCGGCACGGTTCAGTGGCTGATAAAAGATAGGCTAAAGTTGTCGCGAAGCATCAGTGATTAAAGGGTAATCAAGTGTAAGGGGCACGGCACGCCGTGCCCTTGCTGCTGACGAATAGGTAATGAATTCAGTTCGCACTTTGTATGTCTGTTACTTCGGTTTGCGCGAACCACTGGTTCAGACGCAAGTCTTGCCGTATTTGCGGCAACTCCGCTCGGAGCAAGTTGCGATCAGTCTGCTCACGTTTGAGCCGCGCCTGCACGAGACGTGGACCAGTGAAGAATTATCGCAACAACGCGCCGCGCTAAGTGCTGAAGGAATCTCCTGGCATTACTTGAAATATCACAAGCGGCCCTCGCTGCCCGCCACGATTTACGATATGGCCTTAGGCGCCTGGACCGTCATGCGTCTCATGAAACGCGAAGGAGTCAGGATCGTGCACGCGCGCAATCACGTCCCCGCGGTCATGGGCGCCGTGGCCAGGAAGCTGAAGGGCGCACGCATGGTTTTTGACATTCGTGGCTTCATGCCGGAAGAATACACGGATGCCGGAGTTTGGCCGGAGCACGGTTACCTTTACCGCGGCCTGAAGCGGGTTGAGCGTTATCTCCTCGACGTTTCGGACGCATTCGTGGTGTTGACGGAGAAGGCTCGTGCGCTCGTGTTTCCCGGTTGTAGTGACCGGGACAGTCGCGGGCGGCCGATTGAAGTGATTCCGTGTTGCGTGGATTTTGCGAGGTTCGCCGCGGCTGGCGAGACAGACCGGGACACGACGCGCGCTGAATTGAAGCTGGCAGGTCGCCGGGTAATCGTTTACGTCGGTTCGTTTGGCGGTTGGTACCTGACGGATGAAATGTCCGAGTTCCTGGCAGTCGCTCAGGAACAGGATCCGGCGACGTTTTCCCTGATATTGACGCAGAGTCCCGGCGAGCTGGTTTCGAAGAAGCTGGTCCAACTGGGCATTGACCAGCAGGACTTTTTGGTAACGCAGGTGACGCCCGCTCAAGTGCCTCGTTATCTGCAAGCCGCGGACATTGCCATCTCCTTCATCAAGCCTTGTTACTCCAAGCAGTCTTCATCGCCGACGAAGATTGCCGAGTACCTGGCGAGTGGGCTGCCGCTGGTTTGCAACGCGGGTGTCGGTGATCTTGATAAATTGATCGAAGCGAATGGGGCCGGCGTCTTGTTGCATGACTTTAACCGCGCGGCATATCTGAAAGCGTTGGAACAGATCGACGCGATGCGTGCGGAGAAAAATCTGGCGGCACGGTTGCGTGAAGTGGCGCGGCAAGAGTTTGATCTCGAAAAGGTGGGACGCGTCAGGTACCGGCGCTTGTATGAGCGACTTTTGCACCGGATGCGATCCGAGCGCACTTTTGCTGATTCATAACTGGCTGATTCATAGAAGGACCGGATGGAAGTTTTAGCCTTGATTCCCAATCAGTATGGCCACGCGCCGGGCCAACGTTCGAGCATCGAGTTATGGGAAACCGTGCTGTCGCCGGTGGGCATTAACATCCACTACGCGCCCTTTGAGAGTGAACGTTTGCGCGAGGTGCTTTATCGACCGGGACACTACGCGACCAAGGTCGGCGAGATGGTGCGCGCTTACGTTGACCGGATCAAACTACTGGGCGACCTCAAGCGTTTCGATGCGGTCTTCGTCTACCGCGAAGCGGCGTTGTTGGGTCCGGCGTTTTTGGAAAAGATGGTCGCGCGCCGCGGCGTACCGATCATTTACCAGCTCGACGATCCGTTGTTCGTGCCCTACACAAGTCCCAGCAACGGCTATCTCTCGTACCTGAAATTCTTCGGCAAGATTGCCGAGATTTGCCGCCTCGCTAAAGTGGTGATGGTCAATTCCACTCCCATCCGCGAATACGTTTCGCAGTACAACCAAAACATTTGGCAGGTGCCGAGTTTGGTCGACACGCGGCAATATGTTTTTCGTCCCCAGTCAAAGGAAACGAAGTCGGGCGAGGTTTGCCTCGGCTGGAGCGGCAGTCCGACGACGATCGGAAATATCAAGGTGATCGCCGGCGCACTCGCGAAGCTCGCGAAACGTGTGCCTCATCGCGTACATCTGATTGGCGGCACCGAGTTTGACCTTCCCGGCGTGCAGTACAGCGCGCAAAAGTGGGCGGCGGAAACTGAAGTTGACGACCTGCGCAAGATCCAGGTAGGGATGGTGCCGTTGCCGCTCAACGAGTGGAACAAGTGGAAGTTTTACATGAAGACCGCGCAGTACATGGCGCTTGGTATTCCGACGGTAGCTACGGCGTTAGGCTCAAATCCGGAGGTGGTCCAACATGGAGTAACCGGCTTCCTGGCCAACACGGACGATGAGTGGGTCGAATACCTGGGCCGCTTAATTCAGGATGAGGAACTACGCTCGCGGATGTCCCGGGCGGCTGCCCAGACGGCGCAAGAGAAGTATAGTCTGCAAAGTAATACGCCAAAGATTATCGCGGCCTTTCAGGCAGCGCTGAAATAATGGCGAGCGGAGTAAGTGATGTGCAATTCTCACGCCTTTGAATTCCGCGAACTGCCTTGTGCGGTTTGTGGGAGTACTTCTCGAAAGGCTTTAGGTTGGCGAGGCGGCGAGGCTCACCATGACAGGCGTGGGGTGCGCGTGCAAATCGTAAGGTGTGAGAGCTGTAGCCACCTATATCCTCATCCGATGCCGTTTCCGCGCGCGAATCTTAGCAGCCTCTATACTGATCCTGAAGATTATTTCAGTGCGCATGATGTTGAGACGAAAAAAAGAAACGCCCGCGAAATGATGAGGACGCTTGAGAGTAAACTCGGACGGCGCGGTTCGGTTCTTGACGTCGGGTGCGGCCGCGGTGAGCTGCTTTGGGCGGCGCGCGAGGCCGGCTGGGAGTTTGCAGGCGTGGATCCTTCGCCGGCATATCTTGAGTGGGGGCGCGTCCATCTGGGAATTGAAGCACAGTTGGGAACATTGGAAGAACTGAAGTTTGCTGACGAAGGTTTCGACGTAATTCTGATGGAGGGATTAATCGAACATCTTTACGACCCCTACAGCGGCTTGCGCGAAGTTTGGCGCCTACTTAAGCCAGGTGGTATTTGTTATTTGGACGCGCCCAATGAAGATAGTCTCTATATGAAGATTGGTAATCTCTATATGCGGGCGCTGTCACGGGATTGGGTGGTGAATCTCGCGCCAACATTTCCTCCGTACCACGTGCAAGGATTCAACCCCATATCTTTGCTACGGTTGGTCGAGAGGGTCGGTTTCAAAGTTGAGGAATTCAACATTTTCGGTACCGTCGTACCACTGACAGGCAAGGCATCACTTCGTAAAAATATTGAGCATCAAGCTGCTCGACTAGTTAACTGGCTAGGCAATCGAATGGGCGCGGGCGTTTACACTGATGTCTGGCTGCGGAAGCCATACTGATCAAGTTCGCGAAAAGTTCGCCAGCAGCTGCCGTGATCGGGGGCGGCGAGTAGTCGTTTACCAGGCATGAAACGTTTAAGTAAATCCCGTTTTACCGTGCTGGCGCTGATCGCGTTGTTGCCGTCGTTCCTAAAGCGCAGTTGTTATCGCTGGTTCTTCGGCTACAAGATCGGAAAGCGGGTGCGGATTGGACTAAGCATTATCGATGCGCGCGAATGCACCCTCGCAGACGACGTCAGCATCGGCCATCTCAATTTGATTATTCGGGTACAGAAGCTCGCGATCGGCGACCACGTCAGAATTGGATTTTGCAATGTCATCAGAGGCGGCGACGAAGTAACGCTGGGCCGTTACTCCGAAATCATTCGCATGAATGAAATCAACTCGATTGCCGAACCGGAGGTAGTTAATCCGATTGACCCGCGCTTTCTCCTCGGTGAAGGCAGCATCATCACCACGGGACACAAGATCGACTTTACCGATCGGGTGACGATCGGCCGGCGTTCGATCCTGGGTGGCCGTAATTCATCGCTCTGGACCCATAACCGACAGCGCACGCGGCCGATCGAGATTGGTTCGTTTGCTTACGTCGGTTCCGAGATTCGCGTCGCGCCTGGAGGGTCGCTGCCGTCGCGCTGTATAGTCGGAATTGGATCGGTCATTACCAGTGAATTGACGGCTGAAGGGTTCTTGATTGCAGGCGTGCCCGCGAAGCCGGTGAAGGAATTGACCGAAGACGATCAGTTTCTGATTGAACGAAAGACTCGCGTAGATTTGCCTGATGACGTGTAGCTAACCGTAGCCACGACGTCGCCGTCCGGTTTACGCAACCGCGATTGTTCCATGAATGCTCTGCTGACATTGCTTTACCTGCTGCTGTGCGTCGGGATTGTCATCTTTGTCCCGCCGCTGGTGCTTCCGTTTGCGCACGACTACGGAACCTTTAGCAACGTCGATGCTGCCAAGGCGGTTCTGTTCTGCACCGGGCTCGCCGCGCTCTTCGGAATTTACGCTTATCGTCGAGAAACTGACGGACCGTTGCTGTTGCGTTTGTTTGTGGCCGCGCTGTTGGCACGAATGATTGTGGCAGTCGCGATCTTCGCTTTCCGAGGGCAGGACTTTTTTGGCGGCGACGCGATCACCTACGACTACTTCGGAAGCTTTCAGCTTCAGGGTTGGTTCGGCGATCGCTACGCCCAGTCAGTTGCCAACCAGTATGTTCACAGCGGCGAAGGTTCGGGTTGGGGCATGGTCTATCTGGTGGCCGCTGTCTACGGATTAGTGGGCCGGAACATGCTGGCCGTCCAACTCATGAATGCTGTGTTCGGCGCGGCGACGGCAGTCATCATTTATTTGTGCTCGCAACAGGTGTTTCGTAATTTGCGGGTGGCGCGTATTGCCGGAATTGCAGTGGCGTTTTATCCCTCGCTGGTGCTCTGGTCAGCGCAGGGACTCAAGGATGGCCCGATCGTCTTGTTGCTGGCGGTGGCCATTCTGTGCACCTTGAAACTCGGTGAAAAACTCGCGGCAAAATACATCGTGGTTTTGGTGTTCGCGTTGCTCGGACTAGTGGCGCTCAGGTTCTATGTCTTCTACATGATCTGTGTCGCGATCGCCGGGGCCTTCGTGATCGGCATGCAGCGAGTGACGGCCACGAGTTTTGCGCGACAGTTTGCAGCCGTCATTTTGTTGGGACTGGGTTTGACCTACGTCGGCGTTACGCGTTCCGCCTCGGTGCAGTTTGAACGTTATGGCAACATGCAGCAGCTGCAGACCAGCCGCAAGGATTTAGCGCGATCGGAGTCGGGTTTTGGGCGGGACGTCGACGTTTCCAGCACGTCGGGCGCGCTTTCGACAATTCCGATAGGAATGCTTTATTTGCTGTTTGCCCCGTTCCCCTGGCAGATCACTTCGTTGCGCCAAAGCATCACGCTGCCGGAGATGATCATCTGGTGGGCTTCATTTCCCTTGCTGGTTTTAGGTCTCTGGTTCGCCATCAAATATCGCTTGCGAATGATCTCGCCGATCCTGATTTTCACTGTCATGCTCACCCTGGCTTACTCCGTGTTTCAAGGCAACGTCGGCACCGCCTATCGCCAGCGCGCTCAACTGCTGGTGTTTTATTTTATCTTCGTTGCGGTCGGCTGGGTGATCATGAAGGAAAAGCGCGAAGAGAAGAAGCGGGAGGAACTGGCCATGCGGCAGGAGTTGGCGTTACAACAAGCGGCGACTTACAAAGCGCGTCCAGGCGGAACTTCCGTCTAGTCGGATCGCGACGGTACCAGGCTCACCGCAACGCTAGAATAATTTCTCAAGTGGATATTCGACTCACTTCTCAAGCGCGCGCTGCGCTGGTGGTGGCTCATCCCGGCCACGAACTGCGCGTTCATGGCTGGCTGCAAGCCAGCCGTCCCGCTGTGTTTGTCTTAACCGATGGTTCGGGGCGCTCGTCCACGTCGCGCTTGCAGGCCTCGACGCAAGTGCTCGCGGATCTCGGGTTGCGACCCGGCTCGCTCTTCGGGGCCCGGCGAGATCTTGAGTTTTACGACGCGTTCCTCAAGCGCGATTTTCCTTTCTTCAGCGATCTTGCCGAACAACTGGCAGTTGAATTCGGAGAACAGGAATTTCAATGTGTGGTTGGTGATGCCGCTGAGGGCTACAGTCCGACGCACGATGTTTGCCGTTTGCTGATTGATGCGGCAGTGGAAATTCATCGGCGACGAACCGGAAACCAACTCGCCAATTTTGAATTTGCGGTGGTTGGACCGCCGGACGAATGCCCGCCCGAGTTGGCAGTGGACGCGGCTTGGTATCACCTGGACGATGAAACCTTCGACCGGAAAATTGCGGCGGTGCGAGGTTACAATGCCGAACTCGCAGGCGAAATTGAAGCGGCGCTTCGGGGAGCGTCGTTTCAGGGCGTGAGCCGGCTCTCCGGGCCGCGTTTAGCCGAAGCGACCGATACTGAATTGGGCCGGCAAGTCGCGGCAGTGCTCCATACGTTTCCCGCGATCGAAGAGATCGTCAAAGGTACTTTTGAAGGAATCGAATTGAATCGCTTTCGCACCGAGTGTCTGCGACCGGTCACCCCTCACGCTGCCCGCTCGGCACGCAGAGCTACCATTCCATTCTACGAACTCTATGGCGAACAGATGGTCGCCGCGGGACATTACCGCGATACCATCCGTTATGCCGAACACTTCCAACCGCTGGTCGCAGCCGTTTGGCAGCGGGTCGCAGCCTGTTAGGAAATTGACCGAGAGCCCAGCGGCCGCGAATTAGAACTTCATGAGCGCACTAAGAGTTCTAATAACTAACAACACACTCGCGCAGCGAGCCGGTTCAGAACTGTACGTGCGCGACCTCGCCAACGCGCTCCGGAAGCGCGGGCACACGCCAGTTGCTTACAGTACGGCGCTGGGCGAAGTGGCCGCTGAACTCACAGCGAGCGGCGTTTGTGTAGTTGACGACTTGAATCAGCTGCGGTCCGTGCCCGATCTGATCCACGGTCAGCAACCGTTGGAGTTGCTGACGGCGCTGCTGCATTTTCCGGGCGTGCCGGCAATCCAATTCATTCATAACTCGAGCGGTTGGCAGGAAAGGCCGGCCCCGTTTCCGCGCATCCTGAGGTATGTCGCAGTCGACTACGCTTGCCGCGATCTGTTACGCGAATATGACATTCCCGCGGATCGCATTCGCGTCTTGCTGAATTTCGTCGACCTTGCGCGGTTTAGACCACGCCGGTCGCCCTTGCCGCCCGTTCCGCAACGAGCGTTGCTGCTCAGCAACTACGCGAGTGAAGATACGCACCTGCCCGCCGTTCGTGAGGCTTGTGCGCGCGCTGGCATTCCGCTCGACGTGGTTGGCGCGCGGACAAATACGGCGGCCAGTGAACCGGAAAAAATTCTAGCTGATTACGACCTTGTGTTTGCCAAGGCCAGGTGTGCCCTGGAAGCGATGGCGGTGGGCACGGCAGTGTTGCTTTGCGACTTTGAAGGGAGCGGACCGTTGGTTACCAGCGAAAATTTCGCGTTCCTCAGGCCGTTAAATTTCGGCCGCCGTACGCTTCTCCGCCCTTTGCAGGCCACGGCGTTGTTAGCGGAAATGAAACGTTACGATCCCGCGGACGCTTTGCGCGTTTCCCAAAGAGTGAGAGCGAGTGCGGGACATGAAGCGGTGATGGACGACCTCGTCAGTCTTTATGAGGAGGTGGTGCGAGAGTTTGCCGAATCCGATCCGCTGGACAAGCTCGCGGAAGATCGCGCGGCCGCGGCTTACCTGCGGCAATTCAAACGTGACTTCGACGCCAACACGAACGCGGTTTTGCGTCTGCGACAGCGACTCGAGCAATTGCCTTTAGTGGGCCGGACCAGCATCAAACTCGCGCGCGCGTTGCTGCGTCGCAAATGATTTGTCCTGATCCAATCGCAAGCTCGATTGGCCAGCCTGTGGCCGGTTGGTTACTATACGTCCTGCTGCAAATCAAACGAATTGAGATTACCTGGGCCAGTGGCACGAAGCCGGGCATTAAAGTATGTGTGGAATTGTCGGGATAGTTCGAAGCGATAAGGCGGATGTAAATGAGGCCCTGCTGGGCCGCATGTGTGCCGCCATCCGGCATCGTGGTCCGGACGAAGACGGGTTTTACTTGAACGGTTCCGTGGGCTTGGGCATGCGGCGCCTGGCGATCATCGACCTCAAGAGCGGCCAGCAGCCAATCCACAATCAGGACCGCACCGCCTGGATCGTTTTCAACGGCGAAATCTACAACTACCGCGAGCTTCGCGACAAGCTCGAGCAACTCGGCCACACCTTCTATACCAACAGCGACACGGAAGCGATCGTACACGCTTATGATCAGTACGGCGCAGATTGTCCTAATCATTTGCGCGGCATGTTCGCGTTCGCGATTTGGGACGAACGTACGCAGGAGCTTTTCCTCGCGCGCGACCGCGTCGGCAAGAAACCAATCCTGTACGCGCATGTGAATGGCCAGTTTATTTTTGGTTCAGAGTTTAGCGCGCTTTTGTTACACCCGGACGTCAGTCGCGACGTCGATCCGGAAGCGCTCAACCAATACCTCTCATTCATGTGCGTGCCCGCGCCGTTGACCGCTTATCGCGCGATCAGAAAGTTGGAACCGGGACACCACCTGCGTTACCGCAAGGGCGAGATCCGGATCGAACGTTACTGGCAACCAGACTTCTCGAAAAAGTTGGATATCAGCGAAGCGGAGGCGGGTGAACGCGCCAGCGCGATTTTGCGCGATGCCGTCAAGGTGCGTTTGATGTCTGAGGTGCCACTTGGGGCTTTCCTTTCCGGCGGCATCGACTCGAGCGCCGTGGTCGCGTTGATGAGTGAAGAATCGAGCGCGCCGGTGAAAACTTTTTCGATCGGATTCGAGGAACAGGACTTCAGCGAGTTGCATCATGCGCGACGAGTGGCGGAACACGTGGGTGCCGATCATCACGAGTTCATCGTTCGCCCCGATGCTTTGGAAGTTTTACCGATCCTGGTGGAACATTACGGCGAACCCTACGCCGACTCCTCAGCCATTCCGACTTATTACGTCGCCCGCGAAACGCGCAAGCATGTCACTGTCGCTTTAAACGGTGACGGCGGCGACGAGTCGTTTGCCGGTTACGAGCGCTACGCCGCAATGCGTTTGGCGGAAACCTACCGTCGCTTGCCGTCGCTTTTGCGCGAGAGTTTTGTCCGCCAGGCGGTTGAGTTGATCCCTTCGTCCGAAACGCGGCGCGGTCGCGTGCGAGACGTGAAGCGTTTTCTGCAAGCGGCTTCGCTCGGAAAAGTCGAACGTTATGTGCGTTGGGTAAGTGTGTTTGATGAGGGCGTTAAGCAGGATTTGTTTACGGACGATTTCCGACGACAGACTCAGCCGGCTGCCGCCGCGAACCTGCTCGAGCCGTGGTTTGCGCGGGCGAATGGTTCTGGAATTGTGGATGCCGCGTTGTTGACGGACATGATGACTTACCTGCCCAACGATTTGCTGGTGAAGGTGGACATCGCGACAATGGCCGTATCGCTCGAGGCGCGTTCGCCGTTTTTGGACCATCACGTGATCGAGTTTGCCGCGAGCTTGCCGGAAAAGTTTAAGTTGCGCGGCCTGACTACCAAGTATCTGTTGAAGCGCATGTTGAAGCAGTTGTTGCCGGCGGAGAATCTGGACCGTCGCAAGATGGGGTTCGGCGTGCCGCTGGGCCACTGGTTCCGCGGAAAGCTGCAACCCTTTCTGCGCGACACGCTGCTGGCGGAAGCGTCGCTCAAGCGGGGACTGTTCAAGCCGGAAGCAGTCAAACAATTAGTTGAGCTGCACACGCGCGGCGAACGTGACTATTCGCATCAGCTCTGGACGTTGCTGATGCTGGAGCTTTGGTTTCAAAGATTTATCGATTAGTCCTTCGGACCCTGGGCCTTAGGACCAAAGACTAAAGACCCCGAAGTGACTTCATCCTAAAACAGCGCGGAGGTATGAGAGTGAAAGGCATAGTCTTGGCAGGTGGATTGGGGACGCGTTTGCGACCGTTGACCTCGGTGACTAACAAGCACCTGCTGCCCGTTTACGATCGGCCAATGATCTACTATCCGATTCAAACGCTGGTTAACGCCGGCATCACCGACATCATGATTGTGACCGGCGGTAATTCCGCCGGCGACTTTTTGAAACTGTTGGGAAACGGCAAGGCCTTCGGCCTCAAGCATCTCAATTACACTTACCAGGAAGGCGAAGGCGGCATCGCGGAAGCGCTCTCCCTCGTGGAACACTTCGCTGCCAAAGATTCAGTGTGCGTCGTGCTGGGTGACAACATCATCGAGGGCAACATCGCCGCCGCGGTTGAGTCGTATCGGGCCCAGGGCAAAGGCGCCAAGATTATTCTTAAGCAGGTGCCTGACCCGGAGCGGTTTGGCGTACCCGAACTGCGGGGAGCGAGCGTCCTGCGCATTGAAGAGAAACCCGCCGAACCCAAATCCGAATATGCGGTGATTGGAATCTACATGTACGACGGCGAAGTGTTTGACATCATTCGCACGTTGAAGCCCTCGGGCCGTGGTGAGTTGGAGATCACTGACGTTAACAACGCCTACATCACGCGCGCTGAAATGACCTGGGAGGAACTCACCGGCTGGTGGACCGACGCGGGTACTTTTGAAAGTTTGCTGCACGCGTCGAACCTGGTGGCCCAAACCGGCGCCAACAAAATGGACCTGCCACAGTCCGCCGAAGCCAGCGCCGTTTGACC
>JAVEEA010000026.1 GCA_030840675.1 Pyrinomonadaceae bacterium
GAATCGTCGAGCGTCGCTTCGCCTTTGATGCCGGCCTGTTCCGTCAGCGGATCGCCCCAGATAACGCGACCCTTCACGCCTGGGCGACTGTAGGTAATCGTGACGTCAGTTACGCCAATCGTTTGCATGACACTGGCCTTCTGGCTGGGTCGGGGCAAACGCACCGCCGGCGGATTCTGCGCCGAGGCAATGGGGACAACGAACAACGCTATCAATAAGAGTACGAAAGAGGCGGCGTAAAAACGCTTCAGAGTGATCATCGGTATGTCTCCTGATTCTTGAGTTGAACGAATTATCTATCGAGTACTTCGTGAAGGACAACCATAGGCGTTACTTTGCGTAAGCGCAAAGAGTCGCAAGGCAGCAGCTGAACTCGCGCACAGGCGAAACCTGTTCACCAAATTTGGCAGCGGTCTTTCTCCGCGCGTACCATTGCGTCCGTCGTTTTACATTGAAACGCCGCGGCGAAGGCCGGAAAGTTTGCCAGTGGCCCATTGACGCGAAACTTCGGCAGCGGGTGTGGATTAGTTTGCACCATCAGTCGCTCAAACTCGGGACGCACATTCGTGGCCCAGGAAAAAGCGTAGCCCAGGAAGAACCGCTGCTCGGGTGTGTACCCATCGATGTTCGCCGGACGCGGCTTACCCTCCAGGGATTTTTGAAACGCCGCATACGCTACTACCAGGCCGCCGAGATCCGCGATCGACTCTCCCACGACCAGCTTGCCATTTTCAAACAATCCCGGTTGCACCTCGAAACCGTCAAACTGTTTGACAACACAGGTCGCGCGTTCAGTGAACTTTGCCATGTCGGCGTCGGTCCACCAGTTCGCGAGATTGCCGCTGGCGTCATACTGCCGGCCCTGATCGTCAAAGCCGTGCGTCATCTCGTGCCCGATGACCGAGCCCATCGCGCCATAGTTCAGCGCATCGTCGAAGGCGGCGGAAAAGAACGGCGGCTGCATGATGCCCGCCGGGAAAACAATTTCATTAATGGCCGGATTGTAATAAGCGTTGACTGTCGGCGGCGTCATGGCCCACTCGGTCTTGTCGACGGGTTGCCCGATCTTGCGCAGGCCGCGGCGCACTTCAAAACCATCAGCCCGCAGCACATTATTTACAAACGCGCCGCGATCGATGGTGAGCGCCGAATAGTCGCGCCAGTGATCGGGGTAACCAATCTTTCTGATAAAGGCTTCGAGCTTGGTGATTGCCTGCTTGCGCGTGGGGTCGCTCATCCAACTGAGCGTAGTGAGGTCGCTACGAAGCGCCGCCACCAGGTTTGCCACCATCTCGAGCGCGCGCTGCTTAGCCGCCGGCGGGAAAGCCTGCTTCACGTAAACTTCGCCCAACGCTTCCCCCATCTCATTGTCAGCGGCGTTGACGCAGCGTTTCCAGCGCGGCAGCATTTCGGTGGTCCCCGTCAGCACGCGGCCTTTGAAATCAAAATCTTCCTCGACAAACTTCTTTGAGAGACTGGCGGCGGTGCTGTTGAGTAAACGCCAACGAAGATACGTCCTCCAATCAGACAGGTCGACCGCCAGCTGTTGATTAACCCGTTCGAGAAACTTCGGCTGCCCGACATTCACGTCACTTGCTTGCGTGACGCCCACGCTTTTGAAGTAGCCGGGCCAGTCGAAATTGGGCGCCAGAGTTTTAAGTTGGGCCAGGGTCCTGCGGTTGTAAACTTTTAGCGGATCGCGACGATCGACGCGCGACATCCAGGCCTCCGCCAATTTCGTTTCAAAACCCATCACTGTCTGAGCTTCGGCAGCCGACCTGGCGGGATCATCACCGAGCAACTCAAACATCTTCGCAAGATGCTTGACGTAGGCGGCGCGAATCTCCTGCGACTTCTCGTCGGTCTTAAAATAATATTCGCCATCAGGCAAACCGAGTCCGCCCTGCCAGATTTCCACGATCACTTCCGCGCTATTTTTCGCGTCCTGGGTCGAGCCCACCAGAAAGAGACTGTTTACGCCGACGGAGTGGAGGTGGGCGATCTCATCCTGCAGGTCGCGGCGATTTTTGATCCGATCAATACGCGACAACTCCGCCGCCAGCGGCCTGCTGCCCTCAGCTTCAATCCCCGGTTCATCCATGCAGCTGGCGTAAAAGTCGCCGACCTTCCGTTCGCTGCTGCCTTTCGCGGCCTGCTTGTTTTGCGCCGCCGCTTCCAATATCGCGCGCAGGATCTCGCGGTTCTTGTCTTCGAGCGCGCTGTCAACGCCCCAGGTGGGAAACGCCGCCGGGATCGGGTTCTTCGCCAGCCACCCGCCGGTTGCGTACTGGTAAAAGTCGGTGCACGCTTGCGCGTTGCGATCGAGATTGCTCACGTCAAAACTCGAAACCGACTGTCCAAAAACGGCGAGCGCCAGCGACAACAACACGGCGGCGGCAACCAGCGACCTTAATGAATTCATGAATGTATTTTCCCAACGATCAAAATTTCAACTCGGACGATGCTCAAGCAGTTCAGAGTTCAAGCTTCAGCTTGTCTTTCCCAGCCGCAACCTAAAAGGTTGAACTCTGAACTGCGTGAGTTGACTCTAAAGTAATTCTACCAAACCTGACAGCGTTGCGACGGTTCGCGCACCATTGCGTCGCCGGCTTTGCATTGAAACGCCTCCGCAAACTTCGGCATGTTTGACAATGGACCATTCACGCGGAAACGAGATAGCGGATGCGGGTCACTCTGCGCCAGAAAACGCACCCACTCGGGCGTATATTTTTCCGCCCAAACCTGCGCCCAGCCAAGGAAGAAACGCTGCTCAGGCGAGAACCCATCGATGTCAGCCGGTCGCGGTTTTCCCTGCAAAGACTTTTGAAAAGCATCGTAAGCGACGTAGAGCCCGCCGAGGTCGGCGATAGACTCACCCGACACCAGCTTGCCTTGGAGATGCAGTCCCGGTTCAGCTTCGAAGCCGCTGAACTGGTTCACCACACAATCGGCGCGCGTATCAAAGTTTTTCTTGTCCGCTTCAGTCCACCAGTTCTTCAAGTTGCCGAGCGCGTCGAATTCCGCGCCCTGATCGTCGTAACCGTGCGTGATCTCGTGACCGATAACCGCGCCGATCGCACCATAGTTCACAGCATCGTCAGCGTTCGGGTTAAAGAAGGGCGCTTGCAGGATGCCCGCGGGAAAGGAGATGTCGTTGTTGAGCGGATTGTAACCGGCGTTGACGGTGGGCGGCGTCATGCCCCACAACTTGCGATCGACCGGCTTGTTTATCTTGGCAAAGTCGCGCATTTGATCAAACTCGCTGGAACGCAGCACGTTGGCCAGGTACGAATCGCGCGACACGCTGAGCGCCGAGTAATCGATCCAGTTATCCGGGTAACCGATTTTCTGTCCAAAAGCGTCGAGCTTCGCAATCGCCTGTTGGCGCGTGGCGTCACTCATCCAGTCGACTTTCTGCAGCCGCTCGCGAAAGGCGGCGATCAAATTATTGACCATCGTCTTCATGCGCGCTTTCGACTCCGGCGTAAAAGTGCGACTAACGTAAACCTGGCCCAACGCTTCGCCGAGACTCGCATCCGTAGCGGAAACGCAACGGCGCCAGCGCGGCAGTTGTTCCTTTCTGCCTTGCAGGGTCTTCGCGAAGAAGTTGAAATTCTCGGTTTCAAACTGAGAAGACAAACTTGGCGCCGCACTCGTGATCAGGTTCCAGCGGAGGTAAGTTTTCCAATCAGCCACCGGCACTTCCGTAAGCAGCTTGTTTACTGCCTGAAAAAATTCTGGGTGCGCAACATTGATGTCGCCGGTAGCCGGCGCGCCGGCCGCGCGGCGGTAATCAGCCCAGGAAAAGTTGGGCGTAAACTCCACCAGTTGCGCGGGGGTCATCATGTGGTACTGGGTCGTGACATCACGCAGCTCAATCGGCGTGCGTGAGTTTTGCGCCAGACGCATCTCAAAAGCGAGCACTGTCTGCGCATTCTTCGCCGCGACTTCCGGCGCGTCGCCCACTAACACAAACATGTTGGCAATGTGCTTAACAAAATCATCGCGCAACTTGACAGACTTTTCGTCAGTCTTGGTGTAGTAATCGCGATTGGGCAAACTCAAACCACCCTGGCCCGCGGCGCCCAGCACCAGCGCGCTGTTTTTCAAATCAGGTAATGAGCCAAAACCGAAGAGCGCGGGAATGCCATGACGGTGCAGGTAGGCAATCTGGGCCACCACGTCTTTAGTCGAATTGATTTTGTCGATACGGGCGAGCTCAGGCACAAGCGGCTTCATGCCTTCCGCCTCGCGTTTCGTTTCGTCCAAACAGCTCGCGTAGAAGTCGCCAATTTTTTGTTCGTTGCTGCCCCTGGCGACGTTAGTTTTTTTGGACGCTTCTTCGAGGATGTCGTGGAGTGTTTTGCGATTGTTCTCCGCAAGCGCGTTGAAACTTCCCCAGGAAGAATAAGCCGCGGGAATTTCAGTGGTCTTCAGCCAGTTGCCATTAGCAAACTGATAAAAGTCCGCGCAGGCGGCAGTGTTCTTGTCCATGCTGCTGATGTCATACCCGCGACCCTGGCCAAAGACGAGTGCGGCCGCGAGCGCCAATAATAGAGTCCCCGCGGTCGCACGCAGCAAACGGTTTTTTGAGTTCGTCATAAGATTCTCCTGGTCAATGATAGCTAGCGATAGCTAGCTTGAGTACGCCATGATTGCTACACGAGTCTGGAGCCAAGCGTACGCAAGTTTTGCATAATACGCGCCCCGAGTGAATTAGTTTCGGGACGAAGCGGCCTGTGGCCGGGATGACGAGGCGCGACGGCCTGGAACTGTGTAGGGCGTCACATTCCCGGAAGCACCTACAACTCTGAATACGGTCTTCGCGTCTCCGTGTGTGCGCCCTTGCTTGCGAGTTAAGACTTTGTTTCCGGCGAAGCTTCATGCTAAAAGAAGCGCGCAATCAGCCACCCCGGGAGGAACCTTTCACATGTCGAAGCGAGTTTTTGCGACGCTACCTCGTCGCCGAGTTGCGCTAGTTCTCAGTCGTCTGCTGCTCAACCGTAATTCGCACGCGCTGTCCACGCTTGCGATCGCAAGCTTCGTCTGCACGCAGTTGTTCGCAAGCGCACAAACGGCAGAGGCGCAAACGCGCCTGCTCCGTACGCCGACAGTGAGCGAGTCGCAAATCGCTTTCGCCTATGCAAACAACATCTGGAGCGTGCCCCGTGCGGGTGGCAGCGCACGCCGGCTAACGAGCTTTCAGGGACAGACTTTGAATCCCCACTTTTCGCCAGACGGCAAGTGGATCGCATTCAGCGGTGAATATGCCGGCAACCTTGATGTGTACCTGGTTGCGGCTGAGGGTGGCGAACCACGCCGGCTCACCTGGCATCCGGGCAGCGACCTGGTCCAGGGTTGGACGCCCGACGGCCAAGCGATCCTCTTTGTTTCGTCGCGCGCCTCCTCGGCGCCGGCTGCCGCGCCACGCTTCTGGACCGTGCCGGTTGCAGGCGGCGTCGAAACGCCAATGGCTTTGCCGCGTGCGTACCAGGGCAAGCTTTCCGCCGACGGCACGCGCGTCGCTTATCGCATGAACAACTCCTGGGACGAAGAACGTCGCAACTATCGCGGCGGTCAGAACCGTCCCATTTGGATCGTCGATCTCAAAACCTTCGACCTCGTCTCGCCGCCCTGGACCGACTCGAAAGACGTCGATCCGGTTTGGCTCGGCGATGCGGTTTATTTCATCTCCGATCGCGACGGGGTGGCAAACGTCTGGGGATACCAGACCGGTTCAAAAAAATTAACGCAAATGACGAAGTTCACTGACTTCGACGTCAAGACGCTCGACGCCGGCGGCGGTTCACTTGTTTTTGAGCAAGCTGGTTACATTCACGAACTTGATCCCGGCAACGGCAGGGAACATGTCGTCAACATCAACGCGGCGGGCGATTTTCCCTGGATGATGCCAAACTGGGAAGACGTCACGAATCGCATCACGAACATGGCGCTGTCGCCCACCGGCAAGCGCGCCGTGGTAGAAGCGCGCGGCGAAATTTTCACGATCCCGGCAGACAAGGGCGACATCCGCAATCTGACGAATTCGAGCAGTTCTGCGGAACGCGATCCCGCCTGGTCGCCTGACGGCAAATTCATTTCCTACTTCAGCGACAAGTCTGGCGAGTATCGCCTCTACCTCGAAGCGCAGGACGGGCTCACGCCGCCGCGCGAGATCGTTTTGCAAAACCCCACGCACTACTACACCGCGTCGTGGTCGCCTGATTCGAAGAAGTTGTTGTTCAGCGATACCAACTTGAAAGTTTGGGTGCTCGACGTCGCGAGCGGTCAGGCGAAAGTTGTCGGCAACGATCCCTGGATGGTCCCGAATCGCACCCTCGATCCGGTTTGGAGTCCCGACTCAAAATGGGTGGCGTACGCCAGCCGCCTGCGCTCGATGTATCACGCGATCTTCGTGAGCAATATTGAGACCGGCGAGACGAAACAAGTCACTGACGGTTTAGCCGACGCAGTCTCGCCCGCCTGGGACGCGAGCGGCAAGTATCTCTGGTTTCTCGCCTCCACGGATTTTGGTTTGAGTTCACAGTGGCTCGACATGACGTCCTACGATCATGACGAGAACTTCGGGTTGTATTTGGCGGTGCTGAAAAAGACGGACGCGAGCCCGCTGCTGCCCGAGAGCGATGAAGACAGGGGCGTGGGAACCGGTCGCCGCTCGCCGGCACCGGGTTCATGCGACGCTCCCGAGAGCGCGCCGGCAGATGTGACTGGCTCGCCGTTGCCCGTACCGCCATCGCCGACACCGACTCCATTCGCACGTGGGCCAAGACCGCCCGCAACTGTGCAGATCGATTTTGACGGTTTGCAAAACCGAATCATCTCGATACCCGGAGTGCGCGAGCGGCAGTACTCGCATTTGCGCGCCGGGCCGGAAGGCGCCGTGTTTTACCTCGAAGCCGCGCGCAATCAACCCGGCGGCGAACTCGCGCGTTATCGTTTATGTGAACGCAAGGCCGCAACTTTTGCCGGCGGAGTTGCCACCTTCGAAGTCAGCGCTGACGGACGCAAGTTGCTATATCGCACGGCGAATCTCGCGGGTGGTCCACCAGCCCCCGGAACCACGCCGCCCCCGCCCGCGCTGTTTTTAGTCGACACGGATCGCCCGCCGCCGCAGGCAGGACAAGGCAAACTCAACGTGGCGTTGCGGATGTATTTGGATCCGCGCCAGGAGTTCAAACAAATTTTCAACGAAGGCTGGCGCAACGAACGCGACTACCTCTACGTGCCTAACATGCACGGGTCTGACTGGCCGAAGATGCGCGAAATGTATGGTCAGCTTTTGCCTTACGTAAACCATCGCGCGGATCTCAACTACCTGCTCGACATGATGGGCGCGGAGATCGCGATCGGCCATTCGTATGTGCGCGGCGGCGACCTGCCCGAGGTGCCGGCGCCGTCGGGCGGACTACTCGGTGCTGATTTCGCCATCGAGAATGGCCGCTATCGCGTGACGCGGATTTACGACAACGAGAGTTGGAATCCGGATTTGCGCGCACCGCTCGCCGCCCCCGGCGCAAACGTTGCCGTCGGCGACTACATTCTGGCGATTAACGGAATCGAGTTAAAAGCCCCGGACAATATTTATCGACTGCTTGACGGCACGGCCAATCGCCAAACTTCGTTAACCGTAAACCGCACGCCGGAATTGACGGGGGCGCGCAACGTGACTGTGCTGCCCGTCGCCAACGAGCAGGGCCTGCGTACGCGCGCCTGGGTCGAGTCGAATCGGCGGCTGGTCGAGAAACTTTCCCACGGTCAACTCGCCTACGTTTACTTGCCTAACACCGGGCAGCCGGGCTACACGAGTTTTAATCGTTACTACTTTTCGCAGCAGGACAAGAAAGGCGTAGTGGTCGACGAACGTTACAACGGCGGCGGCTCCGCGGCTGACTACATCATCGACGTGCTCGGCCGCGACTTCGACGGCTACTTCAATAACGTCGCCGGCGATCGTTACCCGTTTACCAGTCCGGCTGCCGGCATCTGGGGGCCGAAAGTGATGATCATTAATGAGATGGCCGGGTCGGGCGGCGATCTGATGCCCTATATGTTCAAGCGTCGCAAACTCGGTCTGCTGGTTGGCAAACGCACCTGGGGTGGCCTGGTCCATACGGCGGACACGCCCACGTTCGTTGACGGCGGCGGAATGATCGCGCCGCGCGGCGGCTTCTTTTCGCGCGACGGCAAATGGGCCGTGGAGAATGAAGGCGTGGGCCCGGACATCGATGTCGAGAACTGGCCGAAGGACGTGATTGAAGGACGCGATCCGCAACTTGAGCGCGCGGTGGCGGAGGCGATGCGCCAATTGCAGGAGCATCCGGTGGACCGTGCGGTGAAGGAACCACCACCGCCAACCTGGGGTAAACGACCGTAGTTGCGAACTAAGGCTGAATGGTTTATGCGGTCCTTGCTATTCGCCTGGGAGCTTTGCGTTAAATTGTTTTTGGCTTGAACCGGCGGCAGTGGCCGCTTATAAACTCATCATTCGCTTCGGCGACGTGAGAACATCCGGGTCTAACTATGTGGAGATACATCGTAGCGGCGCTGCTGATTTTCATCGGCGCAATTGAACTCTTGCTTGCGCTCAATCCGCGCATGCGCAATGAGATTATGAAAAATAGTCCGATTCCGCTGCCCAGCGCCGCCCCTTACTATTTTTTCTTCGCCGGCTTGTCGGCAATGGTGATGGCCCTGGGCCTGATTTTCTACCACCGCATCTTTTAATCAGAACCGGGAGCGTTAGCGACCGGGTGGCGGAAACGAGTCATGTCCTTTAGGTGACACCGACCCAGTCGCTACCGCTTCCGGCTCTGACTCTTAGCGATCCTTCTTTATTTTTCGAAACTTGCGCATGACTATGTCTCGGCGCACGGGACTGAGGTGACGAATAAAAAGTATGCCGTCGCAGTGATCCGTTTCATGTTGGAAGCAACGCGCCGCCAAGCCGCTCGCTTCGCGTTCAAACAGCCTTCCCTTTACGTCCTGCGCGCGCAACACCACGCGTTCCGGTCGCTTCAGTTCAGCATGAATCTTGCCCACCGATAGACAACCCTCCTCGCCTCCCTGTTCGCCCGTGGTCGCAAGAATTTCGGGATTGGCCGCCACCAGCTTGAGGCCTTCGCAGTCCATGACAAACAGCCGCAGCGCGAGACCGATCTGTTGCGCCGCCAGTCCGACGCCGCCGGCGTCGTACATCGTTTCAAACATATCGCGCACGAGCGTCTCCAGGTCCGCGTCGAAAGTTACGACCGGATCGCCCGGTGACAAGAGTACGGCGGCGGGATATTCAACTATGGCTCGTACGGTCATAGGAAAATAGTTCGTGATTAAACTATCGTGATGATACCAACTAGTGAACCGGACTTTCATGTTTTAACTGTCACGCGTGGTGGGCTCCTAACTGCCCGTGCCTTATAATCATTTTTATGGAACCCAAAGATCCATTCGCAACCACCGCCCTTCCGGAGCTCGAGCTGCTACCAGACGAGCAGCGCGTAAGCACGGGCATTCCGGTCAGGCGCGAGCCGGACCTGGCGAGCAAGTTTTTGATCCTCGTGGTTGACGACCTGGCGGATAACGTCGCGATGCTCAGTTTGGATTTACAGCAAGAGGGTTATCGCGTCGTGACTGCGACCAACGGCGAGGAGGCGATCAACGTCGCCAGCGCGACCGTGCCGAACCTGATTCTGATGGATATCAGCATGCCGCGACTCGATGGTCTGGGTGCCACGCGCCGCATTCGCGAAATAGAAACGTTGCGCGACGTGCACGTGATTGCCGTCACCGCTTTCGGCACCGAAGGCTTCCAACGCGCTGCTTACGATGTCGGCGTTTCCGGTTACCTGACCAAGCCCATCGATTTTGAACGCATGCACCAACTAATCTCACGTCTGCTGCTACACCCAAACTCCGGTAACTTAATCGCACGCTAAACCCGGGCCAGCCGTCCGACCGTCAGCAAGGACAGCTGCCTGGAAGTTTACTGTCTCCTATTTCTAGGCTAAGCTTTCGCCTTCCGCCATCAAGCGAAAGTTTTGTTCTCAGGAGGAACCCGGCCTTGCTCAATCGAAGCATTCGCAAACGAAGTTTGCGCCAATATATTTTCAGTTTCGCTATGCTCACGCTGTTGGGCGCGCTGACTGCCGCATCTGCGCAAACCAAGCTACTGCGTTTCCCCGACATCAGCGGCGACCGCGTGGTTTTCACTTACGGTGGCGATCTCTGGACGGCTCCAGCGGCGGGCGGTGCGGCCATTCGTCTGACTTCGCATCCGGGCATGGAAGTCTTCGGCAAGTTTTCTCCTGACGGCAAGTGGATCGCCTTCACCGGACAATACGACGGCGATGAACAAGTTTACGTAGTTCCGGCGGCGGGTGGCGTGCCGCGCCAGTTAACTTTCTATCCGGCAAAAGGTCCTTTGACGCCACGTTGGGGTTGGGACAATCAGGTTTACGGCTGGTCCAGTGACGGCAAACGGATCGTCTTCAAGTCGCAACGCGATTCGTGGGCACTGCCGATCGCCAGGCTTTACACAGTTTCGGTTGACGGTGGACCAGCGGAACCTTTGCCGATGCCGGAAGCTGGTTCGGGAGACTATTCGCCTGACTCGACACAGATGGTCTATTCGCCACAGTCGCGCGACTTTCGTCCGGAGAAGCGTTACGGCGGCGGCCAGGCAAACGCGCTCTACATCTTCGATCTCAAGAGTTACGCCGCGAAACGAATTACCGAAGGCCCGCGCGCGACACGTGATCCGATCTGGCTGGGCGACACGATTTATTTCAATTCGGATCGCGACGGGCATTTCAATCTTTATGCTTACAACGTGGCCGGCGGCAAGACGACCCAAGTCACCAGCAACAAAGTTTGGGACGTGCGCTGGCCCAGTTCCGACAATGACGGCCGGATCGTTTACGAACTCAACGGCGAACTCCAGGTGCTCGACGCGCGCAGCGGACGCAGTAACGGCATTTCGATTTCCGTTCCCAACGAAGGCCTCGCCAGCCGGCCCAGTCGCGTTTCCGCGGCAAATCAAATCGAATCCGTCGGCTTGAGTCCTAAAGGAGAGCGTGCACTCTTCTCCGCGCGTGGCGACATCTTCACCGCGCCCATCGAAAAAGGTCCGACGCGCAACCTCACGCATTCATCAGGCGCGCATGACAAGTGGCCCGCCTGGGCGCCGGACGGCGGCAGCATCGCTTACATTTCCGACGCGAGCGGCGAAGAGGAGCTTTACATCGCGCCGCAGGACGGCTTGAAACCGGCGCAGCAGATCACGCGGGGCGGCAGCGCCATGCGTTACCAACCGGAGTGGTCGCCGGACGGCAAGCGCATCGCGTTTTCCGACAAGGACGGCAAAGTCTTTGTGGTAACTCTTTCCGATCGCCGCATGATCGAAATTGCAGACGCGCCACACGGCCAGATTCGCGACTACGTCTGGTCGCCGCGCAGCAACTTTCTCGCGTTCAGTTTTGACGAAGGCCCGAACCGTTTTTCGTCCGTTTACATTTTCAGTGTGGCGGACGGCAAACTCCACAAGGTTACGGACGAGATGTTCAATTCCTACAGTCCGGCCTGGGACCCGCAGGGCAACTATCTTTACTTCCTCGCCGACCGCGAGTTTCAGCCGCAGATTTCCAACGTCGAGTTTAACTACGCGACCAACCGGCCCACTTACATTTACGCGCTCGCGCTGCGCAAAGACGTCAAGCATCCATTTCCCGCCGAGAGCGACGAGGTGACGATCATTAAAAGCGACGAGGCCGCGAAACCGAAAGGCATGCCGCCGGGCGAGGAGCCGACGTCGCCCACCAAGGACATCAACAAGGAAATAAAAGAGCCGGCGAAGTCGCCCTCGCCGGAAGCGTCACCTGCTGCGAGTCCAGCGCCTACGCCCGCCGGCGACGTAAAGTCTGACACGGCGCAAAAAGCAATGGCGCCGATGACGATCGATTTCGACGGCATCGTCCAACGCGCCGCACGTGTGCCCGTGGGCGCTGACAACTACGGCGGCTTGTCCGCGAAGACCGGACATTTGATCTACGCAGTGGGCTCAGCTTTCTATTACGGCCGCTCGGGCGATCGTCCCACCGTGCTGAAGATTTTTTCTTTCAAGGACCGTAAAGAGTCGACGATTGCCGAAGACATTCGCGGTTATTCACTCTCCGAAGACGGTACAAAACTGCTGGTCTCGCAGGGTCCGGGTTACAACCTCTACGACGCTACTCCGGCGGGCGACAAAACGAAGAAGCCGGTCTCAACCGGCGGACTGTTTGTCGATCGCGTGCCCGCTGAAGAGTGGAACCAAATCTTCAACGAAGTTTGGCGGCGCTATCGCGACTGGTTCTACGTGTCCAACATGCACGGCTTTGACTGGATCGCAATCCGCGAGCAGTACCGACCTTTGCTGCAGTACGTGGCCCATCGTTCCGATCTCAACTACGTCATCAGCGAGATGGTTTCCGAGTTGACTATCCAGCACGCTTACATCGAAGGCGGCGACTTCCAGATTCCGCCGCGGCCGCGCAGCGGTTTGCCGGGCGCGCGCTTTGAACTCGACCGCGCCTCAGGACGCTATCGCATTGCGAAGATCTTCGCCGGTGAAAACGAGGAAGACATCTATCGTTCGCCGCTCACCGAGATTGGCGTGAACGTAAAAGTTGGTGACTACGTCTTGGCAATTGACGGCGATGAGTTGAAGGCAACCGACGATGTCTATCGTCTGCTGCGGAACAAGGCCGACAATCCCGTGAGCCTGACGATTAATTCCCGGCCTTCGTTTGACGGCGCGCGCCTCGTCGCGTACCGGCCGGTCACTGACGAAAGCAATCTGGTTTACCTCGACTGGATTACCAACAATCGCCGGCGAGTGGACCAGGCCACTGGCGGACGCGTCGGGTATATACACATTCCCGACATGGGCGCGAACGGCATCAGGGAATTTATCAAGTGGTACTACCCGCAACTCGGCAAGGAAGGCCTGATCGTTGACGTGCGCGCGAATGGCGGCGGTAACGTTTCGCGCATGCTGATCGAGCGGCTGCGGCGAAAGGTGCTCGGGTTGAATTACGGTCGCACCGACAATGACGCGAACACGTATCCCGACGCCGTGTTCCCCGGTCCGATGGTCGCATTGCTCGACGGAAATTCGGCTTCGGACGGCGACATCTTTCCCTACATGTTTCGCAAGTCGGGACTTGGTCCGTTGATCGGCAAACGTTCGTGGGGCGGGGTAGTTGGCATCAATAGCCGCGGTCCGTTAATCGATGGTGGACAGATCTTCGTGCCGGGGTCGGGACTGACGGACGAAAACGGGCAGTGGATCATCGAAGGCTACGGTGTCGATCCGGACATTGAAGTGGACAACGACCCGCAGTCGGAAATCGCCGGCAAGGATCAGCAACTCGAACGCGGCATCGCCGAAGTAATGGCGAAGCTGAAAACGCCGGTAAAGTTTCCCCCGAAACCACCCGGCCCCGTGAAAACAATCCGGTGA
>JAVEEA010000071.1 GCA_030840675.1 Pyrinomonadaceae bacterium
GTAGTGGCGCCAAAGCCCCCGCCGCGAGGGTTCGAACTATAGACGAAGGTTCCCGAACGTCTGCTGTTGGCATCAGGTGTCAGAAACGATGCGCCGCTGATTTTGCATGCGGGCATCCACACCAACAATCCAGCCAGGGTATTCAAGAGCGACCAGCTGAGGTCAAGGACAAAACCGAGGATGCTGAGGAACCCGGCCGCGTACACTCTTTTGGTGAACGCGATCGAACTGTACGCGGCGCCAATGACGCCCGCCACGAATCCCACGACGGCCGCGGTGTTAAGACCTGCACCGGCCCACAGTGCAACCCCGAAGTAGCTGCCGCCAGCGATAATCAAACCAAGAACGAAACCGAGTACGCCCATTCGTGGTGAATTGTCAGACATGTGTGAGTTTCCCTTCCTTAGTGGCCAATAGCGAGAGACGAGTCGGGCGTGCGAGCCTGCTGTGGCGCGCAAGTTTAATGCTCCGTGCTTTGCCGCCGCAGGAACAACGGCTGCTTTATCCCCGGGTTCAAGGTCTTGATAGCACCGAAATCAATCCTCGTGATTGGTTCGTTGAAGCAACCGCGAAACTGGCAGACGAACGGTACCGAGACGTTTACTCTGGCGCCTCTGGCCACGGACGTGTTCGCCGCGGGAGTCTGGCTGGTGATGGTTACTATGGTCGCGTTGGCTTGATTCACTGTGCCGGACACGGTACCTAAATCAAGTCCTGCCTGTTGTAATAGTATCTGCGCTTCGGCGATTTTCTTGTTGCGAACGTCGGGCACCGTAGTGGGTTGGGCGGCGGCCACCAGTTCAATTGTTGAACCCGGCGGGACTTTACTTCCCGCGGCTGGGTTCTGACTCTTGATGTTTCCCGGTGCGACATTTGCCGGCGCGAGTTCCGGATCTTTTTCGATGAACTTCAAACCAGCGGCAACAATCTGCTGCCCGCCGAGCGCCAACGGCTTGAAGACCACATCCGGAACCTGAATCTGTCTTTGCACTGCCACCACCAATTCCACCGTGTCGCCGGGCTTCGCTTTCGCGCCACCCGCTGGTGTCTGACTAACCACTTGATCGGGTTGCAACCCTTCGGCGAGGTCGGTGCTTTTTTCAACCACACCGAAACCGGCGGCAGTCAGTTTCTCCCGGGCATCCGTGATAAGCCGCTTGGTGACGTCCGGCACTTCCACCGGCGTCACAGTACCTTCGATAGTCAGTTGCACTTCGGTGCCCTTCGCTACCGGCTCACTATCGGCGGCGGGCGACTGAGCAATCACCTGCCCTGCCGGCACCTTTTCCGTAATCTGCGTTTCCTGTTCCACCGGCGTGAGGTGTACCCCACTCAGAGTTGACTTCGCGTCGTCCAGCGTCATGCCTACCACGTTAGGTACAGCGACGGTGGTTTTGCGGAGCGCGAAGAAAAGCCCGACAGCGATCCCGATGAGCACCAGGGCCGCGATTGGTATGAAGATCCATTTCGGAAAAGGTTTCGGCGGAACGACAAGCTTGGGTGCGGGTAGTTCTACATTCACGACCGGGCTTTCGGCAAAGTCTTCGTCGGTATTCGTGGCGACTGCAACGTCGAGACGAAAGCTGTACTTATCCGCGGCCGCGACCGGCGTAGGCTGGCCGGCGGCCGGTTTTGCCCCGCTCGCCGGCGGCGCGGTTACCGGCGCATCAAAGGTAACGACAAACTGTTTCTCGGTCTCTCCGGGGGCGAAGTCGCGTTCTGATTCGCCCGTGAGTTCCAGCCACTCCTGTTTGGTACTTCCCAACGCTTTCACCGCCGCAATGCCGCGAACCGCACGTGAGGTCGTGTTTGTAACGGAGAACACAGCCTCCGTGTGGCCCTTGGCATCCGTCTTCAGGGTACTGGTTGCAGTTGTCGTGATCGCGAAAGTCTTCGCCATTTGTTTTCGCCTCCAGGTTCCATTCGGGTCGTCAGAAATTGACCGTGAACGTTATCGCCACAGCAATGCCAACTCTCGTTTACGGTTTGCAGTCCAAGCGGAAATTAGCGCGGTCTGACTCCAGCTCGTCCGGCGAAAGTATTTTGATCCGCTGCCACCCTTTGAAGGGTTGGAAGGTGGGCACCGCGGCGCCGAGCGTCCACGTAGTTTCCACCGTCTTGGATCCCGCGCGATCAAACTCCAACAATTCAGGTTTGGCGGTTGCGCCATCGCTCCGGAGAAATGTGTACTTGACCTTGCCCGGTTTGTTCACCGTGATCGATCCCGAGAAAGTGATCTTTACCGGACAACGACCGTCGTGATCATCGGGATTCGCTACCAGCGTCGTACCGATGACCTTAAAGTCGCTCTTCGGTTCGCGCGTTGGCGTGGGAGATGCTTCGACAGTGGGCGAGGGGCTGGGCTCGCCGCCGTCGTTCCCTTTGCCGCTCGATCTCAATACTAGAAATAGAATGATCGCGCCTATCAACAGGACCACTCCTATGATCACAAATATGATCCACAGCGGAAACTTCTTCGCCGCCGGAGGCGGTGCGCCGGCCCCGGCAACTTCAACGGTAACGGTGGGCCCTTCGGTAAAGTCTTCATCGGGATTCATTGAAGAGACCGCGTCAAAGCGAAAAGGATACTTACCGGCCGGCGCGCCACCAGCGCTTGTTCCCGTCGCGGCGAAGTTGACCGTAAACTGCTGCGTCGCCCCGGCGGCGAAGTCGCGCTCCGTTTCACCGGCGAGCGAGAGCCATTCCTTCTTCGTGTCGCCGAGAGCTTTGACTTTGGCCATGCCGCGAATTGGGCGCCCACTGACATTGGTAACGGCGAACACCGCCTCGGCGCGTCCGCCGGCATCTGCTCTCAACGTATCGACCGCGGTAGTAGTAACTGTGAAGCTCTTGGCCATGGTGTTTCTCCATCCTTTTCATTTAATCCGACAACCCCGGTTGCGCCGCAACCGCAAAGCAGCGGATCGGTTAAATCTTCAGCGACGCCGGCGCCAGGATTAGCGCCGGTGTGATAACGGTTCGGCTGGTAGTTGTTGGTCCATTCACTGATGCAAACGCGAGCGTCCAATCGCTGCGACCATGAGGCAAGAAATCGCGGGCAAGAATTGGCTGCCGCTTCCCTGCTTCGTTGGACTGGGCCGATGCGGTCACGTCAGCCATAACCTGGACCTCAGCCAACGAAAGAAAATTTGCACCGACCAACTGGATGCGCACGTAACGGCCGGTTTTGCCTACCGTGATTGTGGTTGGCGTGCCGGCCTGACTCGGCGCCTGGAAAGCGAAAACTCCCGGTTGGCTGATCGTCGAGTTAAGATCGTTGGACGCAAACGGCGCGTTGGAGACGAAGACATAAAAATTCGCCAGCCGCTCGGGACAACAATCCGTGCGGTTCCAAACCTTGATCTGGGCGATCGAATGGGCCGCTCCCAGGTCCACCTGCCACCAGGCGTTCGCCTCCGAATTCGTGTGCGTGACTGAGTTGTCGGACCAGTTGCCGCTGGTGTTGCCGTCGACAGCTCGCGCGGGTAGTCCGCCAAAGCCTATGCTCGATTGGGTCGTGGCTTTGCCGAGAGCTGCATTTACTCTTTGCGTGGCGACCGGGGTGGGCGTGGGCGTGGGATGCGCTGCCTCGACTACGAGTTCGACCGCACTGTTCTCAGCCACCTCGCTTCCCGCCGCGGGCGACTGTTCCGCAACGCGCCCCTCGGCTACCTTATTCGTCACCTTCGTT
This sequence comes from Pyrinomonadaceae bacterium, assembly GCA_030840675.1. Taxonomy (GTDB): domain Bacteria; phylum Acidobacteriota; class Blastocatellia; order Pyrinomonadales; family Pyrinomonadaceae; genus PSRF01. Next base: position 3,692 of record JAVEEA010000071.1, read on the forward strand.
TCCCGCACTGAAGACGTCAACTTGCCATCAGCCAGAATGTTGGTTGCTTCGGCGACAGGCTTGTCGACGACATCGGGTACCGTCACTTTCTTCGTTCGCAGCAACAGCCAGGCGGTGATACCGATCGCTATCAGCACTACCGCCGCGACCGGAATGATCCAAACCAACGGATTCATGCGCTTGATGGGCGTCGGCGCCGGGGCCGATGAGACTTCAACTGTGACCGTCGTTCCTTCAGTGAAGTCTTCGTCTGGATTCAGCGAAGAGACGATATCCAAACGGAAAGGATATTTTCCGGATGTGGCGTTCGCGCCCGCGTCGAAATTGACGGTGAACTGTTGCGTCGCGCCGGTCGCAAAGTCGCGTTCTGTTTCGCCGTTGACGGCCAGCCATTCTTTGCGCGTGTCGCCCAGCGCCCTGACTTTCGCCAGGCCGCGGACCGGGCGCGCGGTCACGTTCGTTACCGTGAAGACAGCTTCCGCATGTCCTCGAGCATCCGCCTTCACGATCTCGCCGGCAGTGGTCGTAATTCCAAAACTCTTTGCCATAATGATCCTCAATGAGTCCGCGTGGTTTGGTATCCCTAATCCCCTTCCGCCAGAAGCCGAGCCCTTCCTTACGGTCGGGCTTCTGCTTGGTTCAGCAAGTAGTCGCTACTTGCCGAATGCAAGTTGATAGGTGACGTAAGCCGGCTTCTCCAGTTCCACGATCCGTTCGATCAAGTTGTCGTACTGCGCACTCTCTTTGGGCGCGTGCACACTGATGTGAAAAGGTCGCGGCTGCCCGTCGAGTGCGACGTTTTCCCAGATGTCAAAGTCCAGGTACCCGGTCGCGGTTTGCAGAAACGCCAACAATCCTTTTTTCGTACCGCGCCACTTTGAAAGGTACGCAGCCTTGGCAATCAGTTCGCGCAAACGCCCGAGACCGCTGGCGATGGTCACTTGCGAAGCGGGTCCTGCTTCTCCTGCCGAGCTATCGTCAAAGAGCCGGCTGAGGTCGGCCCAATAAGCGAGAAACGGCACGAAGGCATCGTTCGTGCGCCGCGGATCGAAGATGGCGTCGAGACGTTCGATGATCGCTTCGTCCGGCGACTGCAGCGCTTCCATTACCTCCAGCAACGCGGTTAACGGATTGCCGTCATGCAGGGTGCGCTGAAAGACCGCCGGGAAAAGTTGCGCAATCTCACTTCGCTTCATTTTCGTTTACCACCTCCACCTGGTGTTCGCCGGAACAGAAGAGCCAGGTTTCCGGGAGCGTCACTTTGTCGAGAAAAATTTTGCTCGAGACCGATTCGTAACTGGTCCCGTTGTCGGCGCTGCGATAAATCCCCGCGGCGCCGCCGGCCAGCACCAGGTTCTGTTGCGGATCGGCTGCCAGCGCTATGACCGGTTGGAACGTGCGATTATCGTCACGCAGTTTTAGACCACACTCGACGAGTGGAGTATTCCAGGATGCTTGTTCCCCCTTGCTCAAATCCAACCAGAGCACGCCCTTATCAAAAGTTGCGGCGTAAGCAAATCCATTGGTGAAGGCGACTGCGTGACAACTGCCGCCGGCCCAGTTTTTTTGCATGGGCGTGCCGGCGCCGGGCGGCGCGGTTCCCTGTAACTCCCAGCGAAAACAGCCGCGACCAGGTTCGTTTCCCGCGACAGCAATGCCGGCCCAGAGAAACGTGCGGACGCCGTCCTGCTGCGTTTCCAGCACCTGTACGTTTTCACCTTTCAGGCCAATGAGGTTGAAGGAACTCGACTGTCCACCCTGGCTGGAAAGATAAACGCCGCCCGCACCACGTGCCGCGGCGCCGACGAAGAATGTGCCGCGAATTCCCACCGATGCTGCCACGCCAGTGAACCCGAGCGTGGGTTTAGCGGGGTCAACCTGAATCTGAATGGGACTGGCGCCCGGCAGTAAAGACAACTCGAAGAGGCCATTGTCGGTCGCCATGATCAGAACCGGAGTAGCTTGTCGGGAGGTCCATGCGAGATCATTAATTGCGAATGCCAACAGCGCTAACGCGCGCCAGGTTTCCCCGCAGTCGTCAGAAACGTATAAACGCGAACCGCCATTGGCCAACCGCGTGACCACGGCAACCTGTCCCGCCTGGAAAGTATTAACGCGAATCTGGACGGTCTCTTCCTCATCCGGAAAGCGATCGATCAGTTCCCACCCTTCGCCGTCATCCATCGAGCGAAACATCTGAGCGTGGGTAGTGGCATACCAGGTGTCGGCCTGAAAAGCGTCGGCACTTAACGAACTGATGTCCTTCTCCGGAACTTCATCAACGCGTAACCGCACCCGATCGACATAGCTGACGCCCGGCTCGGCAAGCATGACGTCGTAAACGTGAGAGGCGCGGAGCGGGTGACCAAACGACCACCCGGGTGAAGGCAAGGACGACGGCAGCGGGTTGATGCTTTGGTGGAGTCGTGCGATCACGCGCGTCTTAACCGCATCGGCATCTTCACCGCGATGGACCACCGCACGCGCCTCGACGCGTACGTTCTTGTAGCGCACCCAGTTCACCAAACAGGTCGTGCCCAACGGGCGGCGTTCATCCAATGCTTTACGAATGTTCGCAAGCGTGTCGTCTTTCTGTTGTGCGCGCAACGCCGCTTCTGTGACGGCGCCGCCGGGGCGTTGGTCCTCGGGGATGAACGGTACCAACAAAACCTCGATCGTCCCGGGCGGCGCGTGTTCCCAAAGCATTGCCTTGGTAAACGCTTTGGCCCTCGCGACCGCGCCGGAACTGGCATGGTTACCGGTGCTGTGGAGTGCGAGCAATTCAAAGTCACTCGCGGTGACGGCACGTTGCAGCGAATGCAATTCCAGTGGTCCGCGTACCAGGGCGTTCTGAAGTGTCTCCGATTCGCGTCCGCCGGTCGCTGGTTCCGGGTTAGTGACCGTCACGCCAGGAATGGGATCTTTCAACGTGGTCAACGTGTTTGCCGCCACGTTCCCAGCCAAGCCGCCACCGCGGCAATACCACAGCCTGATCTTCTTCCCCGATTTCGGCACCGCTCCCAGCGCGGCCGCGGACAGCGCCAGGTTGCCCGCTTCGTCCTGTGCCTGTAGCGCAGGCGCGAAGGTGATGGTCCCGGTCATGCGATCCGCGAGGTACACCAGTTGGCGGCCCTCGAGGTTGCTGAAGTCCACCGCTTCTCGCCACACGACGTAGGCTTTGTTGTCGTGTTGCAGTGCTCGCACGCGTCCAGTCAACTCATCCGGGTCGGCTTCGACGGCAACAATCAATTCAAGATCTTCGGTCGTCGCGGCGACGATCGCCGGGCGCTTGGCGGTAATCGACAGACCGGCGAGTCCATTTCCATTGCCGGCATCTTCAGCTTCGATCAAGTCGCAATGGTAGGCATTCGCTTCCACCTGGGTTTTGCCGGCGGCGATCGTGACGGCGTTTGTGGTTACAAAGATCGGAGGCGGCTCGCCGCCGCCCGCGCGCGCCAGCGTTACGCGCGTTCCGCGTGGAATCTCGACCGGCTTGTCCTGCGTCTTGCTCAAACTGAAAACAAGCGTAGTCGCGGCGGCGACTGGCGGACTTAGTTTGACTCCAATCAATCTCAGAAACTCGACGTACGCTTTTTCCGGAAGCCGGTTCAAGCGGTAGATCATTGTCTCGGTCAGGTGCGCAAAGACTTCGAGTAAGACGATGCCGGGATCACCAGGGGAAAGGTCGGTCCATTGCGGACACCTGCTCCTGATAATGCTCTTCGCCTCGTCGACGAGTTGACTAAAATTCCGATCATCCAGATTGGGCGATTGCAGCCGCATCAAATCTGATCTCCAGCAAGGTTAATTGAAAACGCGAGTTGCTCACTGCCCGCCGTCCGGCGCAGGCGATACTCCAGCATGATCTCCAAACGATCGGGATATTCCGGGTGTGGACCTGCGTCGAGATGCGTAATCTGCGCGCGCGGTTCCCAGCGATCGATCGCCTGCCGGACGTAATGAATTGCCAGCCCCGAGGTCGTGTTGTCGTTCGGCGAAAACACCAGGCGGTGCAGTTCGCAACCGTAGTCCGGCCGCATCACGCGCTCGCCCGGAATCGTCGACAACAACAGCAGGATTGACTGCCGCACTGAAGCCTGCTCGTCAATCATGTCAATGCCGCCGGTGGGTGAAATATTGATGCCGATCGACTCGTCCAGCACCTCGATCATTTCGTCCGAGGACGCCGTGACGTACGGATAGTGAAGGCGCCAGGCGTTGTAGCGGCGAAGCTTCATGCGCCCCCCTCTACAAACGGTTGTCCGGGGTTATTAACTTTGTACTTCACCAGTCCCGGTGGCGTGCCGTCCGTCAGCCCGGTCACCGTATCGAGACAGACGCGCCGGCCGTCGACGCGAATCAAGCTGGAATATCCCGCCGTGACCTTGAGGGTCGTTACACACGGCCGAATGCCGACGCCCATGTTGGGACAACCCTTGATGGTCCGTCCTTCCGGATCCACTTCAACCTGCACGCGACGGGTAGCAATTGTGACCCAGTTCTGCGTGGGCACGTTCTGCACGATTCCCAGTTCGTGTTGGCAGACAATCAAAGCATCTTCGGTGATGAAGAACATTCCTGTTCAGCTACCCCTGTTGGAAATCCACCTTGTTCGCCTTGATCACGACGTTGCGTCCGGGCGCTTCAATTCGCAGATCGCGCTGCGCATGCAACAACACTTTGTCCGGCGACATTTCCAAATAACTACCGTCGCTGTTTTCCAAACGTATTGTTTCCCGAGCGTCGTCAAGCCGTAGGCGTTGACCACCCGGCGTGCGTAACGTGTAACGCTTGACTGCGCTTTGCTCGACGCCCCAGTCCCACTCGTCTCTGGTCCACATGCCGTACAGCCCGCCGAGTACCACGCCATTCGCAGGATCGCCGCTGGGCAACAGGACCAGCACGGTGTCAGCCACGTCCGGCAGGGCCAGCAATCCTTTACCTAATCCCGCGCCCGGCGTCACCACTCCCATCCAATCGGTTTCAATGTCACGATAGGTGGGCAACCTGACTCGTACTCGTCCGAAGCCTTCAGGATCGTCAACATGCGTAACGATTCCCAACGCGGCAATTGGACCACGGGTCTGTACGCCTGGCGGCGGCGGCGCCGTTGAGATGGTCGACACGAATCCCCTCACGCTGTCGAACGTATGGTCGACGGAGGTAAGCACATAACGTCCGGCGAGTGGCGGGGCAACGTTTTCGATCTGCACGCGCGCGCCTGGCCGGAGTTTCGGATCGCCTTCGGCGACGCCGTGCAGAATCACTTCGCGGGCCATGCGCGAGTCGAGTTCAGCTTGCGCGATCGCGTCGGCCTGGAGATCGTTGCCGATGGTTTCGTCGATGATGGTGCGTTCACCGCTGCCGCCGACATCGCTCGGATCTACGCTGGCGCTGATGTCGCGTCCGTTTCTGGCCTGGTCCGCCTTCCCTTCGTGTTGTTCCGCGCGCAAAGGGTCCCAGCCCGTGGTGGCAACCGAGCGACAGGCGCTGTCGCCGTTCACTTCAATGCGCGCCTCGAGTAACGTTTCACCGAGCTTGAGCGTGATCTCTTCGTCCAGGCCCGCGAGTGTTATGACATGCAGGGTTTGGTCGCGGAGAGTTAAGTAAAGACCGCAGCGTTCGGCGACTTCGGTGATCATTTGAAAGTCGGACTGGCGAAACTGGACCAGCCGCTGCCATAACGGACCAGGCGCCTCCGCCTCCACGTTAAGGCCCAGATCCGCGACCAATTCCTTAATCAGATCGACCAGTGTTAACTCGACGTGTGCGCGTACCGGCTGACGCTTACGCAGCCGATGCAGCGCGTCGTAACCGCGCACTCGTACCTCGCGTCCGTGGCCGGGCTCGTAAAGATGTTCGGTTGCGGTTACTTCACCGCTGAAGAGCGGCTCATCCGTGTCGGGTACGCGAACGCTAATCTTTGCACCCGGTGCAATCGTTTCCGGTTTACTCAACAACACCTCGGGATCGATGAAGGTGAGTTCACAAACGGTTGGCAGCGACAGTCGTTGTTGCACGCGGACCGCCCACAGCGTTCTCATTTCTTCGACGGAAAGCGCTGCCCCATCCAACTCGACGAGCAGTCGCGGCAAGGTCTGTATTTGCGGGCTCATTGAGTGCCCTCCACCTGATTTGCTTGCGCCCGCGCTTCCGTTTCACGCGGTGACAGGTAGAGACTCGACAGCGGTGGCATTTGCAACGCGGTGCCGGGAGGAATGTGCAGCGGATCGGCAATGTCATTGATGATCGCCAGCCAACGCCACAAAGACGGGTGACCGAAACGTCCGTAGTAGCGATACTCCAGCTGATCGAGTCGCTCGCCCGACGCCACCTGATGCTCCTGAATCTCGCTGTCCGCAATCTGGCGCGGCGCCGCGCCGGTTTGAGTTGACGGCTGAGGCGTTGCCTCTTCAGGCAACTTAAAAGGTCGCGCCGACTGTCGTTCAGCAAAGAGCGCAGTGGATGATTCGGCAACGCGCAACAGACGCATACTCAACCAGGAGCGCAGCGGTTCGCCCCCAGGAGAAAAATAATCCAGGCGCTCAGCGACGGCTGCGACAATCCCCGGGATGTTCCAACTCTTGCCCCAGACAAAACGAACCAAGGGCGGACGGCCATAGTTGTGTTCGTCCGCGGCGTTCTCAGCTAACTGCCAAAGCGGATACGTCAGGTCGCGTACGTCCTTTACGGGAGTTGAGGAACCGGCGAGGGAAACGTCGAAGAGCAGGTTCAGGTGCAACTCGGTCGTGCCGCCTCCGGTAAATAGCAGCGGGTCGTCAGCCAGTCCCGCGCCGGTCAAAGCTCCACCCGCCGAGCGACGCGGACGCACCCCGGCAATGCGTCGCACCACCAGATCCTCCGGGTTCAACATGCAGGCGATGCGTTCACCAGTTTCTTCAATGAGAAAAGCTACGCGTTCCAAAGAGTACCTCGCTGTTCGCTTCGGAGCCGTCGCAACGAATCGTCTTCTCGCTCGGCCGCCGCAAGTTCATCCGCAAACTCAAACGCCCGCGAGGGTGGCAGACTAGGCCAGAGACTTTCGGCAGGTTCACTACTCATGCGTTGCGCTTTGATCGAAGCAGTGGACGCGGAGTCGGTGGTCCACTTTGGGCCAGGCGCAGAATGTTTCTGCGTCGGAGCGACAAACTGCGTTTCGTTGCGACCAGCACGAGACGCTGTCGCTAACCGCGATGGATTGGGAGGTGGCAATCGTGGCGAACTCACTGGCTGCGCGCGCTCAACCGGACGGCGGGTGCCTTCGTCGCGTCCAACGCGGCCGCTGGCTGGCCCGTCAGATAACACGAGCGCGAACACGTCTGCGCTTCGTGCTGCAGCCTCGGCAAAATTCACTTCGCTCAGATGTGCTGGTAGCTCCGGGGCTGAAGAATCCTCCGGGACGGAAGAATCGTCGCCAGACTGTGCGGCCCTGTTACTACTCTTCTTCGCGGTTCTTCCCGTATCAATGCGAAGCGTGCGCCTTCGTACTTCGGTTTCGGTGAGCGCTTCCGCTCCGGCGGCTTCGATCGCAAACGGCTCCGGCGAATGACTCGGGCCGCGCGGGACAAAGCTCGGACCAGAGTTGTTTGAGGATGCAGTTGCTGGTGGAAAAAACCGGGCACCGTTGCCATCGCCTGCATCCTTCGCAGCCACTGGAAAAAACTCGGACGGTCTGCCTGCTCGCTCACTGGCTTCCCTTTGCGGTTCACCAAAGTTAGGCCGTGACGCAGGCGACCTCGATTCGAAGACCGATTTCAGATTCGCTTCCCTCGCCTGAGCGCGTTCCAAAGGTGCCGAAGCTTGCAGCGAATCGTCTGAAACCTCTTGCGTGTTGCGACGAAACTGCAGCCGATCCAACCAACTCGTCCGGTTCGCTACACGCTGCGGCGGTTTCGTTTCACTAAAGACATTCGCGTTACGCCGCTCGGGGTGGCCTCGGTTTACAGCGAGTTCCTTCGGCTCCGGCAAACCCTGGAGTTGCTCTGGCGCAACACTCTCGACCAAAGGCGACTCCAGCGCCGCTGTTGCTTCCGTTGATTCCGGATCAGGCGACCGCGTCGCGAGCAAATCAAGCCAGTGCTGCGGCGCGGGCGTATTAATGAGTCGCAGCCAATGCTCGGGTGGTCCGGAAGAATCAACGCCGTCACCGAGCGCAGGGTCGAGCGGGAGAACCGACGCAGTCGTCGGCACAGTTGCACCTCGGCTTACTGTTTCTCGTTCGCTGGACTTGGCCCACCGCAGCAGCCTGCCCGCGACAAAGACGAACAGCCGCGTTTTGAATTCCGCTAAACGCAAGACCAGCCTCCGTCAAACAGATTCGTAACTTAGCCGCGGTCCATCGACTCGCAAACCAAGGTTACGGATTCGATTGCTACTTCCTGGTTATGTGCGTCGAGCAGCGAGCCGTGCCATTCGGTGGCCCAGGCCTTGTCCAGGTTCCAACGCATCACTTCCGTGGTGCCGTCGGCATCGAGCAGGATGATGGAAATGTTTTTGCGCTGCACGTGGCCGGTTACGCCTGACTTGAACCAGTCGAAGAGTTCTCGCGAACGGGTCACGCCATAACGCAAGGTGACCTCGCTGTAATCCACGCGGCCCGGCACATAATGGACCACTTGGCTATTGCCGGCTTCGCGATATGAAATAGGCGTGACGCGCGCACCGAGGCCGCTCACCTCTGTGAAGTGACCCTCGGTCACGCCCCCGACTTCAACTTTGAAGTTGAAAGCGCGATAGGGATCGACATAGGTACCGGCAGCTTGTGCGGTTGCTTTTGCTTCAGGCATTGATTAGGCACCTCCCTGAGTTTCAATTTCAGCTCCACCGACACCCTGGCCGATACGGAAGATCACAAACTCCGCGGGCTTCACCGGAGCAATTCCGATCACGGTCACGACCATACCGGCGTCAACCACTTCCGGCGGGTTCGTTTCCGCGTCACACTGCACAAAGAAAGCTTCCTCCGGAGTGGCGCCCATCAAAGCGCCCTGACGCCACTGCAACATCAGGAAAGCGCTGACGTCGCGCCGAATAGACTTCCACAACGAAAGACTGTTGGGCTCAAAAACCACCCAACGCGTTCCCTCCGCAATCGACTCTTCGATTTGATTGAACAAGCGTCGCACATTGAGATAACGCCACTCGCTGGCGCTGTCCGCGAGCGTGCGTGCGCCCCAAACGCGAATGCCCTGCGTGGCAAACTGGCGGATGCAGTTGACGCCCAGCCGATTAAGTTCGCCCTGTTCTTCGCGCGTTACGTTGTAAGTGAGATCGAGAGCGCCGCGTACGGTTTCATTCGCCGGCGCTTTATGAACGCCGCGGGTCGCATCAGTACGAGCATAGATTCCCGCAATGTGGCCCGAAGGCGGCGCGTTGACGGTATCTTTTGGTGAAAACGGATCACGAATAGTGATCCAGGGAAAATAATAAGAACCAAAACCATTGTCGCTGGTGCGTGCGCGCAGGCCGCCGGCGGGAGCAACTACCGGTTCGGGTTCGCCCGTGGCACCCGCCGCCGGCTTCTTTGGTTTCGCGGGCCCTGAGGTAGCCACAGTCTTCAACTGGTCGACATTAAAGCCTGCGCCATTCTCCGGTGCGTCGAGAATCGCAACGCGATCCTGAAGTCTTTCGCAGTGAGACAGGATCGTGTCGTAGGAAGCCGCGTCGCTGAAACCGGGAGCGGCGACGATGGCAATCTCGTCGATTTCCTCCAGCGTTTCAATGCCCTTGCGCTGCTTGCCGTCGCCGACCAACTCTTTCTTCGGACCAACGTTGACGATATAGCAGCGTCCGCCGCCGTTCTGAAAAAATCCGTAGACCGCCTGGGCCAAAGGAGTACTGGTGGCGGCGTCCGCCGAATATTCCTTGACGAATTGGGACCAGTTGTTAATGCCGAGTGCTTCATGCAGGTGGGCGTCAGGATTGGGCGCCACGCCGATGAAGGCGGCGGTGCTGGTGCCGACGGCTTCAATAGGCCGCGAGCCAGTGGAAACTTCTTCAATGTAAATGCCGGGAGTCAGATAGGTCGGCATGTCATCCCTCCAGTTGCAGTTGAATCACAAGCGGATCGTTTTCAGAACCGACTTGTTCGGTGTTAATAGAAAACTCCTGCCCTTTGGCCCGTACGCGCAAGAATCTGGCGCCGGCGGCCGCGGGCACAGCGGAGAAGTAAAACCTTCCCCTGGAATCGGTGTTGGTAGCTAACTCGAACGCCGGGAGTTCGACGCGCGCGTCCATGATCGGAATGTTCTCCGGACCGACAACTTGTCCGCCGAAGCTGCGCAGCGGTAAGCGCTTGATGACGACCGTGCGCACCGGCGGCGCAAGTTTCTCCGGACGCTCGTGACGCAAAGGTACGCGCAACACAAACCCCGGACGCGGCGCCACTCCGAGTGCTGTCCAAACAGAGACCGGGAGTGGTTCCTGTTCCACTTCAAACTCCTGATTCTCGAGCGCGGCAACCACCAGGTCGCCGAGCAGTTGGTGTGCATCCTCCGGCTTGGGCGCCTGCGTAGTTACGAGATAACGGAGGGTCATAAGGAGTGGCGGACGGCGCGTACCGCGAGCAGCGGGCGACTGCAACAGTTCCAGCAGATAGAGATTCACGCCCTTGGCTGCGTCCAGCGCGCCCGGAGGTGCGAGAGACACATTGACGTGATCAAGGATGCCGCCAATCCAGGTGGCCAGACGGCGGTCGGTCTGGTCGATCATGCGAGAGATTACAAGGATCGCAACTGGCAGGACCGGTGCGATGGCAGTGGCGTCATTCGACGAGTATGCAAGGAAGCGCAGCTCGTGAGAATTCAGCCGTTAAGAAAAAGATAGCGAAATGAGAAACATGAGAACCAAAAACGCGCGGACACTATTCTGTTTCCACGCAAAAGTCAAGAAACTTTATCCGCGTAA